>JAEKKW010000018.1 GCA_019510195.1 Lysobacterales bacterium | reverse complement strand
CCCGGATCGATCTTGTTCTTGATGCCGTCGAGGCCGGCCATCATCAGCGCGGCGAAGGTGAGGTAGCCGGTGTTCATCGGATCGGGGAAACGGATCTCGATGCGGCGCGCCTTCGGATTGGCGACGTACGGGATGCGGCACGAAGCCGAACGGTTCGACGCCGAGTACGCCAGCATCACCGGCGCCTCGAAGCCCGGCACAAGGCGCTTGTACGAGTTGGTGGTCGAGTTGGCGAACGCGTTGATGGCGCGCGCATGCTTGAAGATGCCGCCGATGTACCACAGCGCCATTTGCGACAGGCCACCGTAGCCGTCGCCGGTGAACAGGTTCTGGCCGCCCTTGGCCAGCGACTGGTGCACGTGCATGCCGCTGCCGTTGTCGCCGACGATCGGCTTGGGCATGAAGGTCACGGTCTTGCCATAGCGGTGCGCGACGTTCTTGAGGATGTACTTCATCGTTAGGAGGTCGTCGGCCTTCTTGGTCAGCGTGTCGAAGCGCGTGCCGATTTCGCACTGGCCGGCGTTGGCCACTTCGTGGTGGTGCACTTCGACCTCGATGCCGGCCTGCTGCAGCGTCTTGCACATCTCGGCGCGGATGTCGTGCAGCGAATCCAGCGGCGCCACCGGGAAGTAGCCGCCCTTCACCATCGGGCGATAACCGTGGTTGCGTCCGTCGTAGTCGCGTGCGGAGTTCCAGTGCGCTTCCTCGGAATCGATCTGGAAGAAGGTGTGGCCCATCTCGTTGCCGAAACGCACGGAATCGAAGATGAAGAATTCCGGCTCGGGGCCGAAGAACGCGGTATCGGCGATGCCGCTGGCCTTGAGGTGGGCCTCGGCACGCTTGGCGACGCCGCGCGGGTCGCGGCCATAGGCCTGCATGGTGGTGGGGTCGAGGATGTCGCAGGTCAGGATCAGGGTCGGATCGGCGGTGAACGGATCGATCAATGCGGTCGACGGATCGGGCAGCAGCACCATGTCGGAGTTCTGGATGCCGCGCCAGCCGCTGATCGAGCTGCCATCGAACATCTTGCCGTCCTCGAACAGCGTCGCATCGACGACGCTGGCCGGGAAGGTGACGTGATGCTGCACGCCGCGCATGTCGGCGAAGCGCAGGTCGACCCACTCGACCTTGTGATCCTTGATGAGTTTTTCGACGTGTTCGAGCGACATGACAGCTTCCAGGGGAAAGGATGGATGCCTGATTCATACGCAAGAGGCGTGCCAAGGAACAACCAACTGCAACTTGTTGATTCTGATTGTTCTTCGTTCTTTTATTTGAATTTTTGCACCAAAATGGATTGTTTGAATCACATATTTGGTGCATTCGAGCGGAAAGGCGATCCAGGACGGCGTGACCTGGCGCCTCGTCGATGCGCTGACATTCAAGCGAAAGCCCTGACCGGCTATCCTCCGGCATTTCCTCGAGAGAGTGCCCGCCGATGCTTGCAACGCTGTCCGCCCTGCCCGAGTCTTTGCAGGCGATCCTGCTCGGAATCATCGAAGGCATCACCGAATTCCTGCCGATTTCCAGCACCGGTCATCTGTTGGTCGCCGAGCACTGGCTGGGCGCGCGCAGCGAACTGTTCAACATCGCCATCCAGGCCGGCGCCATCCTCGCCGTGGTCTTCATCTACTGGCGGAAGTTGTGGGCGCTGGCGCTGGCCTTCCTCGGCCGCCGCGACAGGATCGATCCCGATACCGGCGCGACGCTGCAGGTCGGCGAGGCCCGCGCCTATGTACTGAAACTGCTCGGCGCATTCGCGGTCACGGCGGTCGGCGGCTTGCTGGTCAAGAAACTCGGTTGGGAATTGCCGAAGGAAGTGCATCCGATCGCCTGGGCCTTCATCCTCGGCGCGATCTGGATGATCGCGGCCGAACAACTGGCCGCACGCCGCGCGCGCAGCATCGGCGAACGCACCGGGGTCTCGTGGACGACCACCGTGCTGGTCGGCATCGCGCAGGTCGTCGCCGGCGTGTTCCCCGGCACCTCGCGCTCGGCGACCACCATCTTCATCGCGTTGCTGACCGGCACCACGTCGCGCGCGGCCGCCACCGAATTCGCCTTCATCGTCGGCATTCCGACCATGTTCGCCGCCACCGGCTACGACTTGCTGAAAGTGTTCAAGACCGGCGAATCCGTGCACGAGAACTGGTCGTCGCTGGGCATCGCCTTCGTGGTCTCGATGATCACCGCCTTCATCGCGGTGAAATGGCTGTTGCGCTATATCCGCAGTCATCGCTTCACCGCCTTTGCGGTCTATCGCATCGTGCTGGGTGTTGCCTTGCTGTTGTTGTTGCCTGCCAGCGCCTGAGGAGTCTTCCGACATGACGAAACCGTCCTCCATCGTCCCGGCCCTGCTCGCCTGTGCGCTGGCCGCTTGCGCCGGCACCGGTTCTTCCGGCAAGGCGGCGTCGCAGCAGCAGGCGCCGGCAACATCGCCGGTCGATGCCGCCACGCAATTGCCGCGCTACCACTGGAAACTGCAGGATGCCCGCGCCAGCGACGGCGGACGCATCGATGCGCTGTTCGCGCGCGATGACAAACCGCTGACGCTGGATTTCGCCGATGGCCGCGTTTCGGTGCGCAACGCCTGCAACGGCATCGGCGGCAATTACGCGCTGGACGGCGACACCCTGACCTTCGGCCCGATGATGGGCACGATGATGGCCTGCGCCGACCCCAGGCTGACCGCACTCGACGGCGCCGTCACCACGCGATTGACCGGCAAGGCGCGGATCGCGCTGGATGCGGGGGCGTCTCCCGCGTTGAAGATCACCACCGTCGGCGGCGACATCCTGACCTTCGCCGGGGAACCGGTGGCGCCCGCGAAAGGCTGACGCTCACGCGTGCAGGCGATACGTCCCGTAGATCGCCGCTTCATCCAGCACATGGCCGTGCATCGCGCGCAGCCCGTCGGCCGCGGTGAACGTCCTTGGCAGCTCGAGTTTCGCCACGTCCAGCGCGTACAACCGGAAGAAATAGCGATGCGTGCGCAGGTCGTTCGGTGGTGGATACGGGCCATCGTAGCCGTGGTAGTCACCGCGCATGCCGCTGCCGTCGCCGGCGAACCAGCCGGTGTAATCGTTCAGGCCCTCGCGCATGCCCGCGCCATCGCGCGCAGGCTTCCCGCCCTTGGTGATGCCATTGCTGGTGCTGCCGGCCGGGATCCCGTGCGTGCTGGCGGGAATGTCGATCACGACCCAGTGGACGAAATCGCCGCGCGGATGTTCGACCGGAATTTCCACGCCTTCCTTGCCGGCCAGTGATGCATCGGTCGGCGCATCGCTGTCGATGCACAGCAGTGCGAATGACTTCGTTCCCGCTGGCACGTCGCTCCATGCCAGATGCGGATTGCGATTGCCCCCGAACCCATCTGCAGCGCCAAGCGCGAATTCGGCACGAATGGCGCCACGGTGTTCGAAACTGTCGCTGGTGAGTTTCATGGCGAACCTCCATCGTTGTCCCGCGCAGTCTGCCCGAACGCGGGTTCGTTGGCGATGATGCGCCCGGCGATCCAGCGTTCGCCATAGCCGTGCATCGCCCAGTCCGCGATGAAGCCGCAATGGCCGCCGTTCGCCGCCAATTCCAGGCGCACGTTCGCCTGCTGCGCCAGTGCATCGAATTCGTCCAATGGCACCACGGGGTCATCCGCCGCCATCAACACGTCGACCGCGATGCCGCTGTCGCCCAGCGCGGTGACATCGACGTGATAGGCGCTGAAATAGGCATCGATCGACCCGTAATCGGTATGCGCCTTGACCATCCACGCGGTCAGCGCGCGCATCGGCAGGCGCAGGACGGCATCGGCGAAACCGTGGCTCTGCGGGAACAGTTCGCGCTTGCGCCGCAGCGATCGCCGCCATTCATGTTCGAAGTGGCGAATATATGGCCACCAACCCGCTTCCAACGCATCCATGGTGCGCGCCGGATCGATCGGCGGGCACACCGCCAGCGCCTGCACCAGCGGCAATCCGGCCGTCCGCGCGTGCAGCGCGGTGCGCAGCGCGAAATTGCCGCCCAGCGAAAACCCCGCGACCACCATGCGCGCGGGATGCCAACGCGCCAGCGCATCCGTCGCGGCGTTGAGCACATCCTCGATGCGGCCGGAATGGAACATCTCCTCGTTGAGGTGATGGGTATCGCCGTGGTCGCGGAAATTCAGGCGCAGCACCTGGAAGCCGGCATCCAGCAGCAATGCCGCGCTCAAGCGCATGTAGTTGGATTCGATGCTGCCTTCCCAGCCATGCAGCAACAGCACCAGGGTGTCGGAACGCTGCCGGCATGGCCGGCTGAAGATGCCCTGCAGGCGCGCATTACCGCCTGCCCCCAGCATCACTTCCTCATGCATGGCAGCGCAGCGCGCGAGTTCGCGCCGGGCCAGGCGGCTGCGACGGAATCCGCTGCCGAGGAAGGTCTGGAGATGGCGGTTGCGCAGTCCGCGCGCAGGCCGGAACGGACTGTCGACCTGGCTCACGATCCCTGCAGCGCGGCGCCGATGCGTTCGCGCGCCAGGTCGGCGATGCGACTGCGCCCCTCGACTTCCCCGGGCAGGATCGGCGCGAGATAGACCACGTCGACCGTGCGCGCCGGTTCGCCCAGAAGGCGCCAGAAGTTCCGGGCGAAACTCTCGCGCTTGCGGAATGCGATCACCGTCTGCGCGTCGCCACGCGTGCCGTAGCACAGCGCCACCGGTTGCACCGCCACGTCCGCTTCGACCGAGGCATAGAACAACCGTGCATGGAACGGTCCGAGCTCGCGACCGTCGCGGGTGCCGCCTTCCGGGAACGCACCGACCGAATGGCCTTCGCGCAGGCGTTCCACCATCTGCTGCAGGACATCGCCCAGGGATTCCTGGCTGCCGCGCTGGTGGAAGATGGTCTGGCCCTTCTTCGCCATCCAGCCCACCACCGGCCAACCGGCGATCTCGCGCTTGGCGACGAAGCCCATCATCCGCGTGCTGTGGAGGACCACGATGTCGGTCCAGCCAACGTGATTGGCGACGAACAGCACCGGATCCGGCAGCTGGGTTCCGCTGGCGCGCACGTCCAGCCCGTAGATGCGCATCAATGTGCGCGACCACCAGCGCACCGCGCGATGGCCGAGGCGGATGCCACCGACGGTTTTCCCGCCCCATGGCTCCGCCATCAGCAGGATCGTGACCGGGAGATCGACGAGGACGTGCCAGACCAGCAGGGGAATGCGCCAGATGTAGCGCAGGGCGCGGCGGAACGGAGAATTCATCCCCATAAGGTTAGCGGGTTAGACAAGGAAGCGGGCGCGATCGCTCGCGCCCGCCTCTCGACACTCCCTGTCTTTCTGCTCCCTCAGCGGAGCTTCGGCCGGACAAAGTTGCATCCTGCAACCCCTCCCGAGTCCAGCCGTCGCCCTCATGGACAACTCCCCGCTCATAGACCAATAACGGATTCCGGTCGCAAAACCCGACATCGGCTTGCCCGGACAGCCTCCACGGACGCAGAATCAAGGACATGACGCGGTCCGACCCCCCAGCCGATGGCTTCCGGGACGGTCCGCTCGCAGGGGGAGGCTCGGGGTGGCCGGATGTCTATGCGGCGGCCTACGAGGACCTGAAGCGGGCGGCCCGTCAGCAGCTGCGGCGTTCCTCCCGCGCATTCGACACCACCGCCCTGGTCAACGAGACCTTCCTCAAGCTGTCCAGTGAAGGCGCGCTCAAGCCCGAAGACCGCCGCCAGTTGCTGGCGCTGTCGGCGCGGGCGATGCGCCATGTGCTGGTGGATGAAGTGCGCCGGCTGCACGCCGGCAAGCGCAGCGGTGAACAGGTCACGCTGGTCACCCGGATCGGTGCCACCGATCCCGCCTTCGGCGTGCTGGAAGTGGACGAGATGCTGGCGACCCTGGCCGAAGCCGATCCGCGCGCGGCCTCGGTGGTGGAACTGCGCTGCTTCGGCGGCTACACCGAGGAAGAGATCGCCGATCTGCTGGAGATCACTTCCCGCACCGTGCAACGCGACTGGCGCAAGGCCCGCGCCTTCCTCGTCGCGCAACTGGCCAGCGAATGACCACGGACGCCAGCCGCCTGCAACGCGCGCTGGCGCTGTTCGAAGCGGTGGCCGATCTGTCCGCCGACGCACGCAAACGGGCGCTGGACGACGCCTGCGCCGACGATCCCGGATTGCGCACGACGGTCGAGCGGATGCTGCTGGCCGATCGCACCAGCGATGAATTGCCGACCGAACCTTCGGCATGGCTGGATGCCACCACGCCGTCGCCAGCGGACGACAACGAGGACATTTCCGCGCTGCGCTTCGGCCCGTGGCAGGTCACCGCGGTGTTGGGTCGCGGCGGCATGGGCGCGGTCTACCGCGTCGAACGCGCCGACGGCGCCTACCAGCAGAGCGCGGCGCTCAAGCGCATCCGCATGGGCCTGGACACCCCCGATGCGCAACAGCGCTTCCTGCGTGAACGCCAGATCCTCGCCACGCTGCGCCACCCCAACATCGCGCGCCTGATCGATGGCGGAGTCGCCGGCGAAACCCCCTATTTCGCCATGGAACTGGTCGAGGGCGAACGCATAGACCGCTGGTGCGACGCCCGCAAGCTCAACCTGCGCGATCGCGTGCAACTGTTCCTGCAGGTGCTCGACGCCGTGAGCGAAGCGCATCGCAACCTGATCGTCCATCGCGATCTCAAGCCATCCAATGTGCTGGTCGACGCCAACGGCCAGGCCCATCTGCTCGACTTCGGCATCGCCCAATTGCTCGAGGAAGAAGCCGACGCGACCCAGACGCAGCATCGCGCCTTCACTCCCGATTTCGCTTCGCCGGAGCAACTGCGCGCGCAACCGGTGACCACCGCATCGGATGTCTACCAGCTCGGGGTGATGCTCTACCTGCTGGTGTGCGGCCGCCATCCGTTCGGAATCGAAGCCGACACGCCATGGCATCGCAAGATCGCCCTGCTCGATCACCCGGCGATCCCGCCCTCGCGCGCGCTCGATGGCAATGGCGCAGGCGAACGCGGCGGCACGCCGAAAGCGTTGTCGAAACAGATTTCCGGCGATCTCGAAGCCGTCCTGCTGCGCGCGATCGCGCGCGTGCCGACTGCGCGCTATCCCTCCGTCGACGCCTTCCGCAGCGACCTGCGCGCGTGGATGGATGGCTATCGCGTGCAGGCCCGCCTGCCCCGACGCCGCGAACGCCTGGTGCGGATGATCCGCCGCAACCGTTTGCTGTTCGCTTCCGGCGCGGCGGTGATCGCGGCGCTGGTGGTCGGCCTCGGCATCGCGTTGATGGAATCGCGGCGCGCCCATCGCAGCGAGCAGGTCGCCCTGCAACAACGGGCACTGGCGGAAAACAATGCCCGCCAGTCCGCGGCGATCCAGGAAACCTTCGAACGCATGCTGATGCACGCGATGGCCGTCGACGGTGGCCGCAAGACCACGGTGCGCGAGATGGCGGATGGCGCAGTGCGCAGCATCGACACCAGGTCCGGGCGCGGCGATTCGGCACGCATCTCGCTGCTGCTCGACCTGATTCACGTCTACACCGTCGCCGGGCAGAAAGATGGCGCCCGCGCGATGCTCGACAAGGTGCGTCCGCAAGCCATGGCAATGGCGAAAGAACAGCCGGTATTTGCATTCCGCATCAAGGCGCTGGAAGCCGGATTGATGGAGGAAACGGATCCACGGAAGATCCCGGGCTATCGCGATGCGGTCAATTCGACGCGGACATGGCTCGCCGCGGCCGACGAGTCTGCGTTCGAAATGGTTCGCAGCGAAATCATCAATTATCTGTATTCGCTCGACTGGCGCGGCATGTCGATCGAACAAGCCGCCATTGCCGGCGATATCCATGCCATGACGCTGGCGCGTTATGGCGAACAGAATCCGCGCACGGTGCAGATGGCCATGGCACATGCCCGGGCATTGATCGCCACCGGCCATCA
Organism: Lysobacterales bacterium; assembly: GCA_019510195.1. Classification (GTDB taxonomy): domain Bacteria; phylum Pseudomonadota; class Gammaproteobacteria; order Xanthomonadales; family Xanthomonadaceae; genus Solilutibacter. The sequence continues at coordinate 10,594 of JAEKKW010000018.1, read as the reverse complement.
CCATGAAGCTGACCAGATGCTGCGACGGCAACTGGCGCTGGCGTCCAGTCATTTCGGCGCCAACGGTCAACTCGCGACCAGCACGCTCTCGATGATCGTCGGCAATGACATGTCGATGGACGGGCACTGGTCGCGTGCCGAAGCCGAATCGCGCAATCTGATGGTGAAATACCAGGATCGCCATGTCGACGTCCTCGGCGAACGCAGGGTCAAGGCGCGCATCGTCCTGATTCACCTGCTGCAGAAACAACGCAGGGATGCCGACGCAAGGGCCGAACTGGCGCGCGCCGAAACGGATCTCGCGGACGCAATGGGCGACGATTTCAATTCGCTGCACACCGACCTGCAGGTGCTCCAGGCGCAACAGGCATGGAACGAAGGGAAGGAATCGGAATCACTCGGGCACGCGGAAGCGGCACTGGCGGTTCCGTGGAAGCCGCTCAAGTACGACGATGCCACTTCCCGCGTTGACGGCCTGCTATCGGCTGCGCGTGCGCAGGCGGCGCTAGGCCGCTGCAAGATCGCAACGGGGCAGGTCGCGGATGCCCTGCATCTCCGCGCCACGTTCCCGCAGCGACCGGACTTCATCCACGACTGGACCCGTGCCTCCGATATCGAACGCCACTGCGGGCAACCGGACGTCGCGCTGAAACTCGCGCGACTGGCCAAGGACAACCTGTCGCGCCTGCCGGAGCCTGACAGTTGGAGAACCGGCGCCGTGCAACTCACGCTGGCACGGGCGCTGGCTGCAACCGGGCAGCTCGCGGAAAGCGCGCAGGCCTACCAGCACGCCGATGCCGCATTCGCCCGGATCGTGCCGGCGACACATCCGTGCCGCATGGCGATCGCCAGGGAACACAAGACCACCGATCTTCCCTACACCAGCGAAGCACCGTGGTGAGGCCCCGCTCAGCTCAACCGTGGCACTTGCTGCACTCCGGGTTGCTGCTGTCCCCCGCCATCTCGTTGGTCTGGACGGCTTTGCCACCGTGCATGATCAGAATCGCCTTCATGATCAGCGAGCGATCCTGATTATTCGAGGTGTTCGCGCTTGTCTTCGGTTCCGTTGAAGTCGCTGAATCCTGCGGCGTTTTCCTGTCCGTCGTGGCCGCATCGGCCAACGCGGCGGCACCCGTCATCCCCAAAACCAGCCCGCACAGCAAAGTATGCTTGAACATGGTTCGACCTCCCATCCAGGTGAGTTGGACGCTATACCAGGCTGGCAGGGTTTACAACAGAAACGGGGAAAAAACCGGGGCGTCTAAACGCCCCGGCGACCTCGGATGCTTGCCACCGCTACGGGAGAGAAACGATGGCTTCCATGATCAGAGGTCGAGACCGAACCCGCCGCCAACGCTGCCCTTGTTGCCGCCGAATGCCGCGCCGAAACTCAGGGTGACGCGACCAGCGCGCACACCGTAACCAATGGCCATCGAGGTACGACCGCCGGTGACGCCAAAGCCGACGGCGACACGCCCGTTCTTCGAACTCCCGTTCGCCGAGTTGGCGGTCATCTGCGCCATCGCGGTGGACATCGCCGACACGGTGTTGATGCGGCGATCGGTCTGGGCGAAGCGCTGGTTCATTTCGCCGCGCAGCTGCCCGTAGTCGGCACCCAGCGAACTGAGGCGGCTGTCGGTATAGGCATTGGCGGCGGTCAACGTCGAAGCGGCCCTGGTATCGGCATACGACCGTGATGCGGCCAATGTCGTCACGTCGCCGGCATCGGCATGCGCATTGGCCGAGGCGAGCGTGGCAGCATCACCCGCCGTCATGTCCGTGCGGATGGCAGCTTCGCGGTTGTCGGTATAGGCGTTTGCTGCCGTGCTGCCGGTGGCGACCGTGGTATCCGTATAGGCATTGGCAGTGACGACGGCCGCCTGCAACTGGCGCAAATTCACCGCGTCGGTGGCCTGGGTGCCATCGGCAAGATGGATGATCTGGTGTTCGTTGCCGGAACCGCCCACGGCGATGGCGTAATCGCGATCGGCGATGGATTGATATCCAATCGCCACGCTTCCAGTGTTGTCGGCGTGGGCACTGTGCCCCAAGGCCATGCTCCGGTCGCCGCTGGCGCGATTATTGATGCCGAAAGCCGTCGCATTGATGCCGCTGGAGATATTTGCCAAGCCGACCGCCATGCTGCCCAACCCGTTGGCCTGATTCTGGCTACCCACCGCGACGCCGTTGGCGCCGATCACCTGGTTGTTCCAGCCGAACGCCGACGCAGAGCTAGCGGCGGCGACATTGCCGACGCCATAGGCGCTTGATTCCCAGCCGGTTGCGCTGTTGTTGGTACCGACCGCGGACGACCACACGCCGCTGGCGATGACGCCGTTGCCCATCGCCACTGCGGAGATTCCGAGGGCCAACGCGCCTTCGCTGCTGGCATCCGGCGTGCTGTCGCCGTTGAGGTCGACATCGAAACCAGGCAGGCCGTCGCCATTGCGATCGAGCCAGCCACCAACGGCAAGGGCGCCCGTGTCTGCGGTCGCCGCCATGTGCCCGAGCGCCGCGCTATGCGTGCCTTGCGCATTGGTGGAATACCCGATTGCCGTGGAGAACGGGCCATGCGCGATGTTGAAGGCGCCGATCGCGCTGGAGTAAGCGCCTAAATCGGTGGCATTGTTGAATCCGACCGCGGTGCTATAGGCGCTGTTGGCGGCATTCCCCGCACCAATCGCGCTGCTGTAGGTTCCGGCTGCCAGGTTGTGAGAGCCGAATGCGCTCGCGCCATTGCCGGAGGCACTGTTCCAATAACCGAAGGCGGATGAGAGATCGCCCGATGCGCTATTGAGAAAGCCGAATGCGCTGGACGACAGGCCACTGGCGGTGTTGTTCGCACCGATCGCGTTGCTGGTTCCGCCACTGGCCGTATTGTTGTGCCCGCAGGCAACGGCATCCAAACCGCCGGCAGCAGTGCTCCCGGCCTGGGTGGTGTTAGCGTCGTTGGCGCCACTGCTACTGTTCATTTCGCAGACTTCGCCGGCGAAGGCGGGTCCGCTCAGGAGGCTCGCCAATGCGATGGCGATCGGGGTGACGCACAGTCGGCGTCCCTGCAGTGTCTGGATATTCATGATGTCGCTCCCGTGATGGATTGCGCAGCACATGGCGGCTGCATTCACAGGTAGACGAAATCGGGCCCAAACCTGACATGCCCATTGCGGACATCAGAACACCGACAACCCCGGCGGCAGCGGAGGATCGGGCCGGCCGGCCAGAGCGGCGATCCCGGCATGTGCAGCCCGCACCCGCGAGGGTGCGACGGGCGACGCTGCGGCCGTGTGGGCCGCCTCGTCCGCCATCAGGTCGAAGCGCCAGGCATTGGGATGGTCGGTGGCCGGGATCTGCTCGGGACTGGTATCGCGCAAGGCTGCGAAGGCCGCGAGCGAAGGTGCATCGCGCCGCGACATCGCGTGCAGCCAACTCCAATGGAGATGCGTGCGCTGCTGGATGCGCTGGGTACTGGTACGCGCCTTGCGGGCATCGAGCCAGGCATTCGCCGCAACCGCGAGCGCTTCGCTGCGCTGCCCCGACTGCCAGCGGCAGAGCGCGGACTGCGAAGCATCGGAGGCCTGTCGCGCCTTCCAGCCTTCGCGATCCTTGGCGGTCTTCGCGGTCGCCATCAATTGCGTGGCCATGCGCGTCGATTCAGCGAACGCCGGCAACGCCTTGCTGCAATCGCCGGAGTCCTGCAATGCCACTGCCAGTGCCTGCTGGTATTGCCATCGGAATTCGTCTTCCACTTTGCCGCCGCCGGTCATCACCGGTTGCGCCAGGGCAAGCGACGCCAGCGCCGCATCCGGCCGGAGAGCCACGAGCTGCGCCTGCGCCAGTGCCACCTGTTCGCGCGCGCGCCGTACCGGATCGGCACCTGGTGCAGCCATCGCCGCCTGCGCGGACTGCAAATGCTGGATGGCCTGCAAGGGATGACCGTTGGCTGTCGCCACGACCGACCACTTCATCCGGAACAGGCTGGTCCGCGGATGGATCATGCCCACGTGTTTCTCGAGCCCATCCATCGCCTTGCGATAGGAGTCTTCCGCAAGCTGTGGCCGTGCCGTCCGGTTGTAGATGTCGCCCAGCGTGCCCAATGTGGTGAATTGGCCGGTCAGGCTCTGCTCGTCGGCTGGCAGTGCACGTCGCTCGCGCAAGCACGCCTGCATCGTCGCTTCTGCCTCGACATTCTTGCGCGCGATCGAAAACGCCAGTCCCCGTTCGCACGTCAGGTCGCTGTGCTGCATCTGCGCCAGCAGCGTATGCAAGCCGGCCAGCGCCGCAAGCCCGTTGCGCAAGGCAGCGTCGGCACCGTCACCATCGCCGGCAGACGAGCGCAGCTCGGCTTCCGTTCGCCACAGCGCGGCCGTCTGTATCGGATCGGCATCGCGCTCATTGGTGCGCAATGCCAGCTCGGCCTCGACCAGGGCCCTGGCTTCGGGAACGCGGTGCAATTCCTTGAGCGAGAACGCCGCGTAATTGACCGTTTTCGAATGGATGTCGGGAAAGCGCGTGCGTTCCGCGCGCAGTCCACGCAGGCTGTCCAGCAGCAAGGGCGCCGCCTTGTCGTAACGCCCGAAATCCATGTACTTGTTGCCGATCAGCGATTGCATCGCGGCCACCGCGACCGGATCGTCGGCGTAATCGGCGCGGATCACCGGCAGGCGCGCGACCACGCCGTCGAGCAAGGTCTGGGCATCGGGCGTGCGGCCTTGCAGGCGATCGGGTTTGAGCTGGCCAAGGATTTCGTCGGACACGCGGTTGCTCAGTCCAACCACACGCGCTTCGCGCAATTGCTGTTGCCGCTTCTGCCACGCGTAAGCGCCAGCCACACCGACACAGACCAGCGCCAATGCAGCCACGCCGACCACGATGCGGTTGCGCCGCACGAACTTGCGCAGGCGTGCCCCTGGCGATTCGCGTGCACCCAGCAGCGGGCGATGCGCCAGCCAGCGTGCGAGATCATCGGACAACGCGTCCACCGATGCATAGCGTTCCGTCGGCACGTCCCGGGTCGCGCGCAACACGATGGCGTCGAGATCGCCACGCAACGCCGCGCGAAGCTGTTCGGGCGTGGCCGACGCGGTACTCATGCGCTGGCCGCGATTGTCCGGAGTCCCGGGATCGCCGCACAACAACATGCGCAGCAATACGCCAAGTTGATAGATATCGCTGCCGGTGGTCACCGCCGCGCCCGCGCGCTGTTCGGGCGATGCCCATGCCGGCGTCATCGTCAAGGTTTGCGTCTGCTCCGGATCGGCTTCATCCAGCAAACGGGCGATGCCGAAATCCAGCAACTTCGCCCGTCCTTCGTCGTCCACCAGCACGTTGCCGGGCTTGATGTCACGATGCACGACCAAGTGGCGATGGGCGAACGCAACGGCATCGCACACCTGCCGGAACACGCCCACGCGCTCCACCAATCCCAGTTGTCGCGTGTCACACCACGCGGTGATCGGCGCGCCCTCCACAAGTTCCATCGCGAACCACGGCTGGCCGTGTGTCGTCACCCCGCCGTCGACGAGCTGGGCGATGTTCGGATGCACCAGCCCGGCAAGCAACTGGCGTTCGCGCAGGAAGCGTTCGCCAGGCTTGCCGATGCCGGCCCATACCCGCTTGATGGCGACGCGCTTTTCGAAGGCACCATCGACGCGTTCCGCGACATGGACTTCGCCCATCCCGCCTTGGCCAATGCGGTCGAGCAGACGCCAGGCGCCGAGCACGTCGCCATGGCCACTGGCCCGCGAGTGCAGGTCGGAGGCGTCCATATGCGCCAGCAGCGCTTGCACCGCCGCCGCGATTTCCGGCGACTCGGTATGCAACTGTTCCAGGGCCTTGTCGCGCGTCGCGCCATCGAGCGCCAGCAGATCGCTCACGCGTTCAAGTGCCTGCCGTTCGATATCCTCGTCCGACATCACTGCTGCAAGTCCTTGCGCAACCATGCCCGCGCAGTGGCCCAGTCGCGATAGACGGTGCGGGCATCGACGCCGAGCAGCTCGGCTACCTCCTCCACCTCGAATCCGCCAAAGCTGCGCAACTGCACCACCTCGGCCATGCGCGGATTGAGCGCCGCCAGTCGCGTCAACGCCTCGTCCAGTTCCGCCATGCGGGTGTCCTCTTCGATGGCGAGTTCGGGCATCGCCTCGATGTCGATGCGTCGCCAACTTCCGCCACGCTTGTCGGTACCGGCTGCGCGCACGCGCGCCATCAACAGCTGCCGCATCATCTGCGCCGACAGATTGTAGAAATGCCGGCGGTCAGCGAGCCGGAATGCTCCGTCGTGACCGAGCAGGCGCGTGAACAATTCGTTGACCAGCGCCGTCGGCTGCAGGGTGGCATGTTTGCTGTGGCGACCCAATTCCATCCGCGCGATGCGGCGCAGGTCGGCATACACCTGGGGCAGCAACTGGTCGAGCGCGTTGGAATCGCCATCGCTCCAGCGTCCCAGCAGGATGGTGACGTCCGGATCGGTCGTCATCACTTCCCCCTCCCGAAGTGTGGAAAGCGCAAGCGTCCGCCTTCCGTCGCGGACCGTCAATAGCGGCCTTCAGGAAAAAAAGCAGGGCGCCGAAGCGCCCTGCCGATCCCCAACCGCTGCCACCCCAACAGGGGAGATTGCCCGGTGGCATTCGACGATCAGAGATCCAAACCGAAGCCGCCACCGACCGTGCCCTTGTTGCCGCCGAAAGCCGCGCCGAAACTCACGGTGACGCGACCGGCGCGCACGCCGTAACCGATGGCCATCGAACTGCGTCCGCCGGTGACGCCGAAGCCAACCGCGATGCGCCCGTTCTTCGAACCGCCGTTGGCCGCGTTGGCGGTCATCTGCGACATCGCGGTGGACATCGCCGAGACCGTGTTGATGCGGCGATCGGTCTGGTTGAAACGGTCGTTCACCTCGCCGCGAAACTGATCGATGTTGGCGCCCAGCGAATTGAGGCGACTGTCGGTATAGGCATTGGCCGCGGTCAACGTCGCAGCAGCCTTGCCGTCGCTGTACGTCTTCGATGCCGTCAGCGTATTGGCATCGCCCGCCGTCATGTCGCCGCGGACTGCGGCTTCGCGGGTGTCGGTATAGCCGTTCGCCACGCCAACGGCATTGCTGGCGGTGGCCAGCGCCGTGTTTGCCGTGACTTGTGCGGCATAGGCCTTGGTCACTGCAGTGTTCGCGGTGGATTGCGCATTGGCGGCATCGGTGATCGCCTGATTGGCGGTTGCTTGGGCATTGCCCGCTGCCGTAACGGCGTTGTCCGCCGTCGCCTGTGCGGTACCTGCGGCTGCAAGCGCAGTATTCGCCGTGGTTTGCGCCGCTGCGGCATTGCTGTTGGCCCCCGCGATCGCGCCATCCAGTTGCCCCTTGTTGACCGCATCGGTCGCGGCCACGCCATTGGCCACGCCACCCACCACGTTACCGCCCATGTTGACGACGGTATTGTTGACGATGGTGAAATTCGCGCCGCCGCCGCCGACAGTGAGTCCGGTGAAGACCGGTGCCGCGCTGAAGCCGTAGTTGATGGTGTTGCCGCTGCGGCTGACGGTGAGGTTGCCATTGCCGTCGCTGGCGGCGAAATTCACCGTCTGGCCATCGCCGATGGTTTGCCCTGCTCCGCCGTTGGCGCTGATGGCGAAGCCGCTGTATCCACCGATGCCGGCGATCGCCGTGTTCAACTGGCCCAGGTTCACCGCATCGGTGTCTGCCGTACCCGCGGCGAGATGGATGATCTGATGCTCGCCACCGGTGTTGCCCACGGCGATGGCGTAGTCGCGATCGGCGACGGCCTGGTAGCCGATGGCGATGCCGCCGGTATTGGGCGCCTGCGCGCCGTAGCCGAAGGCGCCCGCCCATTGCCCGCTGGCGGTGTTGAAGCTGCCGATCGCGGTGCTGTTCACTCCCGATGCCGTATTGCCGATGCCGAAAGCATTGGCGCCACTGGAACTGGCGAGGTTGTCCACGCCTACCGCGCTGGCAGCCGACGCGGTTGCACGCACGCCGGCACCCACGGCAACCGAGCTGGTGCCGCTGGCATACGCGGTTTCGCTGGAGGCGACCGGAGAGATGTCGAGATCCTCGTGACCGTTGCCGTTGCGATCGTAAAAGCCCGCCAGCACCACGCTGCCGTATCCCTGCGCGTTCGCACGCAGGCCGAGCGCGGTGGCGTATTTCTCGCTGCGGCTCCACAACCCGAAGGCATTGCTGTAATCGCCGTAAGCGCTGTTGCCATCACCGAAGGCACTGGAATCCTGGCCACCGGCAGCGTTGTTGCGGCCAAACGCAGTGCTGTTGGTGCCGGTGGCGTCGTTCTTGTAACCGAACGCATTGCTGTTCCAGCCGGTGGCGTTGTTCTGGTATCCAAATGCATTGCTGCTGTCGCCGCTGGCCAGATTGCCCCAGCCGAACGCATTGCTGTACCTAGCATAGGCGTAGTTGCGGAAGCCGAATGCATTGCTGGTGTTGCCGCTGGCGTTGTTCAAATAACCATAGGCGCTGGCAGCGGAGTCGCAGGTCGTGTTGTAGGCACCGGCCTCGTTGCCCTGATTGGTGGAGGGCGCGGGCGTGACATTGCTTCCATCGGGATTCTTGCAGGGATCGTCCTGGGCCCATGCCGATATCGACATGGCGCTCAGCAATGCCGCACTCAGGATGGACAGGACCAGTCGATACCGACGATGGTTGTTCTTCGAATGATTCATCTTGATCTCCCCGCTCACCAGCCGAAACCGCCGCCGACACCGACGGATTTGTCTCCGCCGCTGAAGGCACCACCGATGGTCAGCGTCGCGCGATCGCTGATGGCGCGCTGGTAACCCACCGACAACGCCTTGCGCCCGTTCTGGAAACCGGCGCCGACGCCGACGCGGTTCTGCGTGCGGATGCCGGACAGGCTCGAGCTCATCGTCGCCATCGCGGTGCCCATCGCACCCATGGTGTCGATGCGACGATCGGTCTGGTGGAAGCGTCGATCCATGTCGGTGCGCAACTGGTCGAAGCCGGCGGTGGAGAACGTGGCGAACTTGGCGTCGGTATAGGCTTTCGACGACGCCAGCGTCTGGGCATCGCCACTCTTCATCTGGCTGACGTTCACCGCATCGGTGTCCGCGGTGCCGGCAGCAACGTGGATGATCTGGTGTTCCGCACCAGCCGCACCCACCGAGACTGCGTAATCGCGATCGGCGACGGACTGGTAGCCGATGGCGGTGCTGCCGACGTTCAGCGCCTGCGACTGGAAGCCGACCGCCGTGCTCTGGTCGGCACTGGCGGTGTTGCCGATTCCGATGGCGCTGCCGTTCACGCCAGTGGACTTGTTGAGCAGGCCCATTGCCACGGAGCTGCTGCCGCTGGCGGTATTGAAGCGACCAAATGCCGTGGTGCCGTCCTCGTTGGCGATGTTCGTGTCGCCATAAGCCACGGCGTGCTGTCCGGTGGCCTGGTTGTTGATGCCGACTGCGTGCGCAAACGTCGCGCTGGCGGTGTTGGAGACTCCGTAGGCGCCGCTCCAGTCGCCGCTGGCGGTGTTGCCGTTGCCCACCGCAGTGCTGCCATTGCCGCTGGCGCTGCTCAGGCCGACTGCCGTGGCATCCGAACCGGTCGCTCCGTCATTGTTGTAATTGGTCGCGGCGCTGTCGCTGGAGTTCACGCTGAAGAAATGTGCCGCACCGCTGCCGCCCGTCCCTGCCGGACCCTGCGTGCCACCGGCATTGTTGGTCATCCAGGTGTCTATGGCCGCGAACGCCGCGCCCACGTTGTTGTAGGTGCTGCCCTGGATGGTGAAGGCCGGCGCGGTGAACACGCCGCCCGCCCAGTTCGCGCCACCGCCAAAAGCATTGGCGACCGGCAACAGGTCGGTACCGCCACCGACGACGATGCCGGAGACCGCTGCGTTCAACTGGCGCACGTTCACTGCGTCATAGCCGTCGGTGCCATCGGCAACATGGATGATCTGGCGTTCGACACCGATCTGCCCGACGGATACCGCGTAATCGCGATCGGCGATGGCCTGATACCCAATCGCGGTGCTGCCAATGTTCAGGGCCTGCGATTGATAGCCGAATGCGTGGCTCCATTTCGCGCTGGCCGTATTGCGGCGTAATCCACCGTGACGGTGTTGTTGTTGCCGAACGCATTGCCGACAGCGACGTTGTTGTTGAAGCCGAAGGCATTGCCATCGCTGGCGCGATTGCTGCCGCCGAAGGCCTGCGCCCCGCCTTCGCCGCTGACGACATGGTTGTCATAACCGATGGCGTTGCTTTCCCGCATGACGGTGCTGTTGCCGAAACCGAAGGTGCCGCTGCGATCGCCTTCGGTCGTGTTGCCGACGCCCACCGCAGTGGCCGAGTTGCCCTTGGCCCATGCGCTGGTGCCCACGGCCACCGCGCTGTCGCCGGTGGCGATCGCGGCATGGCTGTTGGTCTCGTTGATGCCGTCGCCGTCGAGATCTAGGTCGTAATCCGCAGGCGAACCTTCGACCTGGAAGAACGTCGAGACCGCCAGGCTGCCCCTGCCCTTCGCCACGCCATACGCACCCAGTGCGGCGCTGTACTCGCCACTGGCGCGATTGCCGATGCCGATCGCGCTGCTCTCGTCGCCACTGGCAACGCC
>JAEKKW010000143.1 GCA_019510195.1 Lysobacterales bacterium | reverse complement strand
GTATGCGCGCGACCTCAAGCTGCGGCGCGGCATGATGGGCTCACTGTCGGGGGGCCTGGCCACGATGGGGCCGGCCGTACCGTACGCGCTCGCCGCCAAGCACGCCTACCCGGACCGGCCGGTCATCGCCCTAGTAGGCGATGGCGCCATGCAGATGCTGGGACTTAACGCGCTGATCGGCATCGCGGCCAGTTGGCGCCAGTGGAGCGACCCGCGGCTCATCGTCATGGTGCTCAACAACAGCGACCTCAACATGGTGACTTGGGAGCAGCGCGGCACCGCAGGCGATCCGAAGTTCACGCCCTCGCAGGACCTGCCGCCCTTTGCCTATGCCGAGTTCGCGCGGCAGCTGAACCTCGGCGGACTGCGCATCGACGACCCGGCCCAGATCGGCACCGCATGGGATCAGGCCCTCGCGTCGGACCGGCCGATGCTGCTGGAGATGGTGACCGACCCCAACGTGCCGCCGGTGCCGCCTCATGTGAAGGGCCCGCAGGTGCGCGCTTACCTGGCCGCGCTGCTCAAGGGCGACCCCGACGCGCGCAAGGTCATGCGCGCCAGTGCCAGGGAGTGGTGGGCCGGCGTGCGCGCCAGCTTGGGCGGCTGAAGGAACTGATTGACGCTAAACATCGCGAACGCCAACTAACTTCCAATCGTTTTGACGGCTGCGACGACAGCAGTTTGCCCAGTCAAGGTATGCCATTAATCGCTCCCAAGGCGCAGTACCTTCCTGTGCGTGTGCTCGCAGAAAGCTTGCGATTCATTAGAGCCCTTTGCGCCAGCGGTGCGTGAGGCTGCAGTCGGCCAGGAGCGGCCTTTCATCGCGACCCCTCAGTTTTGCTAGCCGCTGTGAAGGAGCCCATCGAGAGACGGCCCACCACCTGGTTGCCAGTGAAGTGTTCCCACGTGCTGCAAAGCATTCGCACGTATTGTCCATTCGGAGTCGCGGCAAGCGCCGCGGCCAGATCGGCGCCGGCGAGGTGCTTGGATGCGCCTGCAAGCACCTGCAGGTTTACTCCCTCGTGCTTGAGGGCGAAGAGCAAGTGCGCTACCAGGTCGCCGTCGGCCGGCGCCATGGCGGCCGGCACGCCAAGTGCTTCCGCCGATGCCATGATGCGTGTGACCGGTTTGACCAGAGCGGGTCGGCTCACTTCGAAGATGGGCAGGTCCAAGCTTGACCGCACGTATTCGTAGCCCACGTAGGCCATTCTTTTCCTAAGTGTTACAAGATTTCTTGCAATTTAGGGCCTAAATCCCGGAATTTTGTCATTTCCATAACGCTTGGCGCAGCGCGTCCCACTCAT
>JAEKKW010000017.1 GCA_019510195.1 Lysobacterales bacterium | reverse complement strand
ATACGCCGCGTTCAAGAGCAAGAAGGCGGTCGCGGTGTTCTCGATGGAAATGTCGGCCAGCCAGCTGGCGATGCGCCTGATTTCCTCGGTCGGGCGCGTCAACGCGACGCGCCTGCGCACGGGTCAACTGGAAGACGAGGACTGGGCGCGCGTGACCCACGCCGTGAGCATGCTGCGCCATGCCAAGATCTTCATCGACGACACGCCGGCGCTGTCGCCCGACGTTCTGCGCTCGAAGGCACGGCGCCTCAAGCGCGAGCACGACCTCGGCCTGATCGTGATCGACTACCTGCAGTTGATGGCGGTGCCCGGCAACAACGAAAACCGCGCGACCGAGATCTCGGAGATTTCGCGCGGCCTCAAGGCGCTGGCGAAGGAGTTGAACGTGCCGGTGATCGCGCTCAGCCAGCTCAACCGCTCGCTGGAAACACGCACCGACAAGCGCCCGGTGATGGCCGACCTGCGTGAATCGGGCGCCATCGAGCAGGACGCCGACCTGATCACCTTCATCTACCGCGACGATTACTACAACAAGGAAAACTCGCCGGACAAGGGCCTCGCCGAGATCATCATCGGCAAGCAGCGTAACGGCCCGACCGGGTCGATCAAGCTGAAGTTCTTCGGCGAATACACCCGCTTCGACAATCTCGCCCACGACAGCGTCGGCAGTTTCGAATAAGGCGGTTTTGCGTTACAACGGCTGGCCGAAATACAGGTGTGGCCCTCGTCGTCCTCGGTCGCGCAGTGTTTCAGCGAGCGTGCGGACATCGTCATGGTGTTGTGGATGGTCATGGCGCTGTCTCCGCGCCTGAGATGTTCTGTCCGATGCGCCAGAGGACGCCGGTTGGGTCGGTCAACACGAAATCGCGGATCGCCCACGGGCGATCTTCCGGCGGATCGGCGCGTACGCCATAACGTTCCGGCAATCCTTGCGCGATGACATGCTGCCACCATGCTCCAACGTCTTCTACCAGCAGATGCATCATGAAATTGCCGGCGTGTTCGCGACTGTAGAACTTCTGCAACAGGAAACTGGCGCTGCCGGCGTGCAGGTAAGCGAGATCGTCGGACGACCAGGGAATCTCGAATCCGAGATCGCGATAGAAGCGTTTCGACAAGTCGAAATCGCGGGCAGGCACGAAGGCCTTGATTTCGACAGTCCGCAATGCGGGATTCCCCGCTGGCTGTTCAGGTGTTGTCATCAACAGTGTCCTCGTCGTGATCGAGTGCGATGAGCGCGGCGAGGCTGCGACGCAGTTGCGTGACCTGCGCGCTGCCGATCTTGCCGACGAGTTGCGCGTCAATGCGTTCGCGGACTCCCGCCTGGACCGCCGCAGCGGCGCGTCCGCGCGCGGTGAGGCCGACCACCAGCCGGCGCCGGTCCTGCGGATCTTCGCGGCGTTCGAGATAGCCGCGCAGGACCAGGCTATCGACCAGCTGGCCGGCGGACTGCTTGGAGATGCGCAGGCTGCGGATCAGTTCGGACAGCGGCACGTCGCGCTGCTCGCCAAGCGCAAGTCCGCCGACCACGTAGAGACCGTTCTTGGGGATGTCGCCGTAGCCGGCGTCTTCCAGCGCCCGGCGCATCGCGCTGCCGTAGGTGTTGCGGGCATGCCGCAACAGGGCGGGGATGGCGATGATGTCGTACCACGGAGTCTCGGCCATGGATAGATGTCCAATGATTGTATAGTCAAAGTATTTGACTAAATTGCCCGTGTCAAGTTGATGCTCCAAGGTTCGCCATCAAGATGATGGTTCCTGCTGGCCGCATTCACGCCGGCGTGATGGAATATCGCCATGACCACGCCTTTCACCCAGCGGCCGACCCGTATCGACGTCGACCTCGATGCGATCAGCCACAACCTGCGGGCGATTTCCGGCCATGTCGGCGTGCCGGTGATGGGCATCGTCAAGGCCAATGCCTACGGCCACGGACTGGTGCAAGTGGCGCGCCATCTGGTGGCCCAGGGCGTCGATCAACTTGGCGTCGCCTTCGTCGAGGAAGGCATCGCGCTGCGCCGGGCCGGGATCCGCGGACCGATCCTGGTGATGGGCGGCATCTTCGGGCCGCAGGTGGCGCAGTTTCTCGAGCACGATCTCGAAATCACGGTGTCGTCGCTCGACAAGCTGCACCAGGTCGAAGCGGCCGCGCAGGCGGCGGGATGCAAGGCGGTGGTGCATCTCAAGGTCGATACCGGGATGGAACGCATCGGTGTGCACAGTGAGAGTGCCGGTCCGTTGATCAAAGCGGCAGTCGCCTCGCCGTGGTGCACGATCAAGGGCGTGTATTCGCATCTGGCGTGTTCGGATGATCCGCGGTCGCCGATGACGCGGTTGCAGCTCGAACGTTTCCTCGAGGCCTGCGCGCATTTCGAACGCATCGGCGCGCCGATGCCGATTCGCCATCTCGCCAATTCCGGGGGCGTATTGCACTTCCCGGACACCTGGCTCGACATGGTGCGCCCGGGGATCATCCTGTATGGCGTTTCGCCGGGCGACGACGCCCGTCCGCCCTTCGAATTGCGGCCTGCGTTGTCGCTGCTTTCGCAGGTCGTCTATTTCAAGGTGGTGAAGGCGGGGCGCACGGTGAGCTACGGCGCGACCTGGACGGCGCCGCACGACACCCGCGTGGTGACGGTGCCGATCGGGTATGGCGACGGTTATTCGCGCGGCTTGTCGTCGCGTGGCGAAGTGCTGATCCGTGGCCAGCGCCAACCCATCGTCGGGCGCGTGTGCATGGACCAGTTCATGGTCGATCTCGGTCCGCAGGGCAGCGCGTGGAACGAAGACGAAGTGGTATTGATCGGCCACCAGGGCGGCGACGCCATCAGTTGCCAGGACGTGGCCGACTGGGCGGGAACGATTCCCTACGAAATCCTGGTGGGCTTGAACGAGCGCATTCCGCGCGAATACCGCGGCGGTTGAAGCGCGGTCACGGCGTCTTCGCAGGCGGCGTTGCCAGCAGGGGTTGCAGGTCGGCGGGAATCGCCACATCGGGATAGCGCGCTCGATATTCCTGCAGGCTGCTGCGGGCGCCATCGTGATCGCCCTGCGCCATCAGTTCGCGGATGCGCTTGAGCCAGTCGTTGCGCACGCTGGTGTCCTGCACGGTGGCGGGCGGGCGGGCGTCGTAACCGTTTTCGGTGTCGTCTGCTGTTTTCGCCCGCATTGCGTTCATGGCCGGCGCCGCGATCTTTGGTTGCTCGTGCGATTTCGTCGTGGCATCGGCAGGCGCGGCTGCAGGCGCGACGGTTCCAGGCGACTGGACAGGCGGCGGAGATGGCGGGGCCGGAGGCGCAGGAGGCGGCGGTGGTGGAGTCACGACGGGCGCGACGGCAGCCGGTACCGGTTGTGGGGACGCCGATACTGCGTTTGCGGATGACGAGATCGCGGATTGCGGTGTCGGCGGCACGCTGATCTTCGGCGCAGGGCGCGGCGGTTGTGGCGGGGCGATCGCTTCACGAGGCAGAGGCGCGGCATCTGCAGTGGTTTTGGCGGCAGTGGAATCCTGCGCGGCGCTCGCTGCTTCCCCCGGCGACGACGGCAGCACTTCGGCGACCGGCTTGGGTGGTGGTGGAACCGACGCAGGTGTCGCCACGCGTTCACCGCGCTGCACATGGGCCGGCCACAATTGCCAGGCCAGCCCAGCCGCCAGCACGCAGACCGCGGCGGCGCTGGCATAGCCGGGCAGTGAGCGATACCAGGGCCGCGCACGTCGCCCATGGATAGCCGTGCGCGCCATCGCCAGGATGCGGGCGTCGATATCCGGCGCAGGCTCGCCATGCGGCGGCAGCCGGCGCAATTGTGCGGCGAGTGCGCGTTCTTCGGTGTCCAGCGGTGCGTCTTCGTGGCGTTTCACGGCTTCATCTCCACCCCACTTCGCGCTGTTCGCGCGGCAATGTCTCGAGCGCGAGTTGCAGGCGCCGGCGTTGCTCGAACTCCGAGACCGCGCGTTCCGGCGTGCCCTGGTCGGGAATCGCGGCGACGCGTTCCTCGGCATCGATCGGTGCGGCAGGACGATGGCGGCGCGCGCGCCAGTAATCGTTGATGCGATGGTGCGCGATCTGGTACAGCCAGCCGCTGAACGAGCCACTCGGCCGCCAGCCGGTGCGAGCGGTGATCACGCGTTGCCAGACGTCCTGGAACAGTTCGTCGGTAGCGGCGCGATCGCGCAGCAGGCGCAGGATGTAACGGTACAGGCCGGCGCGATGGCGGCTGTACAGCAGTTCGAACGCATGTTGATCGCCCATGGCATAGGCGGTCATGAGCGCATTGTCGTCGGGCTCGCTGGGCACGCCATCCATCCGCCATAGGATAACGGCTGTGCGCGATGCCGCCGTGCAGGCCTTCATGCCAATGACAACGGCCCGCGGGCGGAAACGGGGTTGTCCCGGTGAATGGGCGGGGTCGGGGTACTCTATCCCGGTCATGAATGCCGCCATCCTTCCCGAGGCTTCGGTCCTGCCCACGCAATGGACGGGTCTGCGTTCGCATTCGGCGGTGCGTGGCTTGCTGGAGGCCCTGCACGCCCTGGTGCCGGCCGACGTGACGCTGGCGCTGGCGTGGCGTGATGCCCAGGGCGGCAGCGATGTCGAAGCGTTCGGGCCGCGCGAGGCGTTGGCGCGCGCCGGCGCGGTGGATGCATTGGCCGGCAGGCATGGCGACGGCCAATGCCTGCAGGCGCGCGTGGACGACAGCGTGCCCTATGTGCTGCTGGCGCACCCGCAAGGGCGGGTGGATGCACCCGGATCGGAATGGATGGACGTGATCCATTCGGCGATCCACGCGATGCTGACGCGCCTGCTCGCCGATTCGCGCGTCCAGGTATTGTCGGAGGCGCACCGCATCCAGCGCGCGCTGTTCCGCATCTCGGAACTGTCGCAATCGGGGCTCGACCTGCGCACCACGCTCGAGCGCATCCACGACGAAGTGGCGGGACTGATCTACGCCCAGAACATCATGATCATGCTGTGGGACCGCGACAAGGACGAGATTCGCATCCCGTATTTCGTCGACCAAGTCGATCACTGGCCGGTGCATGACGGCGCCTTGCCGCTCGCCCGGCTTGCGAACAGCCTGACGGTGCGGATGATGCAGAAGGGCGAGCCGATGATGGGGCCATCGAGCGCGCTGGCGGTGCAATTCGGCATTGCCGAGGACGATTGCATCGGGCCACCCAGCCTGTCGTGGCTGGGCGTGCCGATGATGAGCGACGGCGTGGCGCGTGGCGCGGTGGTGGTGCAGAGCTACGACCGCCCCAATCGCTACAGCCGCGAGTCCGCCGAGGTGCTGGCCTATGTCGCGCAGCACATCCAGATCGTGCTCGACCGCCGCGACGCCAAGGTCGGACTGGAGGACCAGGTGGCGCAGCGCACGCGCGAACTGCGCGATGCCAACGCGATGCTGGAACTGGAAATCCAGGAGCGCAAGCGCGCGGAACGCCTGCAGGCGGCGCTGTTCCGCATCAGCGAGATGTCGTCGAGCCAGGGCGACGGCTGGAACTTCTACAGCGGCGTGCACGCCGTACTCGATGAGTTGATCGACAGCCGCAATTTCTTCATCGCGCTGGTGAGCGAGGATCCCGGATTCCTCGACTTCGTCTACGTCGCCGATGAGCTCGACAACATTCCGGCGCGGGTGCCACGTGGCCGCGGCGTCGCCGATTACGTCGTCAACAACGGCCGGCCCCTGCTGCTCGACGAAGCCACCCTGATGCGATTGCAGCGCGACGGCCTGATCGACGTGCGCGGGCAGATGGCGGTGTCGTGGCTGGGCGTGCCGTTGCTGCGCAACGGGATCCCGGTCGGGTTGATGGCGATCCAGAGTTATCGCGAGGATGTCCGCTTCGGCGCCCAGGACATGGAGCTGCTGTCGTTCGCGGCGCAGCACGTGTCGGTGGCGCTGGAACGGCGCGGCCTGCTGCAGGAACTGGAAGGCCACGTCCGCGATCGCACCCGCGAACTCGCCGAGACCAATCGCACCCTGCTGGCGGAAATCGGCGAGCGCATCCGGATCGAGCAGCGCCTGCAATACCAGGCCAGCCACGACGGCCTGACCGGCCTGCCGAATCGCCAGCAATTGCTGGAACGCCTGCAACTGAACATGCTGACATCGCGCGGTTCGGTCGACATGCCGGGGTTCGCGGTGCTCTATCTCGATCTCGACCAGTTCAAGCTGATCAACGACAGCATGGGCCACGCGGCCGGAGACGAGATGCTGGTGCAAGTCGCCAAACGCATCCGCGGAGAGCTTGGCCCGCACGATCTGGTGGCGCGCCTGGGTGGCGACGAATTCGCGGTGCTGGCCGAGCTGGTGTCGGGTGTCGACGAGGTGACCGCGCTGGCCGAACGCATCATCAAGGCGTTCGAGGCACCGATTTTCGTCCACGATCGCGAGCTGTTCCCGTCCGCCAGCGTCGGCATCGCGATGTGGCGTCCGGGCTACGAATCGGGCGAGGAAATCCTGCGCGACGCCGATGCCGCGATGTATCGCGCCAAGGCCAACGGACGCTCGCAGGCGATGGTGTTCGACGAGGCGATGCGCGCGGAATCGCTGCGCCTGCTCGATCTCGAAGCCGATCTGCGGCGTTCGATCATTGCCGATGCCTTCGATGTTCATCTGCAACCGATCGTGCATCTGGGCAATGGCCGCGTCGTCGGCCACGAGGCGCTGGTGCGCTGGCGCCATGAAACGCAAGGACTGCTGGCCCCAAGCGCGTTCATCGGGGTCGGCGAGGACAGCGGGCTGGTGCTCGAGATCGACTGGCTGGTCTACCGCAAGGTGGCGGAATGGATGGCCGCCGCGCGCACCAGGGGTTATGTATCGATCAATGTGTCGCCGCTGCACTTCCGTTCGCCGGAGTTCGCCGTGCGCTTGCTGTCGACACTGGATGCGGCCGGCGCCGATCCGTCGCACCTGCGCATCGAAGTCACCGAGGCGTCGCTGCTCGAGGACACCGGGCGGACATTGGAGCAACTCAAGCAACTCAAGTCGCGCGGCGTGCTGGCGATGCTCGACGATTTCGGCACCGGGTTCTCGGCGCTGTCCTATCTGCGCAGTTTCCCGTTCCATGCCCTGAAGATCGATCGCAGCTTCGTCGCCGGACTGCAGGATTCCAGCCGCGGCGAAAGCGAAGCGCTGGTGCGCGCGATCGTCTCGCTGGCCGACGGCCTCGGCATCGACTGCATCGCCGAAGGGGTGGAAACCCGCCAGCAGCGCGATTGCCTGCGCGAAGAAGGCTGCCAGTACGGCCAGGGCTTCCTGTTCGGCCGTCCGCAGGCGCTGAACGTAGCCGGTGCCAGGAACGGATGACTCAGGACTTGATGACCAGCAGCCGCCGCTCGGTCATGTCCTCGATCGCATAGCGGATGCCTTCGCGCCCCAGCCCCGACGCCTTGACGCCGCCATAGGGCATGTTGTCGACGCGGAAGCTGGGCACGTCGCCGACGATCACGCCGCCGACTTCGAGGCGATCCCAGGCGCGCATGGCGTGGTCGAGGCGGGCGGTGAAGACGCCGGCCTGCAGGCCGAAATCGCTGGCATTGGCGCGATCCAGCGCGTCGTCGAAATCATCGAAGGTTTCCAGCATCGCCACCGGACCGAAGGCTTCGCGCTTGTAGAGGTCGCAACCGTGCGGCACGTTTTCCAGCAGCGTCGCCGCGATCATCCGGCCATTGCGCTTGCCGCCGGCAAGCCGCTTGGCGCCGCGTTTCATTGCGTCGGCGATCCATGACTCGATGCGGTCGGCGGCGCCGTCATCCACCACCGGGCCGATGAAGGTGCGTTCGTCGCGGGGATCGCCCATGCGCAGTGCCTTCACCGCTTCGGTCAGTTTCTTGCGCAGTGGTTTGGCGATGTCCTTGTGGACGAAGATGCGCTGCACGCTGATGCAGCTCTGGCCGCTCTGGTAGTAGGCGCCGAACACCAGCCGTTGCACCACGGCATCGAGATCGGCGCCGGGATCGGCGTCGACGATGCAGGCGGCATTGCCGCCGAGTTCCAGCACCACCTTCTTGCGGCCGGCGCGCGCCTTCAGGTCCCAGCCGATCAGGCCGCCGGTGAACGACAGCAGGGCGATGCGCGGGTCCTCGACCAGCAATCCGGCGTCATCGTTGGAGCAGGGCAGGATCGAGAACGCGCCTTTCGGCAGGTCGGTTTCGGCCAGGACTTCGCCGATGATCAGTGCACCGATCGGGGTTTTCGGCGCCGGTTTCAGCACGAATGGGCAACCGGCGGCGATCGCCGGCGCGACCTTGTGCGCGACCAGGTTCAGCGGGAAATTGAACGGGGTGATGAAGGCGCAGGCGCCGATCGGCACGCGCTTGACCATGCCGCGATAGCCGCGCGCACGTTCGGAGACGTCGAGTTCGATCACTTCGCCGTCACTGCGGGTAGCTTCACCGGCGGCGATGCGGAAGGTGTCGATCAGGCGCAGCACTTCGCCGCGGGCGTCATGGATCGGCTTGCCGGCTTCGATGCACAGGGCCAGCGCGAGTTCTTCCTGGCGTTCCTGGAAGCGGCGCACGCAATGCTCCAGCACGTCGCGGCGCGCATCCGGCGGGAATGCGGACATCGCCTCGCGTGCCTTGTGCGCGGAGACAATCCCCTTGCGGACCGTGGCGGCATCGGCGAAGGCGACGCGGGTGGCGCGCTTGCCGGAATATTTGTCCAGCACTTCGAGGTCGGTGTTGGCAGCGACCGGACGGTTGGCGAGGTAGTAGGGATAGGACTTCCGCAGCATGGTCAGGGCTCCGTGGCGGAGGGAAGAATGGCGTCGACCTGCAGCGCAAGCTCGCCATCGTGCAGGCGCGCGCGGAGGCGATCTCCCGCCGTCACTTGCGCCACCGATTGCACCGGAACGCCGTTGCCGTCGCTGAGGATGGCGTAGCCGCGGGCGACGGTGGCGAGCGGGCTGACCGCGTGCAAGGCGCGCGCTGCCGAGCGCAGGCGCAGGGTTTCCTGCTGCAGCTGGCGGGCGATCGCGAGCTGCGGCCGCTGGCCGATGACGGCGAGACGCGCGCGCAGGTGTTGCAGGCGCAGTCGCGGATGGCGTGCGCGCAACACCGCCTGGGCATGACGCAATCGCGCGCGATCCCGTTCGCTCGACCGTTGCCAGGCGGCGTTGAGACGTTGCCCGAGCTGCAATTGCCGCAATGCGAGCGCATGCAGGCGCGCCGCCGGCTTCTGCGCGTCGAGCTTCAACCAGGCGCGATCGAGGCGTTGCGCGAGGTCGCGCAATCGTTGCAGCTGGCGATCGCGCAGGCGGCGCTCCAGCGATTGCAGGCGACGTTGCAGGTCGCCGCGATCGAGGCTCAGCAATTCTGCCGCGGCAGAGGGCGTTGCTGCACGCACGTCGGCGGCGAAATCAGCGAGCGAAACATCGCTCTCGTGCCCGACCGCGGAGACCACCGGCACCGCGCTCGTGGCGATGGCGCGTGCCAGCACTTCCTCGTTGAAGGCCCACAGGTCTTCCAGCGATCCACCGCCGCGGGTGACCAGCAGCACGTCGTAGCGGCCACTGGCGGCGGCACGTTGCAGCAGCTCGGCGATCTGGATCGCGGCACCGGCACCTTGCACCGGTACCGGCAATATCTCCACAGGCAACAGCGGGAAGCGCCGCCCGAGCACGCTCAATACGTCGTGGATGGCGGCACCGCCCGGCGAGGTGATCACGCCGAGCCGGCGCACGAATCGCGGCAGCGGGCGCTTGCGCGCCTGGTCGAACAGGCCTTCCAGTTGCAGTTTCTGGCGCAATTCCTCGAAGGCGCGGCGCAGCGCGCCTTCGCCGGCCTCTTCCAGAGAATCGAGGATCAACTGGTAATCGCCGCGCGCCTCGTACAGGGTCAGGCGTCCGCGTGCCAGCACCATCAGGCCTTCGCGCGGCTGGAAGTTCAGCCATTGGCTCTTGGGCCGGAACAGCGCGCAGCGGATCTGGGCGCGTGCATCCTTCAGGGTGAAGTAGAGATGGCCGGAGGCGGGGCGCGAGACATTGCCCAGTTCACCCTCGACGTTCACCACCGGGAACGTGTCCTCCAGCAGGTTGCGCGCCAGCGTGTTGAGCTGGCTGGGGGTGAGGACATCGTCGCGGCGGTCATCCATCCGCAGCAGGATAACGGCTTGTCCGCCACGGACAGGTAAAATCTCCGCCATGACCGCACACATCGATCCCGCCGACCATTTCGGACCCCATTCACGCCACCGCACCCGGCCGGTCATGATCGGCAAGGTGGAGGTGGGCGGCGGCACGCCGGTAGTGGTGCAATCGATGACCAATACCGATACCGCCGACGTCGCTTCGACGACGAAACAGGTCGCCGAGCTGTGGCGCGCGGGCTCGGAGCTGGTGCGCGTCACCGTCAACAACGCCGAATCCGCCGCCGCGGTGCCGCGCATCGTCGACAAGTTGGCGATGATGGGGATCGAGGTGCCGATCATCGGCGACTTCCACTACAACGGCCACACGCTGCTGGCGAACGAACCGGCCTGTGCCGAGGCGCTGGCGAAGTACCGCATCAATCCCGGCAACGTCGGCTTCGGCAAGAAGAAGGACACGCAGTTCGCGCAGCTGATCGAATTCGCGATCAGGTACGACAAGCCGGTGCGCATCGGTGCCAACTGGGGTTCGCTCGACCAGGCGCTGGCTGCGCAATTGATGGATGAAAACCATGCGCGCACCGAACCGTGGGAAGCCGGTCGCGTGCTGCGCGAGGCATTGATCCGTTCGGCACTGGATTCGGCGCATCGCGCGGTGGAACTTGGCCTGCCGGCCGATCGCATCATCCTCTCGGCGAAAGTCAGCGGCGTGCAGGAACTGATCGCGGTCTATCGCGAGATGGCGCGTCGCAGCGATTTCGCCCTGCATCTCGGACTCACCGAAGCCGGCATCGGCAGCAAGGGAATTGTCGCGTCGAGCGCGGCACTGTCGGTGCTGTTGCAGGAAGGCATCGGCGACACCATCCGCATTTCGCTCACGCCGGAACCCGGCGCTTCGCGCACGCAGGAAGTGATCGTCGCGCAGGAACTGTTGCAGACGATGGGGCTGCGCGCGTTCACGCCGATGGTCACTGCGTGTCCCGGTTGCGGACGCACGACTTCGGAGTTCTTCCAGGAACTGGCCGGCGTGGTCCAGGAGCATGTGCGCGCGAGCATGCCGGAATGGAAGATCAAATACCCCGGCGCCGAGAACATGACGCTGGCGGTGATGGGTTGCATCGTCAATGGCCCTGGTGAATCGCGCCACGCCAACATCGGCATTTCCCTGCCCGGCACCGGCGAAGCACCGGCCGCGCCCGTGTTCGAGGATGGGCAGAAGACCGTGACCTTGCGCGGCGAGAACATCGCCCGGGAATTCATCGGCATCATCGATGCCTACGTCGCGCGGCGATATGCCGTCCACGCCGACTGATTCCTTTTTGCGCCGGCATGGGCGCCGCATCGCGCTGCTGTTCATCGCCGTGCTGCTGCCGCTGTGGGGCTTCGGAGAACTGGCCGAAGACGTCGGCGAAGGGCGCGATTTCGCCTTCGACCAGCCGATCCTCGAATGGCTGCATGCACACCACGCACTGCTGCTCGATCAGCTGGCGCTGCTGTTTTCGCGGCTCGGTTACCAGTACGGCGTGATTCCGTTCGATATCGCACTGGTGGCATGGTTGCTGTTTCGCCATCACCGCCGGGATGCACTGTTCGCGACAATGGCCTTCGTCGGATCGGCAGTGCTCAATGTCGCCGCCAAGCACCATTACGGACGCGCACGGCCTTCGCTATGGGAATCGCTGGCGCCGGAAACCACCTTCAGTTTCCCCAGCGGCCATGCCATGGGATCGATGACGCTCGCTGCGGTGCTGGTATTTCTGGCGTGGAACACGCGCTGGCGCTGGATGGTCGCGATCGCCGCATCGGTATTCGTCTTGATGGTCGGGGCATCGCGCCTGTATCTCGGCGTGCACTATCCCAGCGACGTTCTTGCCGGCTGGGGTGCGGCACTGGCCTGGGTGATCGGCATCCATGCGTTGATGTTCGGCACCCGGCCCGATCAACGCTTCGGCAGGTAATCCGCCGGCAGCGGCGAGTCCGGCGTTTCGCCGACCCACATGATCGAGACGATCCACCAGCGTTTGCCGTCGAACAGCAATTGCAGGCTGTTGATGCCGCGCTCGTGGTAGTCGCCCTTGTCGGTGCGGCCATCGTAGGTGCTGAATACCTGCGCCATGTTGCCGAAGCGATCGGTCTTGCGTGCCAGTTCGCGTTCGTGGAAACCATCGTTTTCGATCCGCGTGCCGGAAGTCGCGACGTAGTCGTTCACCGTCATCCAGCGCATGCGCACGACACCTTCCCTGGTCTTGCCGGTCGGGATCATCCGCGCTTCAGGCACGAACAGCGAACGCATGCGGTTCCAGTCGCGTGCCTTGCCTGGTGGCCCGGAAATCACGTCGTAGAGTGCAGCCATGATCGCGTCAATGCTGGCGACATCGGCAGGGGCCGCGGCGGGCATGCTGGTGCGGAGCGGAGTGTCGGTAGTCATCGCCGGAGGCGTTTGCGCTGCAAGAGGCGTGGTGATGACGAGGGCAAGCAGGGCGATGATCAGGCGACGCATGGCGGACTCCTCCGATGGATCCGTCGACGCTACGCCAGGATCGGTCCGTGCCCCCGTGCCATTGGTCACGTCCGGAACTACGGGGAGGATCAGAGGCCGGCTTCCATGGCGTCGGTTGCCGCATGGCTGCGTTTCTGCCGCGCCAGCACGGCTTCGCGATGGGCGATGTAAGCGGTCGAGGCGAAAATGATGCCGGCACCGATCAGCGTCCAGCGATCAACGTGTTCGCCGAACAGCAGCCAGCCGGCGATCGTCACCACCACCAGTTGCACGAAACTGATCGGCGTCAGCGCCGAGACTTCGCCGAGCTTGAGCGCGCGCGTCCACATCACCTGGCCGATCGTGCCGAGCAGGCCGGTCAGCACCAGCCACAACCAGGTGATGCCCTGCGGCCAGTGCCACTGGAACACCGCGGCGGCCAATGACATCGGCACCCACAACATGTAGGTCCAGAACACGATGGTGTCGGGGCTGTCGGTGGTCGACAGTTCCTTGATCTGGATGGCGACGATCGCGCTGGTGATCGCCGCGGCGACCGCGACCAGCGAACCGAGGGTAAAGGTGTGCGAGAACGGCCGCACGATCACCAGCATGCCGATGAAGCCGATGGCGACCGCGGCCCAGCGTCGTACGCGCACGATTTCGCCGAGCATCAGCACGGCAGCAACCGTGACGAAGATCGGCGAGGAATACGCCAGCGCGATCGCCTGCGACAACGGCAGGTTGGCGATCGACCAGAAGCCGAGGATCATGCCGACCATGCCGATCAGCGCGCGCACGCCGTAGCGCGACAGCCGGGTGGTGCGCACGGTCTCGCGGAATGCCGCGCGTGGATCGGGCGTGCGCAGCGCGGGGCCGAGCAGCAATGGCAGCAGCGCGACCAGCCCGAAGAAATTGCGGAAGAAGGCGATTTCCAGCGTCGATTCGCTGCGCGAAGCGAGACGGATCGTCACCGCCATCAGGCCAAAACCAATCGTGCTGAGCAGCATGTAGAGGGCTGCGCGCAGCAGTGGCGGGCGCTGTTGCGGTGGCGCGGAGACGCTCACCAACGCGCGCCGATGATGCGAGGTTCCGGTTCGATCGCGACGCCGAAACATTCCTGCACCGACGCGGCGATGCGTCGTGCCAGGTCGAGCAGTTGCGCGCCGGTCGCATGGCCGTGATTGACCAGCACCAGTGCGTGTCCGGCAGAGACGCCGGCATCGCCATCGCGATGGCCCTTCCAGCCGCAGCGGTCGATCAGCCACGCCGCCGACAATTTGCAGCAGTCGGGCGATCCGGCCGGGAACACGGGGAGATCGGGATGTGCGCCGCGCAATGCTTCGGCGAGCCCAGTGGCGACGATCGGATTCTTGAAGAAGCTGCCGGCGTTGCCGATCACGGCCGGATCGGGCAGTTTGCGACGACGGATGCGGACCACCGCTTCGGCGACATCGTTCGCCGCCGGCGTATCGATCGCCATCACCGCGAGCTCGTCGCGGATGCCGGCATAGTCCAGCCGCAACCGGGGTATGCGATCGAGCCGGAATTCCACGGACGTCACGACGTAACGATCGGGTTCGTGCTTGAAGCGGCTGTCGCGATAGGTGAAGGCGCAATCGGTCGCGGTGAATCGCGTCCAGCGCGCTTCGTGGCGATCCCAGGCATCGACGGCGATGATGCGTTCCATCACCTCGACACCGTATGCGCCGATGTTCTGGATCGGCGAAGCGCCGACCGTGCCGGGAATCAGCGACAGGTTCTCCAGTCCCGACCAGCCGCGCCGCAGCGTCGCCATCACGAAGTCGTGCCAGACCGCGCCGGCGCCACAGCGCACCACGACGTGATCGCCGTCTTCCGCGATTACGCCGATGTCGTCGTTCGCGAGTTCCAGCACGGCATCGGGCGTCGACACCAGCAGCAGGTTGCTGCCGCCGCCCAGCACCAGCGCATCCGGCGCCATCGCCAGTGCCTCCGGCAACTGCGCGGGATCGTTGACGCGCAACGCCAGCGGTGTGGTGGCGTCGATTCCGAAGGTGTTGCGCGTGCGCAGCGATTGCGCGCGGATGACCTGCAGGCCGTTGCTCATTTCAGCGTGGGTGTCGATGCTTGCTGGGTGCGGCGATGGATGGCATCGACGCATTCGCGGATCAGGCGCGGACCGCGGTAGATCAGCCCGGTGTAGAGCTGCACCAGTTGTGCGCCAGCCGCGGTCTTGGCGATGGCGTCGGTGCCGCTGGAAATTCCGCCCACGCCGATCATC
The DNA here is from genome assembly GCA_019510195.1 of Lysobacterales bacterium. Taxonomy (GTDB): domain Bacteria; phylum Pseudomonadota; class Gammaproteobacteria; order Xanthomonadales; family Xanthomonadaceae; genus Solilutibacter. Next base: position 7,187 of record JAEKKW010000017.1, on the reverse strand, counting down.
GGGATGTGGCTGGACAGGCGCGCGCGCAGGCGGCGCAGGGTCGCGGTCGAGCGTTCCAGCAGCGGCGCGCCCGAGAGGCCGCCGGATTCGCTCGCCAGTGGACTCGCCTGGATTTCGCTGCGCGAGACCGTGGTATTGGTGGCGATCACGCCATCGATGTCGAGATCGTTGAAGACGCGCGCGATCGCGTCGATGTCCTCGTCGCTGAGGTCGGGCGCGATCTTCACCAGCAGCGGGACGCGCCGGCGTTGCTGTCCGGCCAGGCGTTCCTGGGCGTCGCGCAGGCCCGAGACCAGGCGCCGCAACGATTGTTCTTCCTGCAATTCGCGCAGGCCCGCGGTATTCGGCGAGGAGATGTTGACGGCGATGTAGTCCGCCAGCGGATAGGCGCGCTCGAGGCAGATCAGATAGTCGTTCAGTGCATCGGCATTGTCGGTGTCGCGGTTCTTGCCGATGTTGATGCCGAGGATGCCGCGGCGCGCGCCGGAATGGATGTGCTTCGAGCGTTCGACGTTGCGCACCAGTGCGTCGATGCCGTCGTTGTTGAAACCCATGCGGTTGATGATGGCGTCGTGCCCGGGCACGCGGAACAGGCGCGGCGCCGGATTGCCCGCCTGCGGCCGCGGCGTGACCGTGCCAACCTCGATGAAGCCGAAGCCGAGGCCGAACAGCGCATCGACATGCGCGCCGTTCTTGTCGAGGCCCGCGGCCAATCCGACCGGGTTGGGAAAGCGCAGGCCCAGCGCCGAAGTCGGCAACTCCGGCGGCGGACGCACCAGCAGGCCCTGCAATCCGATCGCATGCGCGCGATCGAGCCAACGCAACGCACGATCGTGCGCGCGTTCGGCATCCATCGACATCAGCAGCGGGCGGGCAAGGGCGTACATCGGTCAGTAATTCCCTTTACTTGCCAATTTGATCAGAGGTCGAACTTGATGCCCTGTGCCAGCGGCAACGCGTCGGAATAGTTGATGGTGTTGGTCTGTCGGCGCATGTAGGCCCTCCAGGCATCCGAACCGGATTCGCGGCCGCCGCCGGTTTCCTTCTCGCCACCGAAGGCGCCGCCGATTTCCGCGCCGCTGGTGCCGATGTTGACGTTGGCGATGCCGCAGTCGGAACCAGAGGCCGCGAGGAACGCTTCCGCGCGCTTGAGGTTGGTGGTGAAGATCGACGACGACAGGCCCTGCGGCACGTCGTTCTGCATCTCGATGGCATCATCGATGTCGCGATACTTCATCACGTAGAGGATCGGCGCGAAGGTTTCCATCTGCACCACTTCGGCGTCGTTCTTGAGGCCGGTCACGATCGCCGGCAACACGAAGTTGCCCTTGCGGTCGTCCAGCGCCTTGCCGCCGCTTTCGATGGTGCCGCCGCTGGCCTTGGCCTTCTCGATCGCGGCCAGATAGGCCTTGACGCCGTCCTGGCTGTTGAGCGGGCCCATCAGGTTCGCCGGATCGGTGGGATCGCCGATCTTCTTCTCGACCTGCGCATACGCGGTCTTGAGCTTGGCCAGCACGTCGTCGTAGATCGATTCGTGGACGAACAGGCGGCGCGTGGTGGTGCAACGCTGGCCGGCGGTGCCGACCGCGCCGAACACGATCGCCGGGATCGCAAGCTTCAGTTCGGCGGTTTCGTCGACGATGATCGCGTTGTTGCCGCCGAGTTCGAGCAGGCTGCGGCCCATGCGGGTGGCGACGCGCTCGCCGACGTTGCGCCCGACCCGGGTGCTGCCGGTGAAGCTCACCAGCGCGACGCGCTTGTCATCGACGAAGGTCTGCGCGAGTTCGGTGCCGGCGTCGTTGAACAGGAAAAACAGGTCGGGGAATCCGCCGGCCTTCAGCGCCGCGTTGCAGATCTTCATCGACGCGATCGCCGACAACGGCGTCTTCGGCGACGGTTTCCAGATCGAGATGTCGCCGCACACCGCCGCGACGAAGCTGTTCCACGCCCACACCGCGACCGGGAAGTTGAAGGCCGAAATGATGCCGACCAGGCCGATCGGATGCCACTGCTCGTACATGCGGTGGCCGGGGCGCTCGCTGTGCATGGTCAGGCCGTACAGCTGGCGCGACAGACCGACCGCGAACTCGCCGATGTCGATCATTTCCTGCACTTCACCGTCGCCTTCCGGCTTCGACTTGCCCATTTCCAGCGCGACCAGCGAACCCAGCGCGTCCTTGTGCGCGCGCAGCGCGTCGGCGCACAGGCGGATCGCTTCGCCGCGACGCGGCGCCGGCGTCTTGCGCCACACCTTGAATGCCGCTTGCGCGCGTTCGATGATCGTGTCGTAGTCGGACTGCGACGAGGCATGCACCTTGCCCAGCACGTCGCCGGTGGTCGGATTCACCGGTTCCAGCACGCCGGCGTCGGTCGTCTTCGACCATTGGTCGTTGCCGAGATAGGTGCCGGATTCGTTCTCGCTCAAGCCGAGCGCGGAGAGGACGGGGTGCAGGGACATGGGATCTCCAATGGAAAATGGTGGCCCCGGCGCGATTCGAACGCACGACCTTCCCCTTAGGAGGGGGACGCTCTATCCAGCTGAGCTACGGGGCCAATGGCCCGATTATCGCATGGCGCCGAAATGCCCCAGCACCGTCAATCCGCCGTTTCCGGGCGTCGAGCCGGCCAGCAGGGCACGATGGACGTATTCCGATGCGGCGAGGCACGCCGCGCGCGGCGACAGGCCCAGCGCGAGGCCGGCAGCGATCGCCGAGGACAGGGTGCAGCCGGTGCCATGGCCTTCGACGTCGATGCGCGCGTGTTCGATCGAGGTCGTGCCGTCCGGCCCGAGGTAGAGGTCGCGCACCGGGTCGCCGGGGACATGGCCGCCTTTCAGGAAGACCGCGCGTGCGCCGGTGGCCAACAGCGTGGTTGCGGCGCCTTCGAGGTCATCGCGATCGCGGATCATTCCCGCTCCCAGCGCTTCCGCTTCCGGGACATTCGGCGTCACCACCGTCGCCAGCGGCATCAATCGCGTGCGCAACGCATCGATCGCGCTGTCCTCGAGCAATTTCGCGCCGGAAGTCGCGATCATCACCGGGTCGAGGACGATGGCGAGATCGGGCTTCGCATCCCTTTGCCGCATCAGCACATCAACCACCGCGTCGATCACTTCGCGATTGGCAAGCATGCCGATCTTCACCGCGCGCACGTTGAAGTCGTCGAAGCAGGCAGCGAGTTGCGCACGCAGGAATCCGACCGGTGGCACGTGCACGGCAGTCACGCCCCGGGTGTTCTGCGCGGTCAGTGCGGCGATCGCCGACAGCCCGTGCACGCCATGCGCGGCGAAGGCCTTGAGGTCGGCCTGGATGCCGGCGCCGCCGCCGGAATCGCTGCCGGCAATGGTGAGGACGGAGGGCGGGCGCGGGTCGGGCATCCGGTTATTGTGCCGGAGCCGGTGTTTCCGCAGCGGATTGTGCCACCAGCCGTTTCGCCAGCGCGACCGCGTGATCGAAATTCGCGACGAAATGCAGTTCGCCCGGATGCTCGTGCCAATGCATCTGCGCGATGATGCGGTTGGGTTGGTCCTGCAGTCCGGACACGATCAGCACGATGTCCTGGCGATGGCAGCGATCCGCCAGTTTCTGCAGGGCATGCACGCCGCTGGCATCGATCACCGGCACCAGCCGCATGCGCAGGATGAACACCTTCGGCGGCGACAGGAACTGGTCGAGCAGGTTGTCGAGGCGGCTGGCAGTGCCGAAGAACAACGGACCGCTGATCTGGTAGACCTCGGTGTCCTTGGGCAGGCGCGCACGCTGGTCGAGGTCGCCGTTGTCGGTCGGCTCCGAACTCAGATCGTCATCGATCAATTTGACGCCGGAACTGATTTCCACCGCTTCCGACATGCGGAACATGAAGACGAAGGCCGCGACCACGATCCCGACCTGGATCGCCATGGTGAGATCGACGAACACCGTCAGCAGGAAGGTCAGCAGCAATACCAGGCGATCGCCCTTGGGTGCCGACAGCGTGTTGCGGAAGTTCTCGAACTCGCTCATGTTCCAGGCGACCACCAGCAGCACGGCGGCGAGCGCGGCGAGCGGCACGTAGCGCATCAGCGGCGCCAGCACCAGCATGAACACCAGCAGGTAGCCGGCATGCATGATCCCGGCGATCGGCGTGCGTCCACCGGAACGGATGTTGGTCGCGGTGCGCGCAATCGCACCGGTCGCGGGCAATCCGCCGAACAGCGCAGATCCGACGTTGGCCGCGCCCTGTGCAACCAGTTCCATGTTGGAACGATGGCGGCCACCGGTCATGCCATCCGCAACGACTGCCGACAACAGTGACTCGACGCCGGCGAGGAAGGCGATGGTGAAGGAGCTCGGCAACAATTCCATCGTCCGGTCGAATGGAATATGCGGGAAATTGAAGTCCGGCAGTGCCGAAGGCAGGCTGCCGAAGCGCGTGCCGATGGTTTCCGCCGGCAATGCGAGCAGCGAGCAGGCCGCAGTGCACAGGATCAGTGCGATCAGGAATCCCGGCCAGTTCGGTTTCCACTTGCGCAGTCCGAAGATCACGGCAAGCCCGAGCACGGTCAACAACACCGCGGCCGGTTGCGTGGTGCCGACGTGTTGCGCGAACGCCATCCAGCGCGGCAGGAAATCGGCGGGAACCGCGCCCATCTTCAGTCCGAGCATGTCCTTGACCTGGCTGGAGAAGATGCTCACCGCGATGCCGGATGTGAAGCCGGTGACCACCGGCTGCGGCATGTATTTCATCAGCGTGCCGAGGCGCAACAGGCCTGCGACGATCAGCATCAGGCCTGCGAGCAGCGTGCACAGGATCAGGCCGCCGTAACCGAACTTGACGATCACCGCGAACACCACCGGGATGAACGCCGCGGTCGGCCCGCCGATCTGCACGCGCGACCCCCCGAGCGCGGAAATCAGGAAGCCGGCAACGATCGCGGTGTGGAGTCCTTTCTCGGGCGTGGTGCCGGAGGCGATCGCCAGCGCCATCGCCAGCGGCAACGCGACGATCGCCACCGTCAGTCCGGCGATCGCATCGGCGCGGAACATCCTGGCCGTGTAGCCCTCGCGCAGCACGGTGACGAGCTTGGGCACGAACATGCCGAGGTACTGGCGACGATCGAATGCGGGCAGTGTCGACATCACCCGTTCTCCTTCAGGCGCACGCCGCGACCGCGCCCCTGGCTCGGCTGTTCATTGCCGATCAGTTCGATGCCGGCGTTATCGAACGCAGTGACGATTCGCGTGAGCGTGGCGACTACTCCGCGAACGTGTTCTTCCTTGCTCGCTTCCATCCGCTGGATGGTGGGTAGCGAAACGCCGGACATTTCCGCCAGCGTGCGCTGGTCGATGCCGAGCAGGGCGCGCGCCGCGCGCAATTGGGAGGCGGAGATCATGGGGCTCGATCGATTCACGGGTTGACAGCAGTTTCCTGCTGTCAACCGTCACCATGCAAGTCTCAGATCTCGATTGTGATGTCTAATGCATCAAATTACGACTTACAGCACTTCCGACGCCTGGTCCGCCAGGCGTGAACGCTCGCCGCGACGCAGGGTCACGTGCGCGCTGTGCTCCCAATTCTTGAAGCGGTCGACCACATAGGTCAGGCCCGAGGTGGTTTCGGTGAGATAGGGGGTGTCGATCTGCTCGACGTTGCCGAGGCAGACGATCTTGGTGCCCGGACCCGCACGCGTGATCAGCGTCTTCATCTGTTTCGGCGTCAGGTTCTGCGCCTCGTCGAGGATGAGATAGCGGCTGAGGAAGGTGCGGCCGCGCATGAAGTTCATCGAGCGGATCTTGATGCGCGAGGCGAGCAGGTCGTTGGTGGCGGCGCGCCCCCACGATCCGCCTTCCTTGTTGTTTGGCATCAGCACTTCGAGGTTGTCGGTCAGCGCGCCCATCCACGGCGTCATCTTTTCCTCTTCGGTGCCGGGCAGGAAACCGATGTCCTCGCCGACGCTCACCGTCGCGCGGGTCATGATGATTTCGCGGTAGCGCTGCGCATCCATCGTCTGTGCAAGTCCCGCCGCCAGCGTCAGCAGCGTCTTGCCGGTGCCGGCGGTGCCGAGCAGGGTGACGAAGTCGATCTCGGGATCCATCAGTGCGTTGAGCGCGAAGTTCTGCTCGCGATTGCGTGCGCTGATGCCCCACACCGCGTGCTGGTGCGAGCGGAAGTCGTCGACGATCTGCAGCACCGCCTTGCCATCCGCGATCTTCGCCACGCGGAATTCGGACTGCTCGTCGCCGGGAAGGTAGAGGAACTGGTTGGCGTGCCAGTCGTCGCCCTCGGCCATCACCACTTCATAGAAGGTGCGGCCCTTGTCGGTCCACGACTTCAGGTCCTTGCCGTTGCGCGTCCAGAAATCCTCGGGCAGCGCCTGCGAGCCGGTGTAGAGCAGGCTGAAATCGTCGAGCGCGCGATCGTTCTCGTAATCCTCGCTGGAGATGCCGGCGATCGCCGCCTTGATCCGCAGGTTGATGTCCTTGGACACGAACACCACCGGCGTTTCCGGCTCGTGCGATTGCAGCGCGAGGATCGCGGCGAGGATGTGGTTGTCGGGCATCGCCATGCCCATCACCTTGCCGCCGCCGAAATCGCTGGTCTGGAAGCGCAGCACGCCGCCGGCGCCTTCGCCGCGCAATTGCAGTCCGCCCGGCGGGCGCAGCTTCAGTCCGGTGGCGATCTTGTCGCTGCCCTGTTCCTCGATCAACTCGTTGATGAAGCGGCTGACCTGGCGCGCGTTGCGGCTCGCTTCCGACGTGCCTTTCTTGCTGTTGTCGAGCTCCTCGATCACCTGCATCGGCAGGAACACGTCGTGTTCCTCGAACTTGAACAGGGCGGTGGGATCGTGCATCAGCACGTTGGTATCCAGCACGTAGATGCGCTTGCCCTTGGTCATGCGGACGGATTCCCTTTGCAGTGGAGGAGTGGGGTGATCAGGAAGCGCGCTCCTTGAGCGCATCGAGGACAGCCTGGGCATGCCCGGTGACTTTCACCGGCTGCCAGACCTGCGCGACCTTGCCTTGCGGATCGATCAGGAAGGTGCTGCGCACGATCCCTTCGAATTCGCGGCCGTAAAGTTTCTTCATCTGGATCACGCCGAAGGCGCGGCACAGCGCTTCGTCGCCGTCGCTGACCAGCGGGAAGCTGAAGCCCTGCCTGGCGCAGAAGTTGGCGTGCGATTTCACCGAATCGCGCGAGACGCCGACGAT
>JAEKKW010000142.1 GCA_019510195.1 Lysobacterales bacterium | reverse complement strand
CAGTCCAGCAGCGCCTTGCCGTGGCCCCGCGACCGGACCCGTTCGTCGGCCACCAGGTCGTCGACGCTGAGGAAGCGGCCGCAATAGAGCATGTCCAGCACCCGATAGCCGGCCACGGCCCGCGCGACGCCGTCCTCGGACACATAGGCCAGCCGGAACCCGTCGCTGGCCATCAGCTGGCGGACGCGGGCGACATAGGTTTCGCGGCCCAGCTGCGGCCGCAGTTGGGCCATCACCTCGAAGGTGGCGAGGATCTCGGCGTCGGTGTGGGCGAGGGTGATCATGGGTTCAGAGGTCCAGGTGGGCGTGGACGTACGCAACGGCCTCGCGGAAGGGGATTCCCTGGCGCTGGCCGACCGACAGCGGATGATCGGTCTCCTCAAGCTCGATCAGCGGCCGCAGCCCGCCGGTCCGGGCGTGGACCATGCACTTCAGGCTCAAGGTCTCGGGATAGCCGGGCAGGCTGTTGGAGAACCAGCCGAACATCGGCGGCAGCTCGATGCGGTCGCCTTCGTTCTCTTCCTCGAAGGTCGGCAGGTAGCGGAAGAAGCTGTCGCGGCTCAGGCTTGTCCAGACGCCAAAGCTCAACACGCCCTCGCGATCCGTCAGCGGCAACTCCAGCACGCCGCGGACGAAGTGGTGTTCGTCCTTCCAGATGCAGGTATCGGTGGTCAGGTCGAAGTCGTCGGCCCGTTCCTGTTCGCTGGCGACTTCCCAGGCAAGCGGACCGAGAAAGCCGACGGCGGGGAGGTCGTCATGCGTCTGGCCACAGACGGCGCAGACCCAGCCCTTGGGCGCGGCCGGCGCGGGGCGGCGGCCGGTCAGGCGGTCAAGGAAGCGGCGCACGGGGCTAGTCGTCATGTATGGATGTTTGCCCTTCCTCGCGAAGGGGAGCCAGCCTTTGATCTCATGGCGAGATGATCGCCGGTCTGGACAGGCTGCTCAAGGACGGCGCTCCGCGCCGCCACCCTGGCGGTGACGATCGACATGGGGTTCGCGGCGGCGAAGGAGGTGGAGGGGCGCCCAACAGGGGGCGGAAATGGAGTGTGTCCCCGTTTCTTGTCGCTCACCTCAACCGTTCCGGCACGTCCATCGCCTCGTCCAACACCCGCAGGATCACCACCCCATCGCCTTCAAACCGGAACGCCACGACATGGCGCGGGCGGCCCACGCGCTCGGCGGGCGGCAGGTCGGCGCGGCTGAAACGGATGGGATAGAGGCGCAGGTCGGGCGGAAGGTCTGGATCGGTCCGGACGCCGGGCCGATGGGGATCCTCGCGCAGCGCCGCGAAGGCGCGTTCCAGCAGCAGGCGGT
>JAEKKW010000094.1 GCA_019510195.1 Lysobacterales bacterium | reverse complement strand
GCCTGATCGGCAGCGCGACCTCGATGTCCAGCGGCAACTTGTTCAGCAGCGGCGCGGATCAGGCTGCCGGCGTGCTGGGCTTGCGATGGCGGCTGTTCGACTTCGGCCGCATCGATGCGCAGATCGACCAGGCCAAGGGCCAGCAGGCCGAGATGCTGGCCGCCTACCGGCTTGCGGCGCTGCGCGCGACCGAGGACGTGGAAGACGCCTTCTCGGCCCTCGTCAAGCGCGAGGAACAGGCGTCCCTGCTCGCGCAGGGCGTCGACTCGCTCGCCCGCGCACGCGGGTCTTCGTTCGCAGCCTATCAAAAAGGCGTCGGCAGCCTGATCGAGGTATTGCAGGCCGACGAGAACCTGCTGCGCGCCACCGATGCCCGAGCGCAGGCGCAGACCGGATCGGCCCTGGCGGCAGTCGCCACCTTCAAGGCCCTCGGCGGCGGCTGGCAAGCCGACGAAGCCGAGACCTTGGCAGTCAAGTAGCCGCGCTTCGACCAGGCCGGGCGACGCTTGCCCGTTTGCCACGTGGCGTCCTTGCGCGGCGTTCCGGCCCAATCTTTCATGCAGCTGCACCTTTCGCGCGGGTATCCGTTCAGTGCGCGCCGGTCGCTGACACCCGCACGTTTTCCACGAAGGCACGCGCGGCGTCCAGCGCCGGTGCCATCGCCAGCGCCGAGCCGGCAACCAGCAGGCGATCGACAGTCGCAGCATCCAGCGACTCGCGCGCGCGAGCGATGCGTTGGACCTCGCTGGGCTCCTGTCGGTGCTTCATGCCGGCCTGGCTCGCCAGCCTCTCGTGCGAGGCATTCAACAACACTGCCGTCTCGGGGTGCCCGATGACCGCCGCCCATTCCGCCACGATGGCGATGCAATGGAGCGTCGCGCTTTGCGAGTCGGTTGTCGTTGTCTGTGCCAGGGCCTCCTCGAGAGGCGCTCGCGCCGCTTCGGGCTGGCCGAAGTCGAGCGCCAGTTGTGCCAGGGCCGTGCAACTCGAGATCGCGCCCGTCGTGTTGCCGATCCGCCGGCGCAGGGCCAGGGCCTCCTTGAACAGGCCATGCGCTTGCTCGAACTCGTGCGCGAGGCGATGGGCCTGGGCCCGCTGCATGAGCGCTTCGCCGAGTTCAATGCAATCGCCCAGGCGCCGTCCGACCGCCAATCCTTCGTCTGCCAGCGCCACGGCGAGCGCCGTCTCGCCGCGATCATGGCGAGCCGTGGCGAACTTGACGAGCACGTGACACAGCACGCGGTCGTCGCCCAGCTGTCGTGCCAACAGCAGGGCCTCGGCCAGCCACGCGACTGCTGCGTCGTCCTCTCCCGCGTTCATGCCCAACCATCCCGCCATGAGCAGGGTGCGGCATCGCGCCAGTGCAGGAGCCTGCGCTCCGGTGCGATCAAGGGCAGCCCGCGCCACTTCCATCCCGCGTCGAGGCATGGCCCTCAGGAACCAGTAGTAGTTCGTCGCCCAGGCCAGGCGCAGGCCCAACTGCGCGTCCTCGACGCCGGGAGCCCAGGCCAATGCGGCCAGCAGGTTCTCGCGGTCGAGATCGAGGCGAACCACATCGCGCGCGAAGTCGGCATCCAGCAATCCTGGCTGGCACGCTTCGGCCAGGAACAGGAAGTGATCACGGTGGCGCGTGCGCACGGCGATGACCTCGCCGCTGTCGATCAACCGTTCGAGAGCGAACAGGCGCGTGGTCTCGAGGAGCCGATAGCGCGGCACCGGTTCGCCTTCGGCGACGACGAGCGACTTGTCCACCAGCGCACCCAGGTGCTCCAGCACGTCCCAACGATCGATGCCGTGCTCGTCCTCGGCCACGTGTTGCGCAGCGTCCAGCGTGAAGGTGCCGACGAACGCCGCCAGGCGGCGCAGCACGACCTGTTCCTCGATCGACAGCAGGTTGTGGCTCCAATCGAGCGCAGCTCGCAAGGTCTGGTGACGATGCAGGGCGGCGCGGCGGCCCGTCGTCAGCACGTGGAAGCGCTGGTCGAGCCGGTCGCGCAGGCCTTCGAGGCCCAGCAACGGCAGCCGGGCCGCCGCCAGTTCGATGGCCAGCGGGATGCCGTCCAGGCGGCGGCAGATCTCCGCGACGAGCGCCTGATTGTCGGCACGCAGATCGAAGAAGCGATCCGCGGCCTTGGCCCGGGCCACGAACAAGCCCACCGCGCCGCTCGCGGCCACCCGCTCCGGCGCATCGCCGTCGGGCAGTGACAGCGGGCCGGGACGCAAGACGCATTCGTCGTCGATGCGCAGGGGCTCCTGACTCGTGACGAGCACGCGAACGCCGGGCGCGGCCGGGCGCAAGCGCATGACGAACTTCACCACGCCTTCGAGCAGGTGCTCGGCGTTGTCCAGCACGAGCAGCGAATCCTTGTCCTTCAGCGCCTGCATGACGGTGCGTGTCGGGTCCGCCGAACTGCCCAGGCTGAGACCCAGCGCGACGGCCACGGCATCGGGGACGTGCGAGACATCGCCCAATGGCGCCAGGTCCACCCACCATGCGCCATCCCGCGTCGACGCGGCCCGTTTCATGGCCACTGCCTGCGCCAGGCGCGTCTTGCCGATACCGGCGGCGCCGGCGACGGTCACGAGCCTGAATCGGTCAAGCAAGTCGGCGAGCTGCAGCAAGGCCTCGTCGCGGCCGATCAGCGTCGGCGAATCGGTGGGCAGGTTGCCTGCGCTCGCGAGCGCATCGCGTGCTGCAGCCCGCGGCTGCGTGTCGGCCTCGGCGGGCGTCGCCGGTGCATCGCCGCCTTCCATCGCCGCCGGCAGCGTGAAGCGGTATCCCCGTCCCGGTATCGTCGCGATCGCCGCATACCCCAGTAGCTTTCGCAATGCGACGATCTGCACCTGCAGGTTGTTCTCCTCGACCACCACCCCGGGCCAGCAGACGTCCAGCAGCTCACCCTTGCCGACGATGCGATCGCGCCGCTCCAGCAGCGCGACGAGAAGGTCGAACGCGCGGCCACCCAGCTTGATCGATGCACCGGCGCACAGCAGCTCGCGTCGTGCAGGGCTCAGCCGGAAGGGCGGGAACAGGTAGACCGGTGGCGATGTCATGAGGCAGCTCCTCGTCGTGCAGACATCGTAGTGCGGGCGGACTGGCACGCCGCGCCACCCGATTCATGATTCTTGGCCGTAACGAGTGCCCCCGGGGCACGCCAACCGTCGATTCGAAGCGCTCGCGTGGCTGGCAACGCACCGCCGCGAATTGCTCGCAGCCATTCTTTAAGAAATTTTCAGGATCCCTCAAGGACGACGAACACCCTGTTGTCGAACAGTCGAACTGCCAATCCGGCGGTTTCACACAGGAGATGAGAATGTCTGGAGATCTTCGACAACAAGGACGGGTTCGGCCCGTCGGCGGCGTTCGGCCCCTCCCCGGCATTGATGCCGGCCTGGCCGCCCAGGACGCCGCGACGATTGATGGGGGCCTGCACAGGGGTCAGGAGGTGGCCCGAGCCACCGAGCCCATCGCGGGAGTCGTCAAGATGATGCGCCTGAAGGCCGCGCGCACGGCGATGAAGCTCAAGTGGATGGATCTTGGCGGGCCCGATTCGCAGCTGGGCTTGCCGATGAGCCAGAGTTTCCCCATCACGCAAGCCGACGGCAGCATCACGATGAACTTCCGTGGCGGCACCCTGCATGTGCTGAGCGACGGCGACGCCATCGTCGCCCCCGAGCAAATCACGATGGACGCCAACTACCGCGTCGCGATCAGCTTCGAAGGCATGGGGCTGGAGATCCGGCAGGAGCATGACGGTGACGAGCTTTACGGCTCGTTGTCGCTGACGGATGGCGGGCGCCGCAGGATCGAAGACTTCACGATCCCCCAGGTGACGCTGGGGCCTGAGTCCAACCACCGCATCTACAAGACGTCGATGGAACTTTTCCATGACCGGCCGCCCAGTGACATTTCGATCGCAATCAAGCTGTTCGAGCATGACGAAGGCGACCGCGACGCGATGCGGGCGGAAATCAGGAAGCGCGTGCACCAGGTGTTCGACAAGGCCGTTGAGGAAGTCGGCGACGCGGTGCCCGGACCGGTCGGCGCGGCCGCGGCTGCAATGTCGCGCGAGACAGGCGTCGACAACAGCCTCACCCACTGGGCTGTCACCGCGCTGGCCGACGGCATCGACGCGTTCCTAGGCCTGGGCGACGACCAGTACAACGGCACCATCTTGACGATCCCGTACGAGGAACAGCTGCACATCCCACCGCTGCAGACCTATCGTTGCTCCCATGACCCTCAGACGATCGACTACACGCACAAGGTGACGGTCAATAGCCGTGACGATGGTCACGACCTGGGACAGGTGAGTCTGCTTTTCAAGGTTCGTTCGGCGCTTTGACTTGCTGCGACGGAAGACCTCGGCTCCACCTGCAGTCATCGGCAAGGCTGAAACAAGTCATGCGCGATGACTGCCGGTAGGTCAGGAACGGTGGCCGATGCATCCCGCATCGCCACCGTTTCGTTCAGCGCGCTTTGGGCACCTCCATCTCGATACGGTCGACCGTACCGGTGAAGCTGCGCAGCAGCCGGATCTTGCGCAGGCCATCCGGGCTCACGAGCAGGTTGGCGTTCGCGACCGTCCAATATTCCGCCGCGGCGCCCTCCACCAGCACGCGCGTGCCAACGACCTCGATGCGAACGGTGCTGCCATCCTGCATGTCATAGGTCCACGACACGTCGCGCGGCTGCAAGCGCGTGCCGGCCGCCTGGGCGGCACCGGTGCCGATCAGGGAAGCGATGAAAGACAACGTGAGCGCGGCGAGCTTCAGGCTCGATTGAGTCGATGTGGAGGACATGTGGAGTTCCTTTGGGGTTGACGCCCGCTCGTGGCGGACGCAGGAGCTAGTGCAAACCCTATGCCAGCGAAATCCCTTGATTCCTCCCAATTTCCGGACGTTCGTGCGCCAAGCCAGTGATTCGACAACGCCACGTCGCACCGGTTTGGCGCCCGCGCCTGCATCACCGGCCGGCGGCCGCCGGCGCAAGCGGCGTCGACTTCGGCCGCGGCGTCGGCGCTATCCGGACACTCAGTCCGTGCGGCCTTCGACCAGCCGATGCAGGCGCGCCTCGTGCGCGTACGCCCCGTCATCCAGCTGCGGGGCGCGCTCGAACAAGCCCCAGTTCTCGACCAGCCGCGCGGAGGCCCGTACCAGCAGCTCGCGCGCATCGACGACCTCGCCGTCCTTGACCAGCCGGCCCGCCGTGCTGGCCGGATCGACCTTGTCGCAGCGCTCCAGCGTGCCGGCGTCGTACAGCCGCTCGATGAGCTCGCCCTCGCCGTCGAAGCCGGCGCGCAGCGCAAGGCCTCCCCAGCGCTCGCGCAGCAGGCGCGCGACGACCGCGGTGAATTCGTCCATCATCCCGGCGAAGGTGGCGTCGTCCGCCTCGCGGTCGGCGTTGAAGCCC
>JAEKKW010000093.1 GCA_019510195.1 Lysobacterales bacterium | reverse complement strand
GTGCTAGCAAGATATAACACCCCGGTTCATCGACCAATCTGCCGGAGGTCACCATGACTTCCGGCCCGTGCGCACTCCGGTGGTCCGGAGGGGCGGCTTCGTCTTGATGAACGGGCACGATATACTGCCTCGATTGCATGTCACGCGGCCACGCGCCGCACGAACCGGAACCCGCCGATGCGAATGCCGCTGTTGATGAACGCCGCTCTCGCCACCCTTCTTGTCCTGCCCGCACTGGGCCAGGCCGCCGATGCGCCCGCCACCGCCGTGAAAGGCGACGCCGCCAAGGGCAAGGATCTCGCTTACACCTGCCAGGGTTGCCACGGCATCACCGGATACAAGAACGCCTATCCCAATTACCACGTGCCGATGATCGCCGGGCAATCCGAACAATATCTGCACAACGCGCTGATGGACTACAAGGCCGGCAAGCGCAAGCACCCGACCATGCAGGCCCAGGCCCAGAGTTTTTCCGATCAGGATCTGGCCAATCTCGCCGCCTACCTCAGCAGCCTGAAGACGAAATGAGCGCACAGATGACGAACCGTTCGAAGATTGCCGCCGTCGCTGCGCTCGCCGTGCTGTTGTCCGCCTGTTCCGGCGGTGGCGAAAAGGGCCACGAAGCCAAGACTGAGGGCGAAGCCCGCCAGACCACGCCGAATTCGATGGCGAGCATGCCGTCGGGCAATGCCGAGCATGGCAAGGTGCTGGCCGAAACCAAGACCGGCACCCGCCAGGCTTGCGCCGAATGCCACGGTCCGGCCGGCAACGCGCCGATCGATCCGACCTACCCGCGCCTCGCCGGGCAATACGCCGACTACCTCGAGCACACGCTGCAGATGTATCGCGACGGCGAGCGCCAGCAGTCGGTGATGGGTCTGCAGGCAAAGGACCTGAGCGATCAGGACATTGCCGACGTGGCGGCCTATTTCTCCGCGCAGAAGAGCGATCTCGGCGATCTCGCCACCGCGCATTGATCACCCCGCACGCGACTAGGGCTTCCCTGTCGCGTCGGTCTTCGGCTGCTCGATTTCCGCACCCTTCTCCGGCGTGCCCAGCGCCGACTGATCGTCGAAATACTTCGACTTGAACGGCACCGCCGGCGGCTTGCGTGCCACGGCGGGATTGTCTTTCACGCCATTGATGCCCGGCCCGAGTCCGCAACCACCACCAAGTTGCAGGATCGAAATCGTGCACTTGATGACGCGCTTGCCATCGCCGCCGAGCGGAATCTCGATTTCCCTGATTCCCTTGCGCACCCATTCCTCGAGCAGGTTTTCGTGCGGTACCCAGTACGGCTCGAACATCGTGGGATCGTCCTTGCGCACCTGGCGCTTGATCCACGACCCTTCCTTGTAAGGATCCTTGACGCGCGCGACGAACTGATCCGCGCCATATTTCGCCGTGCCGGAGGTGTCGTACCGACTGCCGTTGGCGCCGCCCGTGCGACCACCGTTGATCGCGCCGTGCGACTGCCCGGCCACGTTGCGGCTGGCTGCGCCCCAGTCATCGTTCTTCAGGGGCGTCGGCGGACCACCGGTTTTCGCCTGCGTTCCCGCCCCCACGCCGCGGCCGCCGGGCTGGATGCCGGTGCCATTGCCGGCGACCGCCGAAGGCGCACCGGTTGTCGCGGCGGTACCGCGCAATGGCGCATTCGCGCCTGACGCCGAAGACGCGGCCGCCGAAGCAGGCGTCGCGGATGTAGCAGCCGGCGATGGTGGCGTCGGCACATCACGCACGGACTTGGAGAGATCCGCAGTCGTCACCGTCCGTGATTGCATTGGCAATGTCGGCATCGCCACGGCCTGCGTGCGCACGCTTGGCAACGGCGTCGGTTCGGCGGGTTTCGGTTCGGGAATGTTCGGCAATGCCTGTGCCTGCAATTCCGGTTGCGGCGGCGCGACCGGCGTCGGCAATCTCGGCATCTGCTGCGGTGGCTGGGTGAATTTCGGGATCGCTTCGGTCGGCTTCGCCACCAGGATCGGCGTCGACGGCGGCAATGGCTGTTGCGGAACCGGCTTGACCGGCGTTTGCGGCGCCTGCATCTGCAGCGATGACACTGCTTCCGCCTGCGTTTGCACTTGCGACGGCGCGACCGCTGCACTTTCCGGCACGGAGGATTCGGGCGTCGTCGCCTTGGTCTCGCGCGGCGATGCACGGGCAACGGTGACCTCCGGTTGCGGTGTCGGCGTCCCGCCACCCTCTTCTTCCGGTGCGCCATGTCCGATCAGCTGCACCCGCGTCGCCACCTCTTCTTCCTGCGTTGGTCGCGCCATGAAACGCAGGTACATCAGCCACAGCAGCATCGCGGCGAAGAACAGGTTGATGATGAGGCTGGCAATCGCCGAACCGATGCGCAGGCGGCGATTGCCGTCGTCCTCGTTGTCCCAGCTGTTGCGGAACAGGCTGCGGAAACTCTGCACCCGCGTGAGCTGCATGCGCGATGCCGGCTTGCGCCTGGGCAACTCGCGCGCGGCCAGCAGTTCGCGCAGGTCGGATTCCGGGTAGGCGGGAGATGCCGCTTTCGCCGGCGCGCCATGCAACCACGTCCGCCAACTCGTCAGGAAAGGCGATTCGGATTGCGGGCGAATGGAACGAAGACTGCGACGACGATTGCGCAGGGCCGCTGCGAGATCATCGGGCCCGAACATGGATCAGCCATGCCCCTGTTGAGTCGGCTCCGGCCGAGCCTCGTCCCGCTGGTAATACGGCGCATCGCCCGTGTCGTGATCGGTGGCATCACGCACCGCCGTGACGCCGGGCACGCGCTCCAGCAAGGTTTTTTCGATGCCCTGCTTCAGGGTGACGTCGGCCATGCCGCAGCCGTGGCAGCCGCCGCCGAAACGCAGCGTCACCACGCCATCGGCACTCACTTCTTCCACCCGCACGTTGCCGCGGTGCGACGCCAACTGCGGATTGATCTCGTTCTCCACGATGTAATGCACGCGCTGCGCCAGCGAGGCCCCCTCGCCCGGCGCTTCACCCTTCACTTTCGGCGCGCGGATCTGCAACTGGCCGCCGGTCGCCTGCGCCACGTAGTCGATGCTGGCGCCATCGAGTCCGGCAACACTGGCGGCATCGATCCACAACGTGAAGCCCTGGCAATCCACCGCCCATTCATCACCGGAAAGATCGCCGGGTGCGGCGAACTCCAGGCGCACGTCGGCGCGCGGGGTCCCGGCATGGATCACGGACAGCTTCACGCCGAGGCCGGGAAGGTCCTCGTGCTCGATCAACTTGCGGAAGTGCGCCTGTGCGGTTTCGGAGATGTCGATCATGCCGGTATTCTAGCCGTCCCGGCGTCCGACCCGAGCCGTCCGCAGGAGTTGCCATGTCCGACATGATCCCCTTGGTTCAGGCCCGTTGCAGCCCGCGTTCCGGCGCCTCGCACCGGCTGGGTGAGGCGGAACTGCGCGACCTGCTGCCGCAGGTCCCCGGCTGGGAGCTGGTCGAGGATGGCCACGCCATCAGCAGGACCTTCCACTTCGACGATTACTACCGGACGATGGCCTTCGTGAACGCACTGGCACTGGTCGCCCATCGCGAAGACCACCACCCCGACCTGTCGGTGCACTACAACCGCTGCGTGGTGCGCTATTCGACCCACGATGTCGGCGGCCTGAGCGAGAACGATTTCATCTGCGCGGCGAAGGCCGACGCGCTGGTGGATTGAACTAGCCCAGCCTGTCCAGCACCTCGCGCAACTCGGGCGCCAGCGGTGCATCCAGCACGTAATCGGCGCGACCGCCATCCAGCGCGAAGCGCAATGACGATGCGTGCAGGAACAATCGGCGCAATCCGGCCTGGTCGCGCAATCGCTTGTTGATCCCGGCATCGCCGTACTTGTCGTCGCCCGCCACCGGATGGCCGAGGTGCTGCGCATGCACGCGGATCTGGTGGGTGCGCCCGGTATCGATCTTCACTTCGCAATACGAATGCCCGCCGAAGCGCTGCAGCAGCTTGAAGTGGCTGATCGACTCCTTGCCGATGTCATTCACCTGCACATGGCGTTCGCCACCCTGGCGCAGGCCGATGTGCAGTGGCGCGTCGACATCCATCGTGCCGTTGGGCATCTTCCCGGCCAGCAGCGTCAGGTAGCGCTTGTCGATGCCGGCGCCGTGGTCCTCGCGCATCAGCGCCTGCAGCTCGCGCAGCGCCGAACGCTTCTTGGCGATGACCAGCAACCCCGAGGTGTCGCGATCGAGGCGATGGACCAACTCCAGGGACTCACCCGGGCGCAGGGCCCGCAAAGATTCGATCGCACCGTGGCGGATGCCGCTGCCGCCGTGGCTGGCCAGCCCCGATGGCTTGTTCAGGGCCAGCAGGCGGGCATCCTCGAACACGATCGCGGCACCCAGCGCCGCCAGCAGGCCCTTCGGCGGAGGGGCCGATTCCCCGGCTTCCTCCAGCCGGACCGGCGGGATACGGATCTCGTCACCGGCCGCCAGCTTCCTCTCGGGCTTGCCACGACCGCCATTCACCCGCACCTGGCCGGAACGGACGATCTTGTAGATCAAGGACTTGGGGGCGCCCTTGAGTTGGCCAAGCAGGAAGTTGTCCAACCGCTGCCCCTCGCGATCCTCGGGGACCCGGACCATGCGGACTCCGGAGGGTGACGGTGGGGTTCCTGAATTGGCCATGCTCGATCTGGTACACTATAAGGACGGGACAAGTTCCTGATTTCGTTGCAATCCTTGGGCTGAAACCCGCAGCGACGAAACCGCGCAACCGGCATCACCGTCCGCGGGGCGGTCATGTTAACCGGCTGGGCGGCAGTGAACGCGAAACGTCGGACGCATTCGTGCATCCGTGCTGCACATCCGCCGCGTGGCGTGGTCTTTCGAGACGACGCGGCCGGCATCCACAATTTGAACAACGATCAAGCGCTCCCGCGGTCCGCCGTGGTGTTGTAGCGCTGGAATCCTCCAAGGCCCGCGCAGCAATGCGCGGCCAGCGGTCTCCAGAGGCACGATGCCCGGTGTTCCGCGCCGCAGAGCGCAGGGAACACACAAAATGAAGCGCATGCTGATCAACGCGACGCAGGCGGAAGAACTCCGCGTCGCCATCGTCGATGGACAAACCCTCTACGACATCGACATCGAGCAACCCTCGAAGGAACAGAAGAAGTCCAACATCTACAAGGGCAAGATCACCCGCGTCGAACCGTCGCTGGAAGCGGCCTTCGTCGAATACGGCGCGGAACGCCACGGCTTCCTGCCGCTGAAGGAAATCTCGCGCGACTACTTCCAGCCCGGCACCGACCACCGCAGCGGCAACATCCGCGAGTTGGTGAAGGAAGTCCAGGTCGAGAAGGAAGAACGCGGCAACAAGGGCGCGGCCCTGACCACCTTCATCTCGCTGGCCGGCCGCTACATGGTGCTGATGCCGAATTCGCCGAGCGCGGGCGGCGTCTCGCGCCGCATCGAGGGCGATGACCGGGCCGAACTGAAGCGCGCGATGGACGCGCTGGCGATCCCCGACGGCATGGGCGTGATCATCCGCACCGCAGGTGTCGGCCGTGACGCCGAAGAACTGCAGTGGGACCTCGATTACCTGCTGTCGGTGTGGAAGGCGATCGCCGAAGCCGCGCTGAGCAAGCCGTCGCCGTTCCTGATCTACCAGGAATCGCGCTTGATCATCCGCGCCCTGCGCGATTACATGCGTCCCGACATCGGCGAGATCCTGGTCGATACCCCGGAGATGTATGCCGAGGCGCGCGAATTCGTCGAACAGGTGATGCCGCAGTCGCTGCGCAAGCTCAAGCCGTATACCGACGACACCCCGCTGTTCAACCGCTTCCAGATCGAATCGCAGATCGAAAGCGCCTACGAGCGCGAAGTGCGCCTGCCCTCCGGCGGCGCGCTGGTGATCGACCAGACCGAGGCGTTGACCGCGGTCGATGTCAACTCGGCGCGCGCGACCAAGGGTGGCGACATCGAGGAAACCGCGTTCCACACCAACTGCGAAGCAGCCGAGGAAGTGGCGCGCCAGTTGCGCCTGCGCGACCTTGGCGGCCTGGTGGTGATCGATTTCATCGACATGGAATCGAACAAGCACCAGCGTGAAGTCGAGAACCGCCTGCAGAACGCCCTGCGTTCCGACCGCGCACGCGTGCAACTGGGCCGCATCTCCAAGTTCGGCCTGATGGAGATGAGCCGCCAGCGCCTGCGTCCGTCGCTGGGCGAAGCCAGCCAGATCGTTTGCCCGCGTTGCGAAGGCCACGGCCGCATGCGCAGCGTTGAATCGCTGTCGCTGTCGATCCTGCGCCTCGCCGAAGAGCATGCGATGAAGGACAACACCGGGCAGGTCCTGGTGCAGGCACCGGTGGAGATCGCCAATTACCTGCTGAACGAGAAGCGCCGTGCGCTGAGCGAGATCGAAAAGCGCCATGAGTCGCCGATCGTGATCGTCGCCGACGAGCAGATGCACACGCCGCATTACGAGGTGACGCGCATCCGCGAGAACGAACTGACCGAAGAAACCAGCAAGCCCAGCTACCACCGTGGCACGCCGCGCAAGGTGGCGACGCATGCGCTGAGCAAGTCGCACCTCAACATCCCCGAACCGATGGTCAAGGCGGTGAAGCCCGCCCAACCCGCACCGGTGCGCGCCGAAGCGCCCGCACCTGCCCCGGTTGCTGTGCCGGCACCCCCGGTCGCCGCGCCGGCACCGGTCAAGCGCAAGGGCCTGCTCGGTCGCATCGTCAGCGCGATCGTCGGTGGCGACGAAGCGCCGGCTCCGGCGCCTGCCCCGGCTCCCGTGCAAGCGCAGGCCGCGCGCAATGATCGTGGCGGCAACAAGCGTGACCGCGATGATCGCCGCCCGCGTGATGGCCAGCAGCGTGGCCAGGGCAAGCAACAGGGACAGCAGCGCGATCGTGCAGAGAAACAGGGGCAGCAGAACGCCCAGAAGCAGCAGGGCAACAAGCCTGCGCAGCAACAGCAGCGCGAACAACAGCAGCAGAAGCCGCGCGAACAACAGGAACAGGTCGCCGCGCCGCAAATCGATGCACTGGACAGCGAACACGCAGCAGCCGTGAATGGCGAGCAGCGCGAATCGCGCAGCAACCACAACCGTCGTCGCAACCGCAATCGCCGCGGTCGTGGCGAAGGCGCCGCAGGCGCGCAGGAAGGCGCGAGCGATACCGGCATCGAGCAGCTGGATGTTGCTGCATCCGCTGAGACGGTCGCCGCTGCGGCCGTGACCGCGGCCGTCGTCGCGCAGGAAACCGCCGCAACCGAAACGATCGAACCCGTTGCCGCCGCCAGCGAAGCCACGGAAAGCGATGCCGATGCAACACCGGACGACGATGCCGACAAGCCGAAGCGCCGGCGCGGTCGTCGCGGTGGCCGCCGCCGTCGCAAGGGTGGCATCGATGGCGAAGCCGCCGATGATGGCTTCGACGATGCCGAAGGCGAGGAAAACGCCTCCAGCAGCATCGGCAACGGTCACCAGCCGGAATTCGAGTTCGATGATCTCGATGCCACCGCACCGGTCGCCACTCCAGTTGTCGAATCGGTGGCGGACGCGCCAGCGCCCGCCGAAGAAGTTGTGGAGCCGGTGGCCAACACGCCGGCGTCCGCCGAGGCGGTTGCGGAGCCCGTGACGGCACCAACGCCTGCCACTGCCGGCCCTGGTCCATCGATGATGTTCGCGAATGCCCGTCCGCGCGAAACCAGCCAGGCGATGCCGCTGTCGGCCGCGATCGCAGTGTCACTGGTGGATTCGATGCGGATGCCGCGCCCGGCCGCGCCAGCACCGGCGGTTCATCCGGAAACCGTTGCGGAAGAAATCGCGACCGCGCCGGAGACCAATGCGGCGTCCGGAACCACGCAGGCGGCAAGCGAAGCCGATTCCGCCGAAGCTGCCGCAGAAACCGCGGCCGACGCAACGGCACCGACGGCGCATCCGCTACCGCCACTGTCCGGCGACGAAATCGAGCGCGCCCAGGACGCCTGAAGCCGGATCAATCGCAACGAAAAAACGCCGGCATGCCCGGCGTTTTTTCAGACTGCATCAGCGGTATCGACCAGCCCGTACTGGCTGGCAAGACGCGCGAGCGCAACGGTATCGCGGACGCCAAGTTTCTCGAACGCGCGCGATTTGTGCGTGTTGACGGTCTTGGCGCTCAATGACAGGCGCTTGGCGATCTCTTCCTGGCGCAATCCGCGCAACAGCAGCAACGAGACTTCCAGTTCGCGGCCCGAAAGGCCATCGAACGGCGAACTGTCGCCGCTCACCGAAGACAGGGCGATGGCCTGGGCAACACTGCTGGCGAGAAAACGCTTGCCGCGGACGACATCGCGCACCGCGCGCACCAGTTCGGAAGCATCGCCACCCTTGCCGACGTAACCACTGGCGCCGGCATCGAGCAGGCGCTTCGGCATCGGGCCATCTTCCAGCACCGACACCGCGATCACCTTTGTTTCCAGCGCGCCGCCGGTGATGCGTTCGGTGACTTCGAGACCACTCAACCCGGGCAGGTGGATGTCGCACAACACGACATCGGGCTTGAGCTGGCGAATCTGGTCGAGCGCCATTTCGCCGCTGTCGGCTTCGCCGACCACTTCGATGTCGACCTCGCCGGCCAAAATCATCTTCATGCCGGCACGCACCAGCGCGTGGTCGTCCACCAGATAGACGCGGATTGCCATGCTCGATCTCCTCCCCTCGTTCCCTAGAGGTTAACGCCGTCACGAAAGCGGGGGAAGTGCGGCAATTCCGGACAGATCTGTCAGGGAAATCCGGTCCGGTGAACAGGCATCCATGGCCACCCCTGCGAGTCATGCGAGAATGATCCGCATGGAAGCGTGGCCGAGTGGTTTAAGGCACCGGTCTTGAAAACCGGCGTGGTAGCGATACCACCGTGAGTTCGAATCTCACCGCTTCCGCCATCACCCGATCCGTTCGGCCCCGCCCATGTACGGACGCAACACTTCCGGCACGGTGATGCTGACGTCGGCGATCTGGCCGTTCTCCATCACCGCGATCAACGCGCGGCCGATCGCCACGCCCGACCCGTTGAGCGTGTGCACCAGCTCGGGCTTGCCGGTTTCGGGATTGCGCCAGCGTGCCTGCATCCGCCGGGCCTGGAAATCGCCGCAATTGGAACACGAGGAAATCTCGCGGTACGTGTCCTGCGACGGCAGCCAGACTTCGAGGTCGTAGGTCTTGCGCGCGGAGAAGCCCATGTCGCCCGTGCACAACAGCATGCGCCGGTACGGCAGGCCGAGTTTTTCCAGCACGACTTCCGCACAGCGAGTCATCCGTTCGTGCTCGCCGTCGCTGTCATCGGGTTTGGTGATCGATACCAGCTCGACCTTCTCGAACTGGTGCTGGCGGATCATGCCGCGGGTATCGCGCCCCGCCGAACCCGCCTCGGCGCGGAAGCACATCGAATGCGCGGTCATGCGCAGCGGCAGCTTCGCGGCATCGACGATGTCGTCGCGCACGAGGTTGGTCAGCGGCACTTCGGCGGTCGGGATGAGATAGCGCTTGTGCTCGCCGAATTGCATCGAGAACAGGTCTTCCTCGAACTTGGGCAACTGCCCGGTGCCGCGCATCGATTCCTCGTTGACGATCACCGGGACATTGGTTTCCTCGTAGCCGTGCTCGCCACTGTGCAGGTCGAGCATGAACTGCGCCAATGCGCGATGCAGCCGCGCCAGTTCGCCGCGCAGCACGGTAAAGCGCGCGCCGCTCAGCCTGGCCGCGCTTTCGGCATCCAGCCAGCCATTGCGCGCGCCGAGTTCGACGTGATCCTTGACCGCGAAATCGAAGCTGCGTGGCGTGCCCCGGCGCGCCTGTTCGACATTGGCGGTTTCCTCGCCGCCCTCGGGCACCGAAGCATCGGCAAGATTGGGAATGCCGAGGGTGATCGCTTCCAGCTCGCCACGGATGGCATCGAGGCGCGTCTCGCTCGCCTTCAGTTCATCACCGAGACCGGCGACCTCGGCCAGCAGCGGCGCGACGTCCTCGCCACGGGACTTGGCCATGCCAATGGCCTTGCTGCGGGTGTTGCGCAGGTTCTGCAACTCCTGGGTGCGCACCTGCAGCGATTTGCGCTCGCCTTCCAGGCGTTCCAGCGTCGCCACATCCAGGGAATAGCCACGGCGCGCCAACTGGGCGGCAAGGCCGGCGGGATCGGTACGGAGCAGCTGTGGATCGAGCATGGGACAGAAGGCAACATGAATGACGGCCCATTATCGCCCAGAGCGGCGGATCGTATCCCGTGCCAGAATCGGGAACAGGCCGATTTCTCCCCCGAGCATGACCGATATCGTTTCCAGAATCCGCACATCCTCCGCCTGGCAGGGCATTTCCACCCTGATGCAACGTGGCAACACGCGCTGGCTGCTCGCGGCGGTGGCGGTGGGTTTCGTGCTGTTCCTGCTGATGTGGGGACATACCCGCCAGCAATTCTTCACCGTCGAGCCGGTGGCGAAAAGCACGCCGGGAGAGGAATACACGCCGCTGCCGACCCCGACGCCGGGCGGCACCATCACCGCGACTCCGACCGATGGCCCATCCGCGGATTCCGGCAACCGGCCGCGCCTGCTGGAACCGCCGAAGCCGCCACCGGTGGCGAAGGCGCCGCCTGCGGATGAAGTCGCGGCGTCCGCAAACACGACGAATGCGGGCCATGGCGCCAGCGTGGCGAATGCCGCCGCTTCCGCCGCGGTACCGATCAGCCAGCCACCGCCGGTATATCCGCGCGCGGCAATGCAGAT
>JAEKKW010000090.1 GCA_019510195.1 Lysobacterales bacterium | reverse complement strand
GTCGTGATCAATGCCGAGAAGATCGTGGTCACCGGCAAGAAGCTGACGGACAAGAAGTACCACCGCTTCACCGGCTACATCGGCAACCTCAAGACCGAGTCGCTGGGCCAGGCGCTGGAGCGCCACCCGGAACGCGTCATCGAAATCGCCGTCAAGGGCATGCTGCCGAAGAATCCGCTCGGCCGCGCGATGTACCGCAAGCTCAAGGTCTACGCAGGCCCCGAGCATCCGCATGCTGCCCAGCAGCCCAAGCCGCTGTCCTTCTGAGAACTCACATGGCTATCCAGCAGAATTACGGCACCGGCCGTCGCAAGTCCTCCACCGCCCGCGTGTTCCTGCGCAAGGGCCAGGGCAACATCACCGTCAACGGTCGCCCGATCGACGAGTTCTTCGGTCGCGAAACCGCGCGCATGATCGTGCGCCAGCCGCTTGAGCTGACCCAGTCGACCGACAAGTTCGACATCGTCGCAACCGCAGCTGGCGGCGGCACCACCGGCCAGGCCGGCGCCATCCGCCTCGGCATCGCCCGCGCGCTGATCGAATACGACGAAACACTGAAAACCGAATTGCGCAAGGCCGGCTTCGTGACGCGCGATGCGCGTGAGGTCGAGCGCAAGAAGGTCGGTTTGCACAAGGCCCGTCGCGCCAGCCAATACAGCAAGCGCTAATCCGAATCGTTCTACACTAGCTTCAATAGCCCGTTCGCCAAGCGGTAAGGCACCTGACTCTGACTCAGGCATTCGGAGGTTCGAATCCTTCACGGGCTGCCACACAACAAACCGGTTCGCCGGTCGCAAAAGCCCGCCTCGGCGGGCTTTTCGCGTTCTATAGTGGGATGAACATGAGCGAGATCAGCTTTCCGCCGCCCTACACGCCGCTCGCACGACTGCACGAAGCCGTGCGCACGCGCGGGTTCGCGGTGTTGTCGCCGGCGGACGTCGCCAGGCTGGCCGGTGTCGAGGCGGGTGCGTTCGAGGAATTGCTGCCGTCGTGGAATCGCCTCGAGCCCGATGGCTACCTGCGCGATGGCGGGCCTTATCGCCGTCGCCGCCATTCCAGTTTCATCGTCGAAAACGAGACGCTGGCGTTGCAGCCGCATCGCGCGCACTGGCAGCCGGTGGAATACAACGCGCTCCATGGCGGCATGCAGCGCTGGTTCGAACCGGTGGAGGCGGGAACACTCGCACAACCAGCGTGGTCGCGATTGATCCTTGCACTCGCTTCCTCCTGCAGCGCACTTGCCACGGATGCATCGCGCTGGCATGTCGAGGCGCACCAGTTCCGCATCGATACCGCCGACGGCATCGGCCGGCCGACACCCGAAGGCGCGCATCGCGATGGCGTCGATTTCGTCGCGGTGCTGCTGGTCGGGCGCGAGGACATCATCGGGGGCGAAACGCGGGTGTTCGATGTCGCCGGGCCCGATGGTCAGCGCTTCACCCTGGATGCGCCGTGGAGCCTGTTGTTCATGGAGGACGCGCGCGTCATCCACGAATCGACACCGATCCGCCCGCGCCAGGGCGCGGCATCCGGCCATCGCGACACCCTGGTCGTGACGTATCGCGCCAGCGGTTTCCTCGGCGGCGATTGAAAAGTTACAATTGAAACCAACGACACACATCCAACAATATTTGAGTCCGAGGGCGCGATGAAACTGGGTTCACTGAAGGAAGGCGGGCGCGACGGGACATTGATCGTGGTGTCGCGCGATCTGGACAAGGCCGTGCGTGCCAGCGCGATCGCACCGACGCTGCAGCGCGCGCTGGAAGACTGGTCGAACGTCGCGCCGCGCCTCAACGCGCTCTCCGAAGACTTGAACGCGGGCAAGGCCGAAGGCGCCTTCGACCTCGACATGGGCGATCTCGCCGCGCCGATGCCGCGTGCCTACGAGTTCGTCGACGGTAGCGCCTACCTGCCGCACGTCGAGCGCGTGCGTCGTGCCCGTGGCGCCGAAGTGCCGGAATCGTTCTATGTCGATCCGCTGATGTACCAGGCGGTGAGCGCCGGTTTCTACGGTCCGCGCGATGCCGTGAAGGTGACCAGCGAGGACTACGGCATCGACCTCGAAGCCGAAGTGGTGATCGTTACCGATGACGTGCCGATGGCGGTGACGCCTGCCGATGCCGCGGCGCACATCCAGCTGGTCGGCCTGGTCAACGATGTCAGCCTGCGCGGCCTGATTCCGCCGGAACTCGCCAAGGGTTTCGGCTTCCTGCAGTCGAAGCCGCGTTCGGCGCTGTCGCCGGTATTCGTGACGCCCGACGAGCTGGGTGATGCCTGGAAGGACAACAAGGTCCACCGTCCGATGCTCACCCACATCAATGGCAAGTGGTTCGGCGCGCCGGAAGCGGGCGTCGACATGCAGTTTGATTTCGCGCAACTGGTGGCGCATGCGGCGAAGACGCGACCGCTCAGCGCCGGCACCATCGTCGGTTCCGGTACCGTGGCGAACGAAGACACCTCGCTCGGCGCGTCGTGCTTCGCCGAGCAGCGCACCGTCGAAACGCTGCGCGACGGCAAGCCTTCTACGCCGTTCATGAAGTTCGGCGACATCGTGCGTATCGAGATGCTGGACACCGAAGGCAAGACGATCTTCGGCGCGATCGAACAGAAGATCGAGCGCGCGGGCTGATCCCGCGCTCCATGGAGGCAACGTTCCATGTCTGATGCACCACTCAAACTGTTTGCCTACTGGCGCTCCAGCGCGTCGTATCGCGCACGCATCGGTCTTGCGTTGAAGGAACTGCAGTACGAGTTGGTGCCGGTGCATCTGGTGAACGATGGTGGCCAGCAGCATTCGCCGGAACATCACGCACGCAATCCACAGGAACTGGTGCCGGCGCTGGAACACGATGGCCGCATGCTCACGCAGTCGCTGGCCATCCTCGAATACCTCGACGAGGTCTGGCCGGATCGCGGCGTGCGCCTGGTCCCCGGCGATGCCGCGGATCGCCAACGCATCCGCGCGCTGGCGCAAGCGATTGCCTGCGAGGTCCAGCCGCTCGGCAATCTGCGCGTGCTCAAGGCATTGAGCCGTGATTTCGGTGCCAGCGAGGACCAGCGCAGTGCATGGTCACGGCACTGGATGCACCTCGGCCTGCAGGCGTTCGAGGAAATGCTGGCGAACTTGCCGCAGGGCGACTCCAATCCAGGAAAATTCTGCTGCGGCGACACCCCGACGCTTGCCGATTGCGTGCTGGTTCCGCAGCTCTACAACGCGCGCCGTTTCGAGATGGATGTCGCGGCGTTCCCGCGCATCGCGGCGATCGATGCGGCTTGCGCGACGCATCCGGCCTTCATCGCAGCGCATCCCGACAACCAGCCGGACGCACCGAAGGCCGGCTGATCAATACATGTTCTCGAAGCCCTGGCTCAGGTTGGGCATCGCCGGCGGCGTGATGGATGCGTCCTTCTCCTCCGCCTTGGGTTCGGCCTCTGCTGGCGCCGGTTCGCTTGCCGCGGGAGCCGCTGCCGCCGCTTCCTGCGCCTTGAAGATTTCGGCATAGGGATCGTGGTCGGCGTCGGCGCCTTCCGACAGGCGGAACTTCACGGCGAGGCCGTCGCGCGAATCGGCGGCGGTGAGCGCCTCTTCCTGGGTGATGCGTCCGGTCTTCGCCAGCTGGAACAGCGACTGGTCGAAGGTGTGCATGCCTTCCTCCAGCGACTCCTCCATCGCCTGCTTGATCGCGTGGACCTGGCCGCGGCGCATCAGGTCGCGGATGTGCGGCGTGTTGATCAACAGCTCGGTCGCCGGCAAACGCTTGCCGTCGACGCCCTTCACCAGGCGCTGTGAAATCACCGCGTGCAGGTTCAGCGACAGGTTCATCAGCACGTTCTTGTGCGAGGCTTCCGGGAAGAAGTTGAGGATGCGTTCCAATGCCTGGTCGGCGTTGTTGGAGTGCAGCGTCGCCAGGCACAGGTGGCCGGTTTCGGCGAAGGCGATCGCCGCTTCCATGATCTCGGCGTCGAGGATCTCGCCGATCAGGATCACGTCGGGCGCCTCGCGCATGGCATTGCGCAGCGCGCTATGGAAGCCCTTGGTGTCGATGCCGACTTCACGCTGGTTCACCAGCGAACGCTTGTGGCGATGCAGGAACTCGATCGGATCCTCGATGGTGAGGATGTGCCCGGTCATCGTGTTGTTGCGATGGTCGATCATCGAGGCCAGCGTGGTCGACTTGCCGGAGCCGGTCGATCCCACCACCAGCACCAGTCCGCGCGGCGTGCTGATGATGTCGCGGAACAAGGGCGGCAACTGCAACTCGTCGATGCTCGGGATCTGGGTGCGAATGGCGCGGATGACCATGCCGACTTCGCCGCGCTGGCGGAACACGTTGACGCGATAGCGCCCGGCATCGGCCAGCATCAGGCCCATGTTGAGTTCCATCTCGCGCTCGAACGTGGCCTGCTGCTCCTCGTCCATCAGCGAATAGGCGATGCGCTTGACCAGCCCCGGGGGCAGCGGCGAGGTGCCGAGCGGATGGATCTTGCCTTCCACCTTGATGTGGATGGGCGCGCCGGTGGTGAGGAACATGTCGGACCCGTTCTTCTGGGTCATCAGCTGCAAGAAATTGGTGATTTCCATGGCGGGGGGAACCTGGAGCCCGAAACCTGAATTTGATCTTCACATGGCAGCACGCCGGCGTCATTTGTGCAAGCGCGGCCACAGGAGAATCTGCACCATTCGTGGCCGTATGGAAGACGTTTATCCGTTACCTTCAACTTCAATGCGACTCGGGACTTGCAGGTCGGGAAGACAGGGGAGTAGGGTCGAATCGTGGTCAATCCACCGATCCCCCACGGCGCAGACGGCGCCCACCACCCAGGAGGTTCAGCGATGTTCGAAGGGCAACCCCAGGAGTCGATCGAGACGTTGATGAAGGCCAACCCCGAGTTCCGCCAGCTGTATTACCGGCACCAGGAACTCGACCGCAAGACCGCCGAGGCCGGACTTGGCGTCCTCCCGCTCGACGACGCAACCCTGGGCAGCATCAAGCGCGAAAAACTCCAGCTCAAGCAGCAGCTCAACCGGATCTACGCCGACCTCAGCCACTGACGGCAGGTCGCGAACAGGGAGCCGGCGCGGACGCAGAGGGCGTCTTCGCCGGCATTTTCGTGTTCACGGTCCGGACGCCTGATCGGCGATAATGGCCGATCGTCACATTCCGCGTGCCCTGGTTGCCCATGAGCCGATCGAATTCCGTCCGCGAGCTGATCAAGCGCGCGCCGATCACCACCAGCCCGACCGACCCGTTGTCCGAGGCCTATCGCCTGATGCGCGAGCACGACGTCTCGCAGCTGCCCGTCCTCGATGATGGGCGCATCGCCGGCATCGTCGACGAATCCGACATCCTGCTGCATGTCTACGGCGACCCGAAGCGCTTCGCCGATCCGGTGTCGATCGCGATGGTGACGCGTTTGGAGTTGACGCCCGCAGGCGCGTCGCTGGAAACCCTGCTGCCGATCTTCGAGCGTGGGCATGTCGCGA
>JAEKKW010000016.1 GCA_019510195.1 Lysobacterales bacterium | reverse complement strand
ACTTCCTCTTGTGCGCGCTTGATGCCGACGTTGTAGAACGCATAGGCGATGCCGGTCGCAAGGCCAAGCCAGACGCCCCAGTGATACGTCGCGGGCAACGCCGCCCAGTCGCCACCGTGCAGCAGCCACAAGCCGAAGAAGGCGCACAGGAGACCGAGATAGAAGCGCCCGCCAAGTCGCTCGCCGAACACCAGCACGCCGGCGACCGCCATGAAGAACACCTGGGTATTGGCCAGCAACGTCGACAGCCCTGGGCCGACGATCAGGATGCTCCGGTGCCACATCCACAGATCGCAGGCGAACGCGATCGCGGGTACCGCGATCCACGTCCACGCCGAACGCGGCATGCGCTTCCAGCCGTGGCGGAACTGCACCAGCATGGCCAGCACGATTGCCGCCAGCAACATGCGCCAGAACGCCGAGACCGTCGGCGAGGTATGCGACAACCGCACCATCATCCCGTTGGTGCCGATGATCGCCGCGCCGACCAGCATCCGGGTCAGCGCAGCACGTGGTGCCTGTTGCGTCATCTATCCGGTGCTCAAACGCCGGTACCGACCGGGCACGACACGCCGGTGCCGCCAAGACCGCAGTACCCATCGGGATTCTTGGCCAGGTATTGCTGGTGCTCGTTTTCGGCGTAATGGAACTCGGGCGCGGGGAACACGATCTCGGTGGTGATCTGCCCGAGTCCCGCCGCCGTCAGGCGCTTCTGGTAATCGTCGCGACTGGCCAGCGCCAGCGCGTATTGATCCTGCGTGGTGCACTGGATCATCGAACGGTATTGGGTGCCGACATCGCCACCCTGGCGCATGCCCTGGGTGGGATCGTGGTTTTCCCAGAACGCCTGCAGCAACGCGCCGTAGCCGATGATCGCGGGATCGAAGATCACCCGCACGATTTCGGCGTGGCCCGTTTCGCCGCTGCAGACTTCACGATAGGTCGGATTGGGCGTATAGCCGCCGGCATAACCGGGCGCGGTGCTGATGACGCCCGGCATCGACCAGAACATCCGTTCGGCACCCCAGAAACAGCCCATGCCGAAACGGGCATCACCGTAGCCGGCGAAGGCATCACGCAGGGGACTGCCCAGCACGAAATGGACGTTATCGATCGCCATCGGCGTGGCGCGCCCCGGCAACGCGCGCTCGGGCGCGATCATGCGCTCCTTCCACGGCCCGATACCACCCATTTCCGTCACTCCTTCCAGCCAGGAGTGACAGCATAACAGCGCCTACTCCGAAGCCGGATCAAACGCGGCGGCGTCGAGATCGAAACGCACCTGGTTGCGACCGCGGCGCTTGGCGTCGTACAGCGCCTGGTCGGCGCGATCGAGCAGATGCACGGGTTCGTTTTCGTCACGACGGCGCATCGCGATGCCGACGCTGATGGTGACCGGGATCCACTCTCCTTCCCATTCGACTTCGAGCGATTCCACCGCGGCGCGGATGCGTTCGCCCAGTTGCTGGGCCACCGCCAGCGGCGCTCCCGGCGATACCACGACGAATTCCTCGCCGCCATAACGCCCGAGCAGGTCGCCGGAACGCAGGTTCGATCGCAGCAACTGGGCAACGGCGCGCAGGCACTCGTCGCCGGCGGCATGGCCGAACTGGTCGTTGATGCGCTTGAAGTGGTCGATGTCGAGGAACAGCACCGCCAGCGGCGAGCGCGTGCGCGCAGCCTGGGCAAGCGCGGCAGCGAGATCGATGTCGAGCGAATTGCGATTGAGGATGCCCGTCAGCGCATCGATGCGCGCAGTCACGATCAATGCACGCGCTTCGCGCTGCTGCTCCAGCGCTTCGCGCACCGCGCTTGCCATGCTTGCCAGCGCAGCGTGGTCGGCAGCGCTCAAGGCCGGCGCATCGGCACTGCGTTCGATCACCAGCACCGAATGGCTGCCCTTCAGAACCTGGGCCGGAACCAGCAGCGAACGCAATCCGCGCCCGACGACCGGCGTGTGGTTTTCCACCGGCGCCGCCCCGGTCGCCACTGACTCCACCCAGTTGCGTCGCGGCGCCAGCCAGCCGCGCAATTCGTCCAGCATCGTCGCCGGCAGGGCATACGCCTGGGGCGCACGACGTCCCGGGAATTGCACCAGGCCCGCACCTTCCAGCGCAAGGCAGGCGGTCGCGGCCCCCAGCAGGCGGTGAACCGCCGCGAATTCCAGTTCCGGATCGGCGATGTCGCCCAGCGAGTGGGCCAGGTCGCGTTCGAGTTCGCGGATCGTCGTTTGCGCGTCCATCTGCTTGCGCAATTGCTGCTGGGTATGGCGCTCGCGCGCCAGTTCGATCCGGTAACTCTCGATGCGCCGGACCAGACTGATCGCCACGACGGTACACAGCATGGCACCGGTGATCTGCAACAGGCGCCCGGCCCACCACCAGTGCGCGATCAGGCCTGTCTCGTAGGCGAGATGCGCGATGCTCGAGAAGAACGATACCAACACCGCTGCCAGTACCGCCACGCGGTGTGGAATGCGATTGCGATAGGCGCGGACGCAGAACGCCAGCCCGATGAGCGCAAGGAAGAACCACACGCCCTGGCCCATTGCCCACGCCGCCACCGACGGCAATGGCACGAACAGCAGCACGGCCGACACGGCGATGGCAACGACCACGATCGCCGCGGACAGTTGTCGCCATTGATTGCCACGCGCTTCGCCGGGCAAGGCCCCGTGTTCCTGCACCAGCACGATGCCGGCGGCGATGCCGAGGATCATCAGCACCGATGTCCCGTGATTGCCGAAGTCGCCGAACCAGGCCATCGCCGGGATCTGGTAGAGGTGGCCATTGACCGACATCAGCACCAGCAACCGCAGCAACGCGAACCACGAGAACGCCAGCATGCTGCGTTGCCCGGTGGCGATGTAGAGCGCGATCACCACCAGCGCCAGCACCAGATACACGGCGTAGCTCATCGCCGCGGTACCGGCGATGCGGCGGTCATCGCGGCCGGCCAGCAGATGTGGTTCCAACCGTCCCATCAACGATGTCGGCACCGCGGATTGCGCCCGGATGCGCAGGTGAAGATCGCCCTGTGGCGGCACCATGACATTGAACTGGTAGGACGAAGTCAATCCCGGCAGGCGATCGTCGTTCACCACATAGAAGCCATCCACCACCACCTGGCCGGTTGCGAGGTCCTCGACCTCGATGCGGTCAAGTCCGGTGCGCTCGAAACGCAGGGCGACGATGCCCTGTTGGCGCATGGCTTCCGGCAGGCTGGCGACCACATCGAGACTGACCGGCTGGTTGCCGCCGGGAATCCGCACCATCATGCCCTCGCCTTCCGGACCGCCTTCGTCCGCCTGGACGGCACTGCCCGCCTCGGAATGCCAGGAGATGGGGAACGAGGGTGCCGGCGGCGTGAATATCCTTCCGAGCAAAGCGATGCAGACCGCCAGCAGCAGGGCCATCAGGACGGCCAGCTGCATGCGATCGGACCAGCGCTCGAGTCGGGGGAAGAATGCGCCTGACATGAGGCGCATACGCTACTGCGCATCGGGGCCCGCGGCTACCGGCTTGCGCCTGTTTACTGTGACCGAGGACGCAAGTCGATTTCGCAGACCCGGTACACTGCGCACACCGTTCCAGTTCCAGTCCCGCATGTCCGAGCCCACGACCACGCCGGCGCCCGCCGAGCGCACCGATTTCATCCGCAATATCGTCCGCGACGACCTCGCCGCCGGCCGCCATGCCGCGGTGAAGACGCGCTTCCCGCCCGAGCCCAACGGCTACCTGCACCTCGGCCACGTGCGCGCGATCCACGCCAACTTCGGCATCGCCGGCGAATTCCACGGTTCCTGCAAC
Organism: Lysobacterales bacterium; assembly: GCA_019510195.1. Lineage (GTDB taxonomy): Bacteria > Pseudomonadota > Gammaproteobacteria > Xanthomonadales > Xanthomonadaceae > Solilutibacter. Next base: position 14,736 of record JAEKKW010000016.1, on the reverse strand, counting down.
CTGCGCTTCGACGACACCAACCCGGCGAAGGAAGACCCCGAATATGTGCAGGCGATCCAGGACGACGTGACCTGGCTCGGCTATCACTGGCGCGACCTGCGCCACGCCTCCGATTATTTCGAGGTGCTCTACCTCGGCGCCGAACAGTTGATCCGCGACGGCAAGGCCTTCGTTTGCGACCTCAGCGCCGAGGAAGTGCGCGCGAGTCGCGGCACCCTGACCGAACCCGGGACCAACTCGCCATTCCGCGATCGCGGCGTCGACGAGAACCTCGACCTGTTCCGGCGCATGCGCGCGGGCGAGTTCGCCGACGGCACGCGCACCCTGCGCGCGAAGATCGACATGGCATCGCCGAACATGAACCTGCGCGACCCGGCGATCTACCGCATCAAGCACGTCGAGCACCAGAACACCGGTGACGCCTGGCCGATCTACCCGATGTACGACTATGCGCACGCGATTTCCGACGCCATCGAGGGCATCACCCATTCGCTGTGCTCGCTTGAGTTCGAAGACCACCGCCCGCTCTACGACTGGGCGGTCGACAACGTCGGCCTCACCCGTCATCCCGAATTGCTCAAGCCGCTCACCGATCGCGGCCTGCCGAACGAAGCCGGCAAGCCGCGCCAGATCGAGTTCTCGCGGCTCAACCTCGACTACACGGTGATGAGCAAGCGCAAGCTGATGGCGCTGGTGCAGGAAGGACTGGTGTCCGGCTGGGACGATCCGCGCATGCCGACGCTGCAGGGCATCCGCCGTCGCGGCTACACCCCGGAAGCGCTCAAGCTGTTCGTCTCGCGCCTCGGCCTGTCGAAGCAGAATTCGACCATCGACTACACCGTGCTCGAGAACACCCTGCGCGAGGACCTCGACGCCCGCGCGCAACGCCGCATGGCGGTACTCGATCCGCTCAAGTTGGTGATCACCAACCTGCCCGCCGATCATCGCGAAACCCTGCACTTCCACAACCATCCCAAGGACGAGAGCGCGGGCCAGCGCGAGGTCGCGTTCTCCAACACGCTGTGGATCGAGCGCGAGGATTTCGCCGAAGTGCCGCCCAAGGGCTGGAAGCGACTGGTCCCCGGGGGTGAAGTTCGCCTGCGCGGCGCCGGCATCTTCCGCTGCGACGAAGTGGTGAAGAACGACGCCGGCGGGATCGTCGAATTGCGCGGCTGGCTCGATCCCGAATCGCGCCCCGGCATGGAAGGCGCCAACCGCAAGATCAAGGGCACCATCCACTGGGTGGATGCCGCGACCGCCGTGGCGACGGAGTTCCGTCTCTACGATCGCCTGTTCACCGTCGCCGATCCCGACGATGACAGCGACGGCAAGGGCTATCGCGATCACCTGAACCCGGAATCGTTCCGCAGCGTGCATGGTGTCGTCGAAGCCGATGCCGCCAACGCCACGCCGGAGACGCGCTTCCAGTTCGAGCGCGTCGGTTATTTCGTCGCCGACCGTCGCGATCATGTCTCCGCGAAGCCGATGTTCAACCGCGCGGTGACCCTGCGCGATACCTGGATGCAGAAGGAAGGCTGATTCGCGATGTTGCCGCTGCAGCTCCACCTCACCCTGCCGGTCTGGGCGCACGAGTTCCCGCTCGCCGATCGTTATGAAAGCGACGACGACAAGGTCGCGCTGGCGATCGCGTTGTCGAAGCACAACGTCGAAGCCGGCAGTGGCGGCCCGTTCGGCGCGGCGGTGTTCTCGCCGGACCACAAGGTGATAGCGATCGGCGTCAATCGCGTGGTACCGCAATCGTGCTCGGTGGCGCACGGCGAGATGATGGCCTTCATGCTGGCGCAGCAGCGCCTGCAGCGTCACCGCCTCAACTGCAACGACGACGGCAGCGCCTGGGGACCGGTGACGCTGGCGACGTCGGCACAACCGTGCTGCCAGTGCTATGGCGCCAGCGTCTGGGCCGGCATCGATCGCCTGCTGATCGGCGCGCGGGCCGAAGACGTGATGGCGCTGACCGAATTCGACGAAGGTCCGTTGCCCGCCGACTGGATCGGCGAACTGCAACGCCGCGGCATCGAAGTCGTGCGCGATCTGCAACGCGATGCCGCCTGCGCCGTGCTGCGTGCGTTCGGCGAAAGCGGGACGCATTACTGATGGATGCGGTGCTCTGATGAGCACGAACGGCCTGCTGTGCTGGTGCCGGGCGGGATTCGAACCGGAACTTGCCGCGGAACTTGGCGATCGCGCCGCGGCGCTCGGCCATCCCGGCTATGCACAAACCAATCGTGACAGCGGCTACGTGCTGTTCCACTGCGAGGATGGCGCGGCGCTCGATGATGCATTGCCGTGGCGCGAGTTGGTCTTCGCGCGCCAGAAGCTGCGCCTGATCGCCGAGCTTTCCGATCTCGATCCCGCCGACCGGATCACGCCGTTGCTGGCTGCATTGCGCGAATCGGTTGCCGGGCCGTTCAATGATCTCTGGGTCGAACATTCCGATTCCGACGCGGGACGTCCGCTGTCGGGGCTGGCGCGCAGTTTCGGCAATGCATTGCGTCCGGTATTGAAGCGCGAAGGTTTGCTTGATCCCAAGGCACAGCGGAGATTGCACGTTGCCTTCATCGACGGTCGCCATGCCTTCCTCGCCAGCGCCGGTCGCGACGACAGCGCGCCGTGGCCGCTCGGCATCCCGCGCCTGCGCATGCACGCCGATGCGCCGTCGCGTTCCGCGCTGAAGCTCGACGAAGCGCTGGGCGTGCTGATCACCCCCGAAGAACGCGAAGCGTGGCTGCAACCCGGCATGCGCGTCGCCGACCTCGGCGCTGCGCCCGGCGGCTGGACCTGGGTGTTGCTGCGGCAGGGCCTGAGCGTGATCGCGATCGACAACGGCCCGTTGCGTCCACACCTGTTCGAGATCGGCCAGATCACCCATCTGCGCGAAGACGGCTTCTCCTGGCATCCGCAGGAACGTCTCGACTGGATGGTCTGCGACATGGTGGAACAACCGATCCGCGTCGCCGAACGGATGGCGGCGTGGCTGCGCGAAGGCTGGTGCCGCCGCATGATCTTCAACCTCAAGCTGCCGATGAAGAAACGCTGGCTGGAAACGCAGCGTTGCCTGGATTTGTTGCGCGCGCAATGTGGTGGCGAAGTCGAATTGCGCGCACGCCAGCTCTACCACGATCGCGAGGAAATCACGGTGTTCGCGGCGTACACGAACACGCGTTGACAGGACTTCATCAAAGTCCCGCATTCATTCGCGCGGATCACCTATTCATTTTTTCGCTGGCCGTTTTTGCAATGAATTGCGTTGCATATATGTCAACGCCGCCAACACTTGGCTGAAAACGATTAGCCTGAACAGCGATTCATGGCTTTAGCGCAGCGTTAACTTGCGCGATCGGGCAACGGGACTACTGTCGGCTCTCCCCCAACACGACGAGAGATCGCAATGAATCGCACCTCCCTGTTCATCGCAACCGCCGCGTTGCTCGCTTCCACCGGCTTGGCGACCGCACAGACTGCTCCCCAGGCCCACAACACCCACCAATCGGCGACGCCGGCCACTCCGGCCACGCCCGCGACTCCGGCAACGCCTGCGACCGACACTTCCCCGGCAATTCCCGCCACGCCTGCAACGCCCGCGACTCCGGCCACCCCGGCATCGTCGATGGACAGCATGGCTGCACCGATGTCCGCAACGCCGACCGATCCGGCGAGCACCGGCAACAAGGACGCCAAGAAGAAGAAGCACGGCAAGAAGGACAAGGTGGCTGAACAGCCGACGCCTTCCACCACGCCATAATGGAATTGTCCGGATCAACCGGATGAAGACAGGCGATGCCCCGCTCCGGCGGGGCATCGTCGTTTGCGATCAGAGTCCGGCAGCGTGGCGCCAGAGCGCATGGCGCAGCACCGGCACGCGGCCGGCAACGCCCAATGCGTGCCCGCGCAACAACGTGGCGATGGGCTGGTCGTTCGAATAGGCGCGATTGATCGCTTCGAACGCCAGGGTCGATATGGTGTTGTCGCTGCGACGCTCGCGCGCCCAGCGCTGCAGGCGCGATGCCGCATCGAAATCGCGGCCCTTCGCCCTGGCATCGCGCACGCTGCGCAACCAGGCCGAGACATCGCGCAGACCGAGATTGACGCCCTGCCCGGCCAGCGGGTGGACCACGTGCGCAGCGTCACCCATCAGCAATACCCGCCCCGCCCGTTGCGCCTGCGCCAGCTTTCGCCGCAACGGGAAGGCGGCACGCGGCGAATCGAGTTCAAGTGCACCGAGGCAGGCATCGGACGCACGCGTGAGTTCGCGATTGAATGCCGGCGCATCGATGTCCATCCGTCGCCGCGCTTCATCGACGGGCAGCGACCACACGATCGAACTGCGTCCGCCCGTACACGGCAGCAAGGCCAGCGGACCACCCGGCAGGAAGCGCTGGAAGGCGGTCTCTGCATGTGGAAGTTCGCTGCGCACGTAGGCAACCAGTCCGAGCTGGTTGTAGTCGCGATCATCGGTGTCGATGCCCGCGAGTTCGCGCAATGCCGACTGGCCACCATCAGCGGCGATCGCCACGCGCGCATCAAGCATGCCGCCGTCATCCAGCACGAGTCGCACGCCGGAATCATCCTGTTCGATGCCAGTCACCCGCGCCGGGCAACGCACGACCACGCCGCGTCGTTCCAGTTGCCGCCACAGGCAATCGACCAGCAATCCGTGCTCGACGATCCAGCCCAATCGGGGTCTCGCCAGTTCGTCGGCGGAAAATTCCAGCGCATCACCGCCCGCGGCATCCCACACCCGCATGCGCCGATACGGCTGCACGCGCTGGCGCGCGACATCGCTCCACACGTTCAAGGCATCGAGCAACACCGCGTTGTCGGGCGCGAATGCGTAGACGCGCAGGTCCGGATTCGTTGGCGACCACGCCGATGGTTCCGCCACCTCCACCAACGCGACATCGAGTCCGGCATCGGCCATGCCCAATGCGCAGGCAGCCCCGATCACGCCGCCACCGACCACCACCGCATCGAAACGACCGCGACGATTCATGCCCGGACCTGCCGGCACAGCGCCGGAACATCGCCGCGATAGCCCATCGCGCCGCCGACCAGCATCGATTGCACGGCATCGAGCTGCGCGATCGCACCCATGCCGAACGTGCGCAACGGCCGCAGCAATGGCGAGGGATTGGCAGCAAGGCGCGCCAGGCCATCGGAGAAGGCGATGGTGCGCGAACGGTCTTCCACGCGTCGCTGCGCATGTCGCTGCAACACTTCGCCTGCACCGACATCACCCGGGGAGGCGGCGATGCATTCGACCAGCGTCAGGGCATCGCGCAGGCCGAGATTGAAGCCTTGCGCACCGATCGGATGGATCGTCTGGGCGGCATTGCCGATCACCACGCCACGTTGCGCGACCAGTCGTTCCGCCAGCACCCGTTGCGCCGGATAGCGACTGCGCGGGCCTGCCGACAGGAAGCGTCCGGCGCGCCAGCCGAATGCATCCTGGATGCGCGCGCACCAGGCGTCGTCGTCGAGCGCGGCGACGGCATCGGCATCGGCGGCGGACACCGCATGCACCACGCCGTAATGGCGATCGCCGCGCGGCAGCAGTGCGGTCGGGCCGTCATCGCCCAGGCGCTCGTACGCGTTGCCGTCCGGCGCGCGATCGCAACGCATCCGCGCCACGAACAGCACCTTGTCGTAATCGTGATGCTCCGCGGGGATGCCGAGCGCAGCGCGCACCATGCTGTGCGTGCCGTCGGCACCGATCAGCAATCGCGTCGAAAGCACATGCTCGCCTTCGCCATCGGCGATGCGAATGATGCGCTGCTCGCCATCGACACCTGATTCGAGGAAACGCGCCGGACGATAGCGCACCAGCTTGCGCAGCTCTCCAAGCCGCGACTCCAGCGCCTCGCCGAAATCGCTGGCAACGACGACTTGCCCGAACGCCTCGCGATCGTAGTCGCGGGCGTCGAGTTCGACGCGGCCGAAATCGCCACGACGGCTGACGTGGATGCGGCGGATCGGAGCCGCCGGCGTTCGCAGCAGGCGCCATACCCCGAGATTGTCCAGCGCATTGCAGGTGGCTTCGGCAAAGCTGAGGTTGCGCTGGTCGAATACCGCGGGCAGCGCGCCGGCGGGCGCGGCTTCCACCATGGCCACATCGAGACCGAGTCCGTCGAGGGCGATCGCCAGGCTGGCACCGACCAGGCCGCCGCCGACGATGACGATATCGTGGCGGCGCACCGCGGTACCGGGCGTTGTGGGGGCGTGATCAGGCATGACGCGCTATGCTAACGGCTTCCGCACCATCTTCCGTTGAAGCCGATGAACCGCACCGACCAGACTTCCGCCCTCGCCGCCGGCCCGTGGACGCTTGCCGCGATGATCGCCGCCGCGGCGTTGACCCGCCTGCTGCCGCATCCGCCGAATTTCTCGCCGGTCGAAGCCATGGCCCTGTTCGGTGGCGCCTATTTCGCCTCGCGCCGCGCCGCATTGTGGATCCCGCTGATCGCGATGCTGCTGTCGGACGTCGCGCTGGGCCTGCTCAACGGCGGCACCTATGCCGATTACGTTGGCCACCTGTCGTTCTGGCTGGTCTATGCCTGCATCGCCCTGACCACGTTCGCCGGCTTCTCGCTGCGCGGCCGCGTCAACGGTATGCGCGTGCTCGGCTGGTCGCTGGCGGGTTCGGTGTTCTTCTTCCTCGTCACCAACTTCGGCGTGTGGGCCAGCGGCACCATGTACCCGAAGAATGGCGCGGGGTTGATGGCCTGCTACGCCGCCGGCATCCCGTTCTTCAAGTGGACCGTGCTCGGCACCCTGCTGTATTCGGCCGTGCTGTTCGGCGGCTTCGAACTGTTGCGCCGACGCGTTCCGGCACTGCGCGTACAGACGGTGTGATCGGAGTTGGGGAACCGACTCTCCAAGATCTACACGAAGACCGGTGACGATGGCAGCACCGGACTGGGCGACGGCAGTCGTACCGGCAAGGACTCATTGCGCGTCGCCGCCTACGGCACGGTGGACGAAGCGAACTCCTGCATCGGCCTGCTGCTCGCCGCGGAATTGCCGGACGACGTGCCGGATGACATCCGCGACCTGCTGACATCGATCCAGCACCAGCTGTTCGATCTCGGCGGCGAGCTGTGCATTCCCGGGCACTCGGCCATCGACGATGGCGACGTCGAGCGCCTCGAACAACGCCTTGACCACTACAACGAAACGCTGCCGCCGCTGAAGGATTTCATCCTGCCCGGCGGCGGCGAAGCGGCCGCGCGCTGCCACGTCGCGCGCACGGTGGTCCGCCGTGCCGAGCGCGAAACCGTCGCGCTCGCGCGCGTGGAAGTCGTGCGCCCGCAGGCGATCCGCTATCTCAATCGTCTCTCCGACCTGCTGTTCGTGCTGGCCCGGGTGCTGGCGCGCGCCAGCGGCCATGGCGAAGTGTTATGGCAGCACGATCGCCGCCGTTGAGCGTCCGCGTCTACACGCACGCAGCCTGCCTCGACCATGATACCGGCGCCGGTCACGCCGAACACTCCGGACGGCTGCGCGCGGTGATCTATGCGCTGCAGGCATCGGCATTGCCGCTCGACTGGCAGGAGGCACCTGGCGCATCCCGCGACCACCTGCAACGCGTGCACCGCGCCACACTGATCGATCGCATCCTCGCATCGCCAGTCGACAACGACATCCACTGGCTCGACCCCGATACCGCGCTGTCCCCGGGGAGCCCCGAAGCCGCGTTGCGCGCGGCCGGCGCCGTCGTGGCGGCGGTCGACTGGGTGTTGGCCGGCCACGACCGTCGTGCATTCTGCGCGGTGCGCCCGCCCGGCCATCACGCCGAACCCGCCGTGGCGATGGGTTTCTGCCTGTTCAACAACATCGCGATCGCCGCAGCGCACGCGCTGGCAAACGGCATCGATCGAGTCGCCATCGCCGACTTCGATGTCCACCACGGAAACGGCACCCAGGCGATCTTCGAACATGAACCGCGCGTGCTGTTCGTCGATTCCCACCAGTCGCCGCTATATCCCGGCAGCGGCGAGGCAGGCGAGACCGGTGTCGGCAACATCGCCAACGCGCCCTGGCCCCCGCTGGCGAACGCTCAGGCGGTGCGGGCGCTGTGGGAAGAGGTGCTGATCCCGCGCATCGATGCCTTCAAGCCGCAGCTGCTGCTGGTCTCCGCCGGCTTCGACGCCCATCGCGAAGACCCGCTGGCGCAGGGGCTGCTGGAGGCGCGTGACTTCGGCTGGCTCGGCGAACGACTGGTCGAAGTCGCCGAGCGCCATGCGCAGGGCCGCATCGTTTCGACCCTGGAAGGCGGTTACGCCCTGCCGGCACTGGCCCTTTCTGCCGTTGCCCACGTCACCGCCCTGTGCGGTCAGCGCTGAGGGACAGCGTCCGCTTCGAAGTCCAGCGCCGCGGAATTGATGCAATAGCGCAGCCCGGTCGGCGCCGGCCCATCCGGGAAGACATGGCCGAGATGCGATTCGCACCGGCTGCAGCGCACTTCGACGCGGCGCATGCCGTGGCTGTCGTCGGCGTGTTCATTCACCGCGGCCTCGGCGATCGGACGGACGTAACTTGGCCACCCGCTGCCGGAATCGTATTTGTCGGCCGAGGCGAACAGGGGCTGGCCACAAGCCACGCAGGCATAGCGGCCGGCTTCGTGGTGATCCCAGTATTTGCCGGTGAATGCGCGTTCGGTGGCCGAGCAGCGGCAGATGGCGTATTGCTCGGGACTCAGGCGTTCCCGCCACTCGGAATCGGTCGGCAGCGGGTCGGAAGCAGTGGTTTCGGTCATGTCGGTGCTCCAGCGGTCCATGAACGAAAGTGCGGCCTTGATTGCCCGCAGGCAAGCGATCCGGCAAAGTAGCGCGACTTGGCATTCAGGAAGCCCCGTGCGACCCCACCCGCGCCTTTTGCCCCTGTCGTTGTGCATCGCCGCGGCCCTGCCGCTCCAGGCTGCGGAAAAATACCAGCTGGACTGGGGACGTTGCCCAGCCAAGGACCCGGTACCGATCTTCACCGACACCAAACCGACCGGCGACGAGAAAGTCACGCCCCGCAAGAAGCTCAACACCACCCTGGAAGGCGACGAGCAGACCGGCACCATCGACATGCCGGTGTTCGACGGCAACGTGGCGCTGAACCGCGGCAACCAGTTCCTTGGCGCCGACCACGTCACCTACGACCGCGACAAGGACACCTATGTCGCCGAAGGGCATGTGCGCTACCAGGACCCGAAGATGCGCATCCTGGCCGCCAAGGCCCAGGGCAACCAGGCCAATGACAGCCACACCATCGACGACATCCGCTACCAGATCGTCTCCCATCGCGGCAACGGCACCGCCGACCGCATCGACCTGACCGGCAGCAAGGGCGAACTCTACGACGCCACCTACACCACCTGTCCGCCGGAAAAGCGCGACTGGGAACTCAAGGCCTCGCGCATCGACGTCGATACCGAGGAAGGCATGGCGGTGGCCCACAACGCCAAGATCCGCATCGGCAAGGTGCCGGTGGCCTACATCCCGTGGTTCAAGTTCCCGATCGACGACCGCCGCCGCACCGGCCTGCTGTTCCCGTCGATCTCGCAGACCCAGCGCAACGGTTTCGACTGGCGCCAGCCGATCTACATCAACATCGCGCCGAACTACGACGACACCATCAGCCCGCGGATCATGACCGAACGCGGCGTGGCGATCGACAACGAATTCCGCTACCTCAACGGCAGCGGTTCGGGCGTCGCCAGGGCGTCGTGGATGCCCAATGACAAGCTGCGCAACGATGACACCCGCGGCAGCTTCACCTACCAGGCGTTCCAGAACCTGTCGCCCAACTGGCAGGCACGCGCCAACCTGCTGTGGCTGAGCGATCCGCGCTATCTGGAAGACTTCAACAACAGTTCCGTCGGCCTCGCCCAGTATTCGGCGATGAGCGAAATCGGCGTGTACGGCCGCGGCCACCACTGGGATGCGTCGATCAGCGCCGACCACTGGGTACGCACCGACTACACCCTGACCGAGGCGTCGCTGCCCTACGATCGCCTGCCGCGCCTCACCTACAACCTCGACACGCCGGTCGGCGTGCTGTTCCGCGCCGGCGTCAATGCCGAGGCCGTGCGCTTCCAGCACGAGAACTACCGCAATTTCGCCGCCGGCACCTTCGACCAGACCGGTCCGTCGCTGCGCATCCCCGGCGGCAGCCGCTTCGACATCAAGCCGTTCGTGTCGATGCCGCTGCAGGGCAACTGGTGGTTCCTGACCCCGACCGTGGCATGGCGCTATACCGCCTACCAGCTCGACGGCGATCTCGCCAACAACAACGCCAAGGATCGCGCGATCGCGGCCGAGGCATTGCAGGGGCGTTACTGGAATCGCGACAGCGTGCCGGACACGCTGTGGCAGCCGCTGGTCAAGCGCAATCCGACCCGCAGCCTGCCGATCGTCTCGCTCGACGGCGGCATCCAGTTCGACCGCAACGTGCAATGGGGCGGCAAGGACTACGTGCAGACGCTGGAGCCGCGCGTGTTCTACCTGCATGCGCCCTACCGCGACCAGTCGGCGCTCCCGGTCTTCGACACCGGCCTGCTGACCTACAGCTGGGGCCAGCTGTTCCGCGACAATCGCTATTCCAGCGCCGACCGCCAGAGCGACGCCAACCAGGTGACGTTCGCGGTGACCACGCGCATGAACCGCGAATCCGACGGCCACGAGAAACTCTCGGCCAGCCTCGGCCAGATCCGCTACCTCAGCGATACCCGGGTCACACTGCCCGGCGAAATTCCGCTGACCCGCGGCCGTTCGGCCTGGGTTGCGGACGCCAATTACGCCTTCAATGATCGCTGGACCATGGGCGCGTCCTATCAATGGGATCCGCGCACCAAGCAACGCGACCTGGTCTCGGTACGCACCCGTTACCTGTGGGGCGAGGACGGCATCGTCAACCTGAGCTACCGCTACCGCCGCGGCCTGCTGGAACAGTCCGACCTGCAATTCCTCTACCCGATCACCTCGTCGTGGAGCATCGTCGGCCGCTACTACGTGTCGCTGCGCGACCAGGCCACCTGGAAGCACACCGTCAAGCCGCTGGAAATCGTCGGCGGCGTGCAATGGGACAGCTGCTGCGTGGCGATCCGTATCGTCGGTCGCCGCTACGTCGCCACCCGCGAAGGCGACCTGCGCAACGGCATCATGCTGGAATTCGAACTGAAGGGACTCGGTTCGGCCGGACAGGATACGAGGCGTATTTTGCGCCGTGCTATCCTCGGTTACTTCCGCGACGACCTCTATCTCGTCCCACCTGAAGCCCTGTCGTCAGGGCAACACACCGTCGATCCGGACCCCATTCAATGAAGATCCTGTTTCCCGCCGCCCTCGCCCTCCAACTGGCGCTGGTCGCGCCGTCGTTCGCCCAGCAATCCGCCTCTGTCACGCCCATCGACGGCATCGCCGCCGTGGTCAACGAGGACGTGATCCTGAAGAGCGAGCTGGCGCGCGCAATGGCCAATGTGCAACAGCAATACGCCGGCCGCGCCACCGAATTGCCGCCGACCGATGTCCTCCAGAAGCAGATCCTCGAACGCCTGATCCTGCAGCGCCTGCAGGTGGCGCGTGCCCAGCAGAGCGGCATCACCGTCGACGACCAGGAACTGAGCCAGGCCATCGAGTCGATCGCCCAGAACAACAAGGTCAGCGTCGACCAGCTGCGCCAGCAACTGGCGCAACAGGGCCAGTCGTTCGACAGCTTCCGCAACGCCGTGCGCGATGAACTGCTGACCCAGCGCCTCAAGCAGGCCTATGCGCAGGGCGCCGTCCACGTCAGCGAATCGGAAGTGAACGCCGCGCTGTCCGCGCAATCGCAAAGCGGCACGCAGCTGCACCTCGCCAACATCGTGGTGGCGCTGCCCGCCGGCGCAACGCCGGAGCAGATTGCCGCCGGCCAGAAGAAGGTCGACGGCGTCAAGGGACTGATCGACCGCAAGGAAATGGATTTCACCGCCGCGGCCATCCGTTACTCCGATGCGCCCAACGCCCTTGACGGCGGCGATCTCGGCTGGCGCGCGGCGCAGGAAATCCCCGCGGCGTTCTCGCAGATCGTCGGCAACATGAAGCCCGGCGACGTCGCCGGCCCGATCCGCGGCGCGACCGGCTTCCAGCTGCTGAAACTGGTGGAAGTCCGCGACGGCGGCGCCGGCCTCGGGACCATCAGCCAGTACCACACCCGGCAGATCCTGGTGAAATCGAAGGATCCCGCCAATGATGCCAAGGGCAAGGCGCGCGCGGAGACGCTGCGTGCACGACTGGCTGGCGGCGCCAATTTCGCCAAGACCGCGGAGTCCGATTCGGATGATCCGGTTGGCCGCGCGAATGGTGGCGATACCGGCTGGCGCAGCCAGGACGGTCTCGGCGCCGAAGTGGGTGCAGCTGTCGCTGCCTTGCGCGACGGCGAAATCAGCCAACCGGTCCAGACCAAGGACGGCTGGGTGATCGCCCAGCGCATCGCCAGCCGCCAGGGCGTGGCCGCCAGCGAGGACCAGCGCGGCGCCATGCGCGAAACCATCGGCCGCCGCAAGCTGGAAGACGCCTACGACCGCTTCCTGCGCGAAATGCGCGGCGAAGCCTATGTGAGCACCCGCGTCGGTGCCGACGCCGAGCAACCGCTGCAGGCGGCGCCCGCTGCTGCTCCGGAAGCACCGCCGAAAAAGAAGGGCTAAGCGCCATGAAGACCCGCTTGGCCCTCGTCCCCGGGGAGCCGGCGGGCATCGGCCCTGAACTTTGCGTCCGCCTGGCGCAACGCATCGAACTTTCTTCGTTGTGCACCGCGTACGCGGATCCCGACGTCCTGATGCAGGCGGCGACTGCATTGCAGTTGCCACTCGAATTGTTGGCCGCAGACGCCGACATCATGCATGGCGGGCAACTGCGCATCGTCGCGCATCGGCTGCCCGCGCCGACGCGTGCCGGCCATCCCGATCCCGCCAACGCAGCGGCAACGATCGCCGCGCTCGACGCCGCCGCGCAGGACTGCCTGCAGGGCCGCATGCACGGCCTCGTGACCGGGCCGTTCCACAAGGCCGCGATCAACGACGGCGGCATCGCCTACACCGGCACCACCGAGCGTTTGGCGCAACAGGCCGGCTGCGATGTGGCGATGATGCTGGCACGCCCCGGCTTGCGCGTCGCGCTGGCGACCACGCACCTGCCCTTGCGCGATGTGCCCGACGCAATCACCGCGGAACGTCTGCAGCGCATCGTGACGATCACCCATGAAGCGCTGCGCCACGACTTCGGCATGGCATCGCCCCGGATCGCGGTGCTCGGCCTCAATCCGCATGCGGGGGAAGACGGACATCTCGGGCGCGAAGAACTCGACGTCATCATCCCGGCATTGGACCAGCTGCGCGCGCGGGGATTGAACCTTCAAGGTCCCTTGCCCGCCGATACCGCCTTCCTCCCGGACAAGCTTCCGCAATTCGATGCGGTGGTCGCGATGTACCACGACCAGGGATTGCCGGTGCTGAAATCGACCGGCATCGAACACGCGGTCAACATCACGCTCGGCCTGCCGTATCCGCGCGTCGCCGTCGACCACGGCACCGCGCTCGACATCGCTGGCAGCGGCCGGGCCACGCCTGACAGCCTGTTCGCCGCGGTGGAACAATGTGCACGGTTCGCCGAGCAACGGGAACAGACACGATGACCGATTCCACCAGCTTCCGCCCCGGCGCCAAGAAACATCTCGGCCAGAACTTCCTGCACGAACGCGGCGTGATCGACAAGATCGTGCAGGCGATCGACCCGAAGCCCGGTGATGCCCTCGTCGAGATCGGCCCCGGCCAGGGCGCGATCACTTTCCCGTTGCTCGACCGTCATGGCGAGCTGACGGTCATCGAATTCGACCGCGACCTGATCTTCCCGCTGACCGAAGCCGCACGCGTGCACGGCAAGCTGGAAGTCATCCATCGCGACGTGCTGCAGGTCGATTTCACCAAGCTGGCGAGCGAGAAGAAAATCCGCCTCGTCGGCAACCTGCCCTACAACCTGTCGTCGCCGATCCTGTTCCACGCCCTCGATCACGCGGCGGCGATCGTCGACATGCATTTCATGCTGCAGAAGGAAGTGGTCGATCGCATGGCCGCCGGCCCCGGCAGCAAGGTTTACGGACGGCTGTCGGTGATGCTGCAGGCCTACTGCACGGTGACGCCGCTGTTCGTGGTGCTGCCTGGTTCGTTCCGGCCCGCGCCGAAAGTGGATTCGGCGGTGGTGCGGCTGGTGCCGCGCGATCCCGCGACGATCGATGTCCGCGATCCCCGCCACTTCGCCGACGTGGTCCGCGCGGCCTTCGGCCAACGCCGCAAGACGCTGCGCAATGCCTTGAATGGCGTCGCCGACAGCGCCCGGATCGAAGCCGCCGGCCTGCGTCCGGATGCACGCGCCGAACAGGTCGACGTCGCCGGTTTCGTGCGCCTGGCCAATCTTGCGCAGGACGCCTGATCCCGCCGCTGGCGCACGATTCACCCCATCCACCGTACACTGTCGCCATGAACGCGATGGACGACTATGCCTTCGACGTGGACGTCGACACCAGTTACCTGGACGACGAATCGTCGCCTGACGAAGACCGCTTCGTCTTCTCCTACACCATCACCATCCGCAACAGCGGCAAGGTGCCGGCGCGACTGGTGCGTCGCCATTGGCTGATCACCGACGGCGAAGGCCATGTCGAGGAAGTGCACGGCGACGGCGTGGTCGGCGAGCAGCC
>JAEKKW010000089.1 GCA_019510195.1 Lysobacterales bacterium | reverse complement strand
CGGTGCTGGATACCGGAAGCCTTCGCCAGGCGTATGGAATCGAGTTGCCGGATTGGCGCGGGGCGCTCCATCGGACCCTCACCCGAAACTGACGACACGCGGCCCGTCCGCTGCGATAATCGACCTGTCTCCACGGTTTCAAGGACGACCCATGCTTTACCCGGTGATTCTCAGTGGCGGCTCGGGCACACGGCTGTGGCCGCGCTCGCGCAGCAATACGCCCAAGCAGTTCCTGCCACTGGCGGGCGAAGAAACCCTGTTCCAGCAGACAGCGTTGCGTGCGGCCCGGCTGCCCGACAGTGCGCCGGTGCTGACGATTGCTTCGGACGAACATCGCTTCGTGGTTGGCGAACAGTTGCAACAGGCTGGTGTCGGCAGTGCCGGCATCCTGCTGGAGCCGGTCGGACGCAATACCGCACCCGCGATCGCATTGGCGGCCCTGCACCTGCGTGCGCAGCATGCGGATGCGTTGATGCTGGTGTTGCCTGCGGATCACCTGATCCACGATGTCGACGCCTTTGCCGCCGCCGTCGCCCAGGCTCGCGAAGCTGCAGGGCAGGGATGGTTGGTCACGTTCGGCATCCAGCCCGATCGTCCCGAAACCGGTTACGGCTATATCCGTGTCGGCGATTCGATTCTCGGGGACACCAGGCGTGTCGATGCCTTCGTCGAGAAACCGGATATCGAACGGGCGCAGCAATACCTGCACGACGGCGTTCATTTGTGGAATTCAGGCATGTTCCTGTTTCGCGCCGATCGCTATATCGACGAATTGGGCAAACATGCGCCGGCCATCCTTGCCGCCTGTGAACGCGCGCTGGCCGCGACCACGCCAGACCTCGATTTCATCCGCGTCGATGCCGAGGCGTTCAGGCAGAGTCCGAGCGATTCCATCGATTACGCAGTGATGGAGAAAACCGATCGCGCCGCGGTGGTGCCGGTCGATTGCGGCTGGAATGACGTCGGCTCGTGGTCATCGCTGTGGGAGATCGCCGAGCGCGATGGCGCCGGCAACGTGCTGCGCGGCGACGTGATTGCCTTCGATGCCCGGGATTGCCTGGTCGATGCCGCTTCCGAACGACTGGTCGCGGTGCTCGGCGTGCACGACTTGGTGGTGGTGGACACGCCGGACACCACGCTGGTGATGCACAAGGATCGTGCGCAGGACGTCAAGGCGGTGGTGGACCAGCTCAAGAAGGAAGGGCGTACCGAGCATCTCCACCATCGCAAGGTCTATCGCCCGTGGGGCAGCTACGATTCGCTGGCGATGGGCTCGCGCTTCCAGGTCAAGCGCATTACCGTGAAGCCGGGGGGCACGTTGAGCCTGCAACGCCACCAGAAGCGCGCCGAGCATTGGGTCGTGGTGTCCGGAACCGCCGAAGTGACTTGTGGCGACAAGACGTTTGCCTTGCGCGAGAACGAAAGCACCTTCATCCCGCTGGGTAGCGTGCATCGCCTGCGCAATACCACCACGGAAGATGTGGAGCTGATTGAGGTGCAGTCCGGCCACTATCTCGGCGAGGATGACATCGAGCGGCTGGAAGACATCTATGGCCGACAGGGCACGACGTGACGGGCAAATCGATCCTCGACCGCCTTGAAGCCGACAGCATCCGCATCCTCCGCGAGGTCGCGGCCTGCTTCCGCAATCCTGTGCTGTTGTATTCGATTGGCAAGGACAGTTCGGTCCTCATGCACCTGTTGCGCAAGGCGTTCTGGCCGGCGCGGGCGCCGATCCCGCTGTTGCACGTCGACACCGGATGGAAATTCGCCGAGATGATCGCCTTCCGCGACCGGCGCGTGATGGAAGAAGGCTTGACTCTGCATGTCCATACCAATCCCGATGGCGTGGCGCAGGGCGTCGGGCCGATCAGTCACGGCGCGACGGTCCATACCGATGTCATGAAGACGCAGGGCCTGCGCCAGGCACTGGAAAAATTCGGTTTCGATGCCGCGATCGGTGGTGCGCGCCGCGACGAGGAGAAATCGCGTGCCAAGGAGCGCGTCTTCTCGTTCCGCAATGCGCAGCATCGCTGGGATCCGCGCCGGCAACGCCCGGAACTGTGGCATCAGTGGAACACCCGGCTCGGGCCGGGCGAGAGCGTGCGGGTGTTCCCGCTTTCGGACTGGACCGAGCTGGATGTCTGGGAATACATCGCGCGCGAGGGCATCGAGGTGCCCACGTTGTACTTTGCCAGGGAGCGACCGGTGGTCGAACGCGACGGCGCGTTGATCATGGTCGATGACGCGCGTTTGCCGCTCGCGCCGGGGGAAGTTCCGGCAATGCGCAAGGTGCGTTTCCGCACGCTCGGCTGCTATCCGCTGACCGGTGCGATGGAGTCCGATGCCGAAACGCTGGATGAAGTCATCGCCGAATTGCGCGCATCACGATTGTCCGAACGCCAGGGACGGATGATCGACCATGAGCCATCCGCGTCGATGGAGCGCAAGAAGCGCGAGGGCTATTTCTGATGGCAACGAATACCCGCCCGTTGCTGCGCTTCATCACCTGCGGCAGTGTCGATGACGGCAAGAGCACGCTGATCGGCCGCCTGCTGCACGATACCGGTTCGTTGACCGACGACCAGCGCAGCGCGGCCGGCGCGATGCCCGATTTTGCCGCGCTGCTCGATGGCCTCGAGGACGAGCGCACCCAGGGCATCACCATCGACGTCGCCTATCGGCAGTTCGCGACGCCGCGCCGGCGCTTCATCGTCGCCGACTGTCCGGGCCACGAGCAGTACACCCGCAACATGGCGACCGGCGCATCCACCGCAGATCTCGCCGTGGTGCTGGTCGATGCCCGCAAGGGGCTGTTGCCGCAGACGCTGCGTCATACCGCGATCGTCGCGATGTTTGGCGTTCGCCATGTCGTGCTTGCGGTCAACAAGATGGATGCGGTCGAATGGTCGCGCGATGTATTCGAACGGATCGTGTCCGACTATCGCAATCACCTGAAGCAGCTCGATGCCGAGTTGGCGTTCGAAGCAATCCCGCTTTCAGGGCTGAAGGGCGACAACGTCGTCGAATCGTCGTCGCGGACGGCGTGGTATCCCGGGCCGACGTTGTTGCGTGCGCTGGAGGATGCCGACGCCGCGTCTGCGGATCCCGGCACGGCATTCCGCATGCCGGTGCAGTGGATGAGCCGTCTGCCCGATGGCCGTGGCTACGCGGGAACCGTCGTGGCCGGGACGATCAAGGCCGGCGAACGCATTCGCGTCGAACCGGCGGGCACCGAAGCGAAGATCACGCATGTGTTCGGACTGGATCGCGAGATCGAATCCGCCGAGCGGGATGATGCGATCACGCTGGTGCTCGATCGCGAGCTCGATGTCGCCCGAGGCGATGTCTTGTGCAGTGCCGATGCCCCGGCGCCGGCAAGTGACCAGTTCTCGACCCGCGTGCTATGGATGGACGGCGAGCCATTGCTGCCCGGCCGTTCCTACGCGATGCAGCTCGGGACGCGTAGCGTCCGCGCGACGCTGACGTCGCTCAAGCATCGCCTCGATGTCGAGAGCGGCGCGCACCTGTCGGCCACGCAGTTGCGGATGAACGAGATCGGCACCTGCGAATGGCATCTCGATCAATCGGTCGCGTTCGAAGCCTTCGCTGACAATCGCGAGCTCGGTGGCTTCATCCTGGTCGATCGCCACAGCAATGCCACTGCCGGCGCCGGCGTGATCGATTTCGCGCTGCGGCGTTCCGGCAATCTCCATTGGCAATCCCTGCAGGTCGACCGCGCGGCACGCGCACGCATCAAGGGCCATCGTGGCCGCTGCATCTGGCTGACCGGTCTTTCCGGCGCGGGCAAATCGACGATCGCCGATGCCGTCGAGGCGCAACTCAACCTGCGCGGCGTCCACACCTATCTGCTCGATGGCGACAACGTCCGCCATGGGCTGAATCGTGATCTCGGCTTCACCGCCGCCGATCGTGTCGAGAACATCCGTCGCGTCGCCGAGGTGGCGCGCCTGATGGTCGATGCCGGGCTGGTGGTACTGGTCAGCTTCATATCGCCATTCCGCGCCGAGCGCGAGATGGCGCGCGAATTGTTTGCGCCGGGCGAGTTCCTGGAAGTCTTCGTCGACACCCCATTGGCGGTCGCCGAATCGCGCGATTCCAAGGGGCTGTACGCCAAGGCCCGCGCCGGCAAGCTGCCGAACTTCACCGGCATCGACTCGCCGTACGAGGCGCCCGATCGCGCGGATCTGATGGTCGATACCAGTCGACAGTCGATCGCCGAATGCACCCGCGCCGTTCTCGACTTGATCGACTGACCCTTGCCCGAAAGGGCAGGGGCTGGCATCGCCGCTGCCCGTTACACTAACGGGGTTCCGCAACGGACCCCCGACATGACCGTTTCCAAGATCCAACCGGATGCCGCGACCGCACTGTCCGGCATCGTCGCCGATGGCCAGACCCTCGCGGTCGGCGGCTTCGGCCTCTGCGGCATACCCGAAGCGCTGATCGCCGCCCTGCGCGATTCCGGCGTCAAGGGCCTGACCGTGATCTCCAACAATGCTGGCGTCGATGGTTTCGGCCTCGGCCAGCTGCTGACGACCCGACAGATCAAGAAGATGATCTCGTCCTACGTCGGCGAGAACAAGGAATTCGAACGCCAGTTCCTCGGCGGCGAACTCGAACTCGAATTCAACCCGCAGGGCACGCTGGCCGAGCGTCTGCGCGCTGGTGGTGCCGGCATTCCCGCGTTCTTCACCGCGACCGGTTACGGCACCATCGTGGCGGAAGGCAAGGAAACCCGCGAATTCGACGGCCGCCATTACGTGATGGAAACCGCGCTCAAGGCCGACGTGTCGCTGGTCAAGGCATGGAAGGCCGATCACGCCGGCAACCTGGTGTTCCGCGAGACCGCGCGCAACTTCAATCCCGCCTGCGCGATGGCCGGCAAGATCTGCGTCGTCGAAGTCGAGGAGTTGGTGGAGACGGGTTCGATCGATCCCGATCACGTCCACCTGCCGGGCATCTATGTCGATCGCATCGTCGTCAACGCGCACCCCGAGAAGCGCATCGAGCAGCGCACCGTGCGCGCTGCAACGGAGAACAAGTAATGGCCTGGACCCGCGATGAAATGGCGCAACGCGCCGCGAAAGAGTTGACCGACGGCGCTTACGTGACCCTCGGCATCGGCTTGCCGACACTGGTGGCGAACTACATCCCCGACGGCATGAACGTCTGGTTGCAGAGCGAGAACGGCTTGCTCGGCATCGGTCCGTTCCCGACCGAGGACGAAATCGACGCCGACCTGATCAACGCCGGCAAGCAGACCGTCACCGCGGTGAAGGGTGCGAGTTTCTTCGGCAGCCACGATTCCTTCGCGATGATCCGCGGCGGCCATATCGACCTCGCCATCCTCGGTGCGATGGAAGTGACCGACAAGGGCGACCTCGCCAACTGGATGGTGCCGGGCAAGATGGTCAAGGGCATGGGCGGCGCGATGGACCTCGTCGCCGGCGTGCGCAAGGTCGTGGTGCTGATGGAACACACCACCAAGACCGGTTCGCCCAAGATCATCCCGCAGTGCACGCTG
>JAEKKW010000015.1 GCA_019510195.1 Lysobacterales bacterium | reverse complement strand
ATCCCAGCGCATCGACCATCACCCGGCATTGCACGCCGCGCCTCGCTGCATCGGCCATGGCATCGGCGACGCGGCCGCCGGCATCGTCGTCCAGCCAGATGTAGAAAGCGACATGGACGTGTTGCCGTGCCTGTCCGATGTCGGCGATCAATGCATCGATCGCGGCCCGGCTATCGAGCATGGGTTGATCGGCAGGTGCATCTGCATGACCGAGCAGCGCGATGCGGTTGCCGGCGACCGGACGGAAACCGTTGATCGAATGGCAGAGATCGAACAATGCATTGATGCGCGGCGTGACATCGACGGCGGCATCGTCATCCCCGGGCGTTTCCAGCAATCGTTCGGTGCGCCGCAGGCGCCGCAACCGCGCCTGCCCGATGCTGGTTTCGCCCAGCAGCAGGTAGGCGATCACGCCCAGTGCCGGCACCGACAGGATCACCGCCACCCACGCCACGCGCGAGGCGGGCGTACGGTTGGGGCGGGTAAGGGCGCGCGTGACCACCAGCAGGTGCGCGATGAAGATGGCAATGGACCAGATCCAGCCGGCGAGATCGTGCCGTTGGAGCAGGTGCAGCCACATGGCGGCCTCCCGGGTTGCTCGATCAGCCGGCTTTCGACTTCGCCAGCGCCAGCCAGGTATCGATCACGGTATCGGGATTCAGCGAAACCGATTCGATGCCTTGCTCCATCAACCATTGGGCGAGATCGGGATGGTCGCTCGGGCCCTGCCCGCAGATGCCGATGTACTTGCCCTTGGCGCGCGCGGCCTGGATCGCCATCGACAGCATTTTCTTGACGGCGGGATCGCGTTCGTCGAACAGGTTGGCGACGATCGAGGAGTCGCGGTCGAGGCCGAGCGTGAGCTGGGTCATGTCGTTCGAGCCGATCGAGAAGCCGTCGAAGATGTCGAGGAATTCGTCGGCCAGCAACGCATTCGACGGCACTTCGCACATCATGATGATCTTCAACCCGTTCTCGCCCTGCTTGAGGCCGTTGCGCGCGAGCACTTCGATCACCTGGCGGCCCTCGCCCAGCGTGCGCACGAACGGGATCATCACCCACAGGTTGTCGAGGCCCATCTCCTCGCGCACGCGCTTCACCGCGCGGCATTCCAGCGCGAAGGCGTCGGCGAAATCCGGCGAGACGTAGCGCGAGGCGCCGCGGAAACCGATCATCGGGTTTTCTTCGTGCGGTTCGTACTTGCTGCCGCCGATCAGGTTGGCGTACTCGTTCGACTTGAAGTCGGACAGGCGCACGATCACCGGGTTCGGCGCGACCGATGCGGTGATGGTGGCGATGCCTTCGGCAAGGCGATCGACGTAGAAATCGACCGGCGAGGCGTAACCGGCCATGCGCGCGTCGATCTTCCTCTTGGTCTCGGCGTCCTGGCCGGCGTAGTCGAGCAACGCCTTCGGGTGCACGCCGATGTGGCTGGCGATGATCATTTCCAGGCGCGCCAGGCCGATGCCGGCGTTCGGCAACTGGCCGAAGTCGAAGGCGCGTTCCGGATTCGCCACGTTCATCATGATCTTCATCGGCGCCGGCGGCATGTTGCCGAGATCGGTCGTGGTGCGCTCGAAGGGCAGGTTGCCTTCGTAGATGTAGCCGGTGTCGCCTTCGGCGCAGCTGACCGTCACCGGTTGGCCGTCAACGATCGTGTCGAGCGCATTGCCGGTGCCGACGACGGCGGGCACGCCGAGTTCGCGCGCGATGATCGCGGCGTGGCAGGTGCGGCCGCCACGGTTGGTGACGATCGCCGAGGCGCGCTTCATGATCGGTTCCCAGTCGGGATCGGTCATGTCGGCGACCAGCACGTCACCGGGCTGCACGTTGTTCATGTCTTCGAGGCGACGCACCACGCGGGCGGTGCCGGCGCCGATCTTCTGGCCGATGGCGCGACCTTCGCACAGCACCGGGCCGCGTTCGCCCAAGGTGTAACGCTCGATCTGCGTCGCTTTCGCTCGCGACTTCACCGTTTCCGGACGCGCCTGCAGGATGTAGAGCTTGCCGGTGTTGCCGTCCTTGCCCCATTCGATGTCCATCGGGCGGCCGTAATGCTGTTCGATCACCAGCGCCTGCTTCGACAGTTCGGCGACGTCGGCGTCGCTGATCGAGAATTTCGAACGCAATTCGACCGGCGTGTCCTCGGTGCGCACGCGTTCGCCGGGCGTATCCGAATAGACCATGCGCAACTGCTTGCTGCCGAGCGCACGGCGCAGGATCGCCGGCTTGCCCGCCTTCAACGTCGGCTTGTAGACGTAGAATTCATCGGGATTCACCGCGCCTTGCACCACCATCTCGCCGAGGCCATAGCTCGAGGTCACGAAGACGACGTCGCGGAAACCGGATTCGGTGTCGAGGGTGAACAGCACGCCCGCTGCACCGACGTCGGAGCGCACCATCTGCTGGATGCCGGCGGAGAGGAACACGTCCTCGTGGGCGAAACCGTGGTGCACGCGATAGGCGATCGCGCGATCGTTGTAGAGCGACGCGAACACTTCCTTGACCTTGCGCACCACGTCATCGGCGCCGGTCACGTTGAGGAAGGTTTCCTGCTGGCCGGCGAACGAGGCATCCGGCAAGTCTTCGGCGGTGGCGGAGGAGCGCACGGCGACGGCGAGACCGGCGGAACCGGCCTCCTTGCTCATCTGCGCGTAGGCGCTGCGGATGTCGGCTTCGAGATCGGGCTGCAGCGGGGCATCGATCACCCAAGCGCGGATTTCTGCACCGGCTGCGGTCAGCGCGGGCACGTTGTCGACATCGATGGTCTTCAGCTTGTCGTAGATGCGCGCGTGCAGGTCGTTGTGGGCGATGAAGGCCTTGAACGCATCGGCGGTGGTGGCGAATCCCCCCGGCACCGAGACGCCGAGGTCGGCCAGCTGGCCGATCATCTCTCCCAGCGATGAATTCTTGCCGCCCACCTGGGCAAGGTCGGACAGGCGCAGGTCTTTCAGCCAGAGGATGTTGGCAAGGGCGGTCAAGGGATGGCTCCAGGCGGGGATTTGGGGGTGCCGAGCGGCAATCCGGTTATTTTAGCAATCGTTTTCATCGACGGCCCGCCCCATGTCCGACATCCGCCCGGTCTTCTACGTATCCGACGGCACCGGCATCACTGCCGAAACCATTGGCCACAGCCTGCTGACCCAGTTCGACGCGCGCGATTTCCGCACCGATCGCCTGCCGTTCGTCGATACCCCGGACAAGGCCCGCGAGGCCGCGATCCTCATTCGCAAGGCGGGGGAGCAGGCCGGGTTGCGGCCGATCGTGGTGAATTCCTGCGTCGACAACGACCTCAGCGGCATCCTCGCCACCAGTGGCGCGTTGATGCTCGACGTGTTCGCGCCGTTCATCGCGCCGCTGGAGCAGGAACTGGGCCGCAAGCGCCAGCCGCGGGTCGGCAAGGCCCATGGCATCGTCGATTTCGACCAGTACCATCGCCGCATCAACGCGATGAACTACGCGCTGACCCACGATGACGGCATGCGCGTGGACTACAGCGACGCCGACGTGATCCTGGTCGGGGTGTCGCGCGCCGGCAAGACGCCGACCTGCGTGTACCTTGCGCTTCATCATGGCTTGCGCGCGGCCAACTACCCATTGACCGACGATGACCTCGAGACCGACCGCCTGCCGCCGCGCCTGCGCCAATATCGCCAAAAGTTGTTCGGGTTGACCATCGATCCCGACCGCCTGCATCAGATCCGCCAGGAGCGCCGGCCCAATTCGCGCTATGCCGAACTGGACACCTGCCGCCGCGAGGTCGCTGCCGCCGACGTGATCTTCCGGACCGAGCACATCCCGGTGCTGTCGACCACGCATGCCTCGATCGAGGAAATTTCCAGCCGCGTGCTGGAAACGCTGGGCATCAATCGCGAGATGTACTAAGGTCATCCCATGGCCCTGGCCCATGCGCCCGCAATCCGCATTCCCCAGATCAGCCGCTTCGGGCTGCTGATGGGTTTGTATGCGGAGAATCACTGCAAACTCACGCGCTTGCTGGCGCCGGCGCGCCTGCCCGCCGGCAGCTACATGTCGCACGGCGACGATGGCCTCGACCTGCGCCTCGACGTCCTCGAACAGCACCGCTACACCACCGAATTGCGGTTGACCTACACCGTGATCGATCCGGTCAGTGGCGAACCCGATCCCTCCGCCTACGTGCGCCTGTATCGCGACGCGCGCCAGGCCGAAGCCACCCATTGCCATGTCGGCCGGCGCTGGCAGGACGTGGTGGGGATGTATCCGCCGCCGCGCGAGATCATCGATCATCGCCTGCGCATGAATATTTTTCTCGGCAAATGGCTGGATCTGCTGGCGATGCGCGGCCACGGCCAGGCGACCCTGCACCACGTCGACCTCGCCGCGGCGACTCAAGAGGCTTGACGTCTCCGTTTGACCCCTTATACTGGCGAGCTTCCCTCTGTGGGGCCATAGCTCAGCTGGGAGAGCGCCTGCATGGCATGCAGGAGGTCGGCGGTTCGATCCCGCCTGGCTCCACCACGGGTTTTGCCGGATCGCGCAGCGTCAAGCGCACAATGCGTTCTGCGTCCCCATCGTCTAGAGGCCTAGGACATTACCCTTTCACGGTAGCGACCGGGGTTCGAATCCCCGTGGGGACGCCATCTCAAGGAAAAACGCCCGCGCAAGCGGGCGTTTTTCTTTTGCGCCGCAATGAATCCGCCGTGACCCGTTGGATGCGGCCGCGCTCGTCGCGCGGGCGGATGGCGAAAAAGCCGGTGGCGACACAGCCGGCAGCCGCGACGACGACGAAAGCCGATTTGCGCACGGACCGCGATCGCATCAGCTACATGGTCGGCATGGAAGTAGGCAAGTCGGTGATCGACATCGGACAGGACATCGATTTCGCTGCGCTCGAAAACGCCATCCGCAACACGATGGACGGCGGCAAGCCGTTGCTCACCCAGGATGAAGCGCGTGCGGTGAGCATGGCGCTCGGCGAGCGTGTCCAGGCCCGCAAGGCGAATGCGCCGGTTCCGGCATTTCCGCCGGGGGTGACGCCGGTGAAGGTTGCGCAACTGGTGGGGTTGGATGTCGGTCGTTCGATGGCGCCGGCGCGCGAGGAATTCGACTTGCCCCTGGCCATGCAGGGATTGCGTGCGGTCGCGCTGCAGCAGACGCCGCTGCTAGACGAGGCTCAGGCGAAGCAGGCGCATGAACAGATGGTCGCGAAGATGCGCGTGCGCCTCGCTGCCGAAGCGGCCCGCAACAAGCGCGATGGTGACGCCTTCCTCGCCCGCAACCGCACCGCGCCGGGGGTGATGACCACTCGTACCGGCCTGCAGTACCAGGTGATGAAGGACGCTGGCGGCATCATGCGTCCGTCCGTCGATTCCACGGTTCACGTCGGTTACGAAGGCCGCACGCTGGATGGCCACGTTTTCGATGCCAACAAGGACGCGACCTTCCCACTGAAGGCGGTGATTCCCGGCTGGACCGAGGGCCTGCAGCTGATGGCGGTCGGCAGCCGCTACCGTTTCTGGATCCCGTCGCAGCTGGCTTACGGCGCCAAGGGTTCGCCGCCGAACATTCCGCCGAACTCCACGCTGGTGTTCGATGTCGAACTGATCGGCCTGAGCCGCTAAAGTAATCCGCCCTGCGGTCGTCCGCAGCCATTCATCCGCATCGTGCGGTCAAGAAAACCGGAGTTCCCATGTCCAATCGCCATTCCCTCATCGTCCTGTCGTCGCTGGCGATCGCAACCACGTTCGCCCTGGGCGCCTGCAAGAAGCCCGCAGACGGCGCGGCTGCCACCGATGCCAAGTCGGCCGATGCCGCCAAGAGCGGTGACAAGCCTGCCCAGACCATCGCCGGCCTGCCCACCGACAAGGACCAGGTCAGTTACATGGTCGGCCTCGACATGGCCAAGACCCTGGATCCCGCCAAGGATGAAATCGATCTTGATGTCATGACCAAGGCGATCCGCAGTTCGTTCAAGGGCGAGAAGCCGCTGATGGACGAGAAGCAGGCCGCCGCGGTGCGCGAAGCGTTCGGCCAGCGCATGCAGCTCAAGACGATGCAGAAGATGATGACCGACGCCAAGAAGAATGGCGAGGAAGGCGAGAAGTTCCTCGCCGGGAATGGCAAGAAGCCCGACGTGAAGACCACGGCTTCCGGCCTGCAGTACCAGGTCGT
Source organism: Lysobacterales bacterium (assembly GCA_019510195.1). GTDB lineage: Bacteria > Pseudomonadota > Gammaproteobacteria > Xanthomonadales > Xanthomonadaceae > Solilutibacter. The sequence goes on along the minus strand of JAEKKW010000015.1, from coordinate 27,268 downwards.
GAGCGAAGGCGCCGGTCCCAAGCCGAAGGCGACCGACGTGGTCAAGGTGAAGTACAAGGGCACGACGCTCGACGGCAAGGAATTCGACAGCACCGACGCCCACGGCGGCGAACCGGCGATGATGCCGATCAACCGCGTGATCCCGGGCTGGTCCGAAGGCGTGCAATTGATGCCGGTCGGCAGCAAGTACAAGTTCTGGATCCCGGCCAAGCTGGCCTATGGCGAGCAGGGCACGCCGGGCGGCCCGATCCCGCCGAACGCGACGCTGGTGTTCGACGTCGAACTGGTGAGCATCGAGAAGGCACCGGCAGGCGCCGCGCAAGCTCCGAAGAAGTAATCGCGGTCAATCACGCCACGCACAAGGAAGACGCATGCACGTATCCATCTTCGGCACCGGTTATGTCGGCCTGGTCACCGGGACCTGCCTCGCGGAAGTGGGGCACCAGGTGGTGTGCGTCGATATCGACGCCGCCAAGGTGGACGGGCTCAACAACGGCGTGATCCCGATCTACGAACCCGGCCTTGAGCCGATGGTGAAGTCCAACCACGCCGCCGGGCGGTTGCGCTTCACCACCGATGCCGCCGAAGCGATTGCCTTCGGCGACGTGGTGTTCATCGCGGTCGGCACGCCGCCCGACGAGGACGGCAGCGCGGACCTGCAGTACGTGCTGGCGGTGGCGCGCACCATCGGCAAGTTCATGGACAAGCCGCTGGTGGTGGTCGACAAGTCGACGGTGCCGGTGGGCACCGCCGACAAGGTGGTGGCTGCAATCGCGGAGGAGTTGGCGAAGCGCGGCGCCGATGTGCGTTTCGATGTCGTCTCGAATCCGGAGTTCCTCAAGGAAGGCGCGGCGGTCGAGGACTGCATGCGTCCGGATCGCATCGTCATCGGTTCGTCCAGCGACAGCGCAGTCGCGGTGATGCGACGCCTGTATGCGCCGTTCAACCGCAATCACGACCGCATGGTGACGATGGACGTGCGTTCGGCGGAGCTGACCAAGTACGCGGCGAACGCGATGCTGGCGACCAAGATCAGTTTCATGAACGAGATGGCCAACATCGCCGAGCGCGTCGGCGCCGATATCGAGCACGTGCGCAAGGGCATCGGTTCCGATCCGCGCATCGGCTGGCACTTCATCTATCCCGGTGCCGGTTACGGCGGATCGTGCTTCCCCAAGGACGTGCAGGCACTGGCGAAAACCGCGTCGCAATATCGCTACGATTCGTTGTTGCTGAATGCCGTCGAGGCGGTGAACGAACGCCAGAAGGGCCATCTGTTCGAGCTGATGGAACGCCACTACGGTGGTGCCGGTGCACTGAAGGGCAAGACCATCGCGCTGTGGGGCCTGGCATTCAAGCCGAATACCGACGACATGCGCGAGGCGTCGAGCCGCCGCCTGCTGGAACAGCTGTGGGAAGCCGGCGCCAGGGTGCGCGCCTACGATCCCGAAGCGCGCGAGGAAGCGCAGCGCATCTTTGGTGATCGCGACGACCTGATGTTGTGCGACCTGCGCGCGGACACGCTCGCGGGTGGGGTCGATGCACTGGTGGTGATCACCGAGTGGAAGCAATTCCGCAGTCCCGACTTCGACATGCTGGCCGAACGCCTGCACGATCGCGTGGTGTTCGATGGCCGCAACCTCTACGATCCGGAAGAGGTCGAAGCCAACGGTTTGGCTTACTGGGGCATCGGTCGCGGCCGTTCCGTGCGCCTGGCATGAGCGAACAAGGTGCCAATGACAGGCAGCGCATCGAGGAACTGGAGACGCGCCTGACCTTCCAGGAGCAGGCGCTGGTCGAACTCAGCGACGCGCTGGCCGCCGCGCGTGCGGATATCGCGCTTCACGAAGCCGCCTTGCGCCGTGTGGTCGAAGAATTGAAATCCGCGCGTGGATCGGGCGTGAGCGTCGATCCCGCCGATGAGCCGCCACCGCCCCACTATTGATTGACGATGACCGATTCGTTGCGCGACCAGTTGCTCGGCCTGGGATTCAAGCCGGCGCCGAAGCCGGCACCCAAGCCGGCATTCAAGGCAAAGCCCGCGGCGCCTGCCGCCAGGGGCAAGCCGGGCCATGTACCGCGCAAGGATGGCAAGGGTGCGCCGCCGAAGCGCAAACCGCAGGGTGGCGAGATGGATCTCGGCAAGGCCTATGCAATGCGTGCCGAGAAGGAAAAGACCGAACGCATCGAGGCCGAGCGCCAGCGCCAGGAAGAGGCGCGTCTGCGGCGCGAGGCGCGTGAAAAGCTGGCGGTCTTCCTTGAAGGAAAATCGCTGAATGCCGCGGACGCGGAGATCGCCCGCCATTTCGACTACGGCGGCAAGATCAAGCGCATCTATGTCAGCGCCGAACAGTTGCCGCGACTCAACGCCGGCGAGCTGGGCGTGGTGCAGTTGAACGGACGCTACTTGCTGGTCACCGCCGAGGTGCTGGCGGAGGCGGGGCGCATCTTCGCGCCCGCGGTGGCGTTGCAGGTCGATCCCGATGCACCGGCCGCGGATGACCCGTACAGCGATCCGCAATTCCAGGTGCCCGACGACCTGGTGTGGTGATGGCAGGCCGGATTGCCGCAGCTTGCGCAGTGTTCGCGTTCCTCGCCTTGCCGCGGCAAGGTTCTGCGCAGACGACGGAAACGACTTCAGGCTCCGGACCCGACACGCAATTCGACCGCCCCGGGCTGTCATTCGCGTCGTGGTCGCTTCCGCAGGGCGGGCTGGTCTGGGAACAGGGCTTGCCCGATGCCAGCTGGCAACGCGATGGCGACACGCGAACCACCCAGGCCGAGGCCGACAGTCGCTTGCGCATGGGGCTCGGGCACGGTGTCGAATTGCAAATCGCCGGAACGCCCTATGCATGGCAGTCGACGCGCGGTGCGACGAAGTCGCGCGTGCACGGCCAGGGCGATACCGACGTCGCCTTGAAATGGACGTTGCCGTTGTCGTCGCAATCCTGGAGCCTGGCATTGCTCGCGACGCACAAATTCGCATCCGGTGGCCAGGCATTCGGTTCGCCGGGTCATGCCGATCAACTCGCCGCCGCAGTCACGCGCGATCTCGGCAGCAACCGCAGCCTGGGTGGTTACCTGGCGCGAGATTCGCAACAGCAGGGCCGCGGCTGGATGTCGGCGCTCTCCTACGGGTTCCCGCTGACGGATGCGTTGTCCGGCTATGTCGAAACCGGTCTTGGAAACGGCATCGATCGCGCACGCGTTGCCGGTGGCGGCTTGACGATGCTCCTCCACCATCGCGTGCAACTGGATGGCTGGGTATTGCGTGGACTGGATCGCGGCAGTCCCGACTGGCAGGCCGGATTCGGTGTTTCCGTGGTGCTCGCCCGCGGACACTGATCGCGGATCACACCGCGGGCAATGGCGTTTCCGTTGCCGCAGTCTTGCCCTTGAAACGATCGAGCAATGGCCGTTCGATGCCGTGCCAGGACAACGCCGCGAGAATCGCTGCGCCAGCCAGCGCGAGCGGAAGCATCGCCAACGGAGTGATCGCCGGATTCCATGCGGCGATGCTTTGTTCCACCGGGAATCCGTAGAGGAACAGGCCATAGGACCAGTCGATGCGCCGTGGCCATGGCAACACCGGCAGGCGGTAGGCAGCCCACAGGCAGAAGTGCAGGGCAGCGATCGCGGCAATCGGTCCGAACCAGCGGCTGTCATGGGCGATCGCGGCCAGCACGACCAGTGCCGCCATGCCGATGTGGGTGATCTTCAAGCGATCGCGCCAGACCGCGCACAGCCCGCCGCCAAGGAAGACGCAGCCCAGTGCGCGCACGTCACGCGCGTCGGCAACGCCATGCCACCACTGCCAACCGCACCATGCGATCCACGCGCAGGCGACCACGGTGAACGCCGTTCGCCGGCGCACCAGGGTCAACGCGGCGAGGATGCCCAGCCACAGATACCAGCGCACTTCCACCGCCAGCGACCACAGGCTGCCATTCACCACATCCGGATAGGGATTCGTCGCGAACACGCCCGGCAATGCCCAAACGAACGATTTCGGGATGACATTGCCGGTGATGAAGTGCCAGGTCGCCTTGTCGTGCAGATAGGCGGATGGCGACAGTGTCGTCCACGCCAGTCCGATCGCGAACGCGCAGAACAGGATGCAGGCGATGTAGGCCGGCCAGATGCGCACGACGCGGTTGCGGACATAGCGCAGGATCGACGACTGGCGCAACAGGCTGAGCGTGACCAGGTAGCCGCTGATGGCGAAGAAGAAAAACACCGCGAGGCTGCCGGCGTAGTAGCCAGGCATGAAACGCTGGACGAGATCGACATCTCCCTGCGCGTGGCGGGTCAGCGCATAGGCAGCGACACGCCCCGGCGCGCCGCGTAGTCCGCGACCTGTTCGCGCGAGACCCGCCCGACCACGAAGTACTGGCTGCGCGGATGGCTGAAATACCAGCCGGAGACGGCCGCGGCCGGCGTCATCGCGAAATTCTCGGTGAGCTGCATCCCGGTGTTGTTCTCGACATCGAGCAGGTCGAACAGCGTGCGCTTCTGGCTGTGGTCGGGGCAGGCCGGATAGCCGGGCGCCGGGCGGATGCCCACGTATTTCTCGTCGATCAGCTCATCGGCGCTCAGCGTTTCGCTGGGTGCGTAACCCCAGAATTCGCCGCGCACGCGCTGGTGCAGGCGTTCGGCCAGCGTTTCCGCAAGGCGATCGGCCAGCGATTTCAGCAGGATGGCGTTGTAGTCGTCGTGGTCGGCTTCGAAACGCGCGACGTGTTCGTCGATGCCGATGCCGGCGGTGCAGGCGAAGCCGCCGATCCAGTCCTGCTTGCCGGAACCCTGCGGGGCGATGAAATCGGCGAGACAGAAGTCCGGGCGCTCCACCGGCTTGTCGACCTGCTGGCGCAGGAAGTGCAGGGTGGTGTGCCCGGGCGTGTCGAGTACCACGTCTTCGCCGACCGAATGCGCCGGGAACAAGCCGATCACGCCGCGCGCGGTCAGCCATTTTCCGGCGACGATATGCTTCAGCATCGCCTGCGCGTCGCGGAACAGTTCGCTGGCCTGCTTGCCGACGATCTCGTCATTGAGGATCGCCGGATAGCGGCCGGCGAGCTCCCAGGCGTTGAAGAACGGCGTCCAGTCGATCAGCGGCACCAGTTCGGCCAGCGGATAATCCTCGAAGACGTGGATGCCGGGCATGGCCGGTGTCGGCGGTGCGTAGTTCGCCCAGTCGCCATCGAACTTCTGCGCGCGAGCCTTGTCCAGCGGCACCAGGCGCTTGGCATCGCTGCGGTTGCGATGGCGCTCGCGGATGTCGGCGTAGTCGCTTTCATTGGCGGCGACGAAGGGTGCGCGCAGATCGGGTGAAATCAGCGATTGCGCGACATTCACCGCGCGCGAGGCGTCCTTCACCCAGATGGTCGGCGCGTTGTAATGCGGATCGATCTTGAGCGCGGTATGCGCGCGCGAGGTCGTCGCGCCGCCGATCAGCAGCGGCATCTCGAAGCCCTGCCGCTTCATCTCCCGGGCGACGTGGCTCATTTCCTCCAGCGACGGCGTGATCAGGCCGGACAGGCCGATGATGTCGGCGTCGACTTCGCGCGCGGTGTCGAGGATCTTCTGCGCCGGCACCATCACGCCGAGATCGACCACCTCGAAGTTGTTGCAGGCGAGCACCACGCCGACGATGTTCTTGCCGATGTCGTGGACGTCGCCCTTGACGGTCGCCATCACGATCTTGCCGTTCGACTTGCCGGCGTCGCCGGTGCGCAGTTTTTCGGCTTCGATGTAGGGCAGCAGGTGCGCGACCGCCTTCTTCATCACGCGCGCGGACTTCACGACCTGCGGCAGGAACATCTTGCCGGCGCCGAAGAGATCGCCGACCACATTCATGCCGTCCATCAGCGGGCCTTCGATCACGTCGAGCGGGCGCGTCGCTTGCAGGCGCGCTTCCTCGGTGTCGTCCACAACGTACTGGTCGATGCCGTGCACCAGCGCATGCGACAGTCGCGCCGCGACCGGCTGCTCGCGCCAGCGCAGGTCCTCGACCTTCTTCTCGCCCTTCTTGCCCTTGTACTTGTCGGCAATCTCCAGCAGGCGTTCGGTGGAGTCGTCGCGGCGGTTGAGCACCACGTCCTCGACGCGTTCGCGCAGTTCAGCTTCGAGATCGTCGTACAGGGGCAGCGCGCCGGCGTTGACGATGCCCATGTCCATGCCGGCCTTGATCGCGTGGTAGAGGAAGACCACGTGGATCGCCTGGCGCACCGGCTCGTTGCCGCGGAACGAGAACGACACATTCGACACGCCGCCGGAGATGTGGCTCCTGGGGAAGCGCCTGCGCAATTCGCGCGCAGCCTCGATGTAGGCGACGGCGTAATCGTTGTGCTCCTCGATGCCGGTGGCGATCGCGAAACAGTTGGGATCGAAGATGATGTCTTCCGGCGGGAAGCCGATCTCCTCGGTCAGCAATTTGAAGGCACGCGAGCTGATCTCGACCTTGCGCTCCAGGGTATCGGCCTGTCCGGTTTCGTCAAAGGCCATCACCACCACGGCGGCGCCGTAGCGGCGCACCAGTCGCGCATAGCGCAGGAATTCCGCTTCGCCTTCCTTCATCGAGATCGAGTTGACGATGCCCTTGCCCTGCAGGCACTTCAGCCCGGCCTCGATCACCGACCACTTCGACGAATCGACCATCACCGGGATGCGCGCGATGTCGGGTTCGGCGGCCATCAGGTTGAGGAAGGTCACCATCGCCTGCTCGGAGTCGAGCATGCCTTCGTCCATGTTGACGTCGATCACCTGGGCGCCGCTTTCGACCTGCTGGCGCGCGACGACCAGCGCGTCGTCGTAACGGCCTTCGAGGATCATCTTCTTGAACTGTGCGCTGCCGGTGACGTTGGTGCGTTCGCCGACGTTGACGAAGTTCGATTCCGGCGTGATCACCAGCGGCTCGAGGCCGGCAAGTCGCGTATGGCGGGCGAGTACGCTCATGCCGCCTGCTCCAATCCGGCGCGTTCCAGCACCGGTTCTTCCAGGGTTGGAAGCTTGCGCGGCGGCACGTCGCTGACGGCGGCGGCGATCGCGGCGATGTGTTCCGGGGTGGTGCCGCAGCAACCGCCGACGACGTTGAGCAGGCCGGATTGCGCGAATTCGCGCAAGACCACCGCCATGTCTTCCGGCGTTTCGTCGTAGCCGCCGAAGGCGTTGGGCAGTCCGGCGTTTGGATGTGCGGTGACGTAGGTATCGGCGATGAGGGACAGCGCTTCCACGTGCGGCCGCAGGTCCTTGGCGCCGAGTGCACAGTTGAGGCCGATGCCCAGTGGGCGCGAATGCCGCAGCGAATACCAGAACGCTTCGGCGGTCTGCCCGGAGAGCGTGCGGCCGGAGGCATCCGTGATCGTGCCGGAAATCATCACCGGCAGGCGTTCGCCGTGCGCATCGAAGGCTTCCTCGATGGCGAACAGCGCGGCCTTGGCGTTGAGGGTATCGAACACCGTTTCCACCATCAGGATGTCGGCGCCACCTTCGATCAAGCCCTCGGTCGCTTCACGATAGGCGTCGCGCAGTTCGTCGAAGCTGATGGCGCGGAAGCCGGGCCGATTGACATCCGGCGAGAGCGAGGCGGTGCGGCTGGTGGGTCCGAGCACACCAACCACGAAGCGCGGTTTCGCCGGATTTCTGGCTTCCGCGGCGTCGGCGGTTTCGCGGGCGATGCGTGCGCCTTCGCGATTGAGTTCGCGCACCAGGTGGGTGAGGCGATAGTCGGACAGCGAGATGCTGGTCGAGTTGAAGGTATTGGTTTCGATCAGGTCGGCGCCGGCGGCGAGGTACTGCGCGTGGATGTCGCGGATGATCTCGGGACGCGTCAGCGTCAGCAGGTCGTTGTTGCCGCGCTGGTCGTGGCCTTCGCAGCCGCAGCCGGGACCGTGGGTGTGGCCATCGGCGGCAAACAGCGCGTCATGGCCTTCGGCGAAACGTTCGCCGCGATAGTCGGCTTCCTGCAATTCGTGGCGCTGGATCATCGTGCCCATCGCGCCATCGAGGACGAGGATGCGTTCGCCCAGCGCTCGCCGCAGCGCCTCGGCGCGTTGCGGATTTTTCCAGGGGAGATGGCTCATGGCTTGGTCCCGATCAGCGAGATGACTTCGAAATGTGGCGGACGGCGTTCGCGGGTGATGCTGGCGGCGCGATCGCCACGCAACCCGGCCTTCTCGATGAACTTCTGCAGTTCCTTGACGGTGAAGCCGAGATTGACGTGCCCGAATGGTTGCGCGGCCGTCGCATGCGCATGCTTGCCGAGGCTGGACAGCAGCAGATTGCCGCCCGGGCGCAGCACGCGCGCGGCTTCGGCGACGGCCTGTTGCGGCTTGGCGGCGTAGGTGAGCGCATGCATCAGCACCACCAGATCGAAACTGGCGTCGGCGAATGGCAGCGCGTGCATGTCGCCTTCGCGCACATCGACATTCGGATAGGTACGCAGGCGTTCGCTGGCGGCATTGACCACGCGCGCGCTGGCATCGAGGCAGATGTAGCGACCGGAATGCGGCGCCAGCAATTCGGCCAGCACGCCGTCGCCGGAGGCGATGTCGAGGACGTCGCCCGGTTCCAGCAATGGCAGTGCGGAACGCGCCAATGCCTCCCAGGTGCGGCCCGGCGAGTAATGGCGCTCCATGTCGCCGGCAACGCTGTCGGCCCAGTTCTGGTCGCTGGCACGCGCGGCCATTACTTCCGGAATGCGCGCGGCATCCTGGTTCAGCAGGGGATCGTCGCTGCCGTTGCGCAGCGCCTGCCACAGGCTCTGCTGCGCGGCGTCGAGCGCACCCTCGTCGAAGCGGTAATAGGCGGAGACGCCGGAGCGGCGATCGCGCACCAGTCCGGCTTCCTTCAATCGGGCCAGGTGGGTGGAGACGCGCGGTTGCGCCAGCCCGGTGATCGCGGCAAGCTCGGCGACGGTGAATTCCTCGTGCGCGAGCAGCACCAGCAGGCGTACGCGGGTTGCGTCGGCGAATACCTTGAGACGGCTCGACCAGCCTTCCAGATCCATATATCGCTCTATCCGGATTCAAAGATATATTGTCGCCCGACCCGGGCGCAGGGTCAAGCCGGGTCGGAAAAAAAAGCGCCGCGGGCTACAATTTCGCTTTCCAACTCCGATTGGGAGCGTGATCGTGGATTTCAGCTTCACCGAAGAGCAGTTGATGATTCAGGACGTGGCGCGGCGGATCGCGCAGGAGAAGATCGCCCCGTCGGCCGAAGACCACGATCGCAGCGGTGAATTCCCGCTCGAGAACATCCGCCTCCTTGGCGAAAACGGACTGATGGGCATCGAGGTGCCGGGCGAATACGGTGGCGCGGCGATGGACCCGATCGCCTACGTGCTGGCCATGATCGAGATCGCCAAGGGCGATGCCGCCCACAGCACCATCATGTCGGTGAACAACTCGCTGTTCTGCAACGGCATCCTGACCCACGGCAGCGAAGCGCAGAAGCAGGAGTACGTGCGCGCGATCGCCGAAGGCCGCGAAATCGGCGCGTTCGCGCTGACCGAGCCGCAGTCCGGTTCCGACGCCACCGCCATGCGCTGCCGCGCGGTGAAGCAGGCCGACGGCAGCTTCAGGATCAACGGCAAGAAGAGCTGGATCACTTCCGGCCCGGTCGCCAAATATTTCGTGCTGTTCGCGATGACCGATCCCGACAAGGGCGCGCGCGGCATCACTGCGTTCCTGATCGACGGCGATCGCGCCGGCTTCCATCGCGGCAAGACCGAACCCAAGCTCGGCATCCGCGCATCGGCGACTTGCGAAATCGAGTTCGCCGATTACGTCGCGCAACCGGAGGACGTGCTGGGCGAGGAAGGCCACGGGTTCAAGATCGCGATGAGCGTGCTGGACGCCGGCCGCATCGGCATCGCCTCGCAGGCGATCGGCATCGGTCGCGCCGCGTACGAGGCGACGCTCGCCTACGTCAAGGAACGCAAGGCCTTCGGCCAGCCGATCGGCGCCTTCCAGATGACCCAGGCCAAGATCGCCGACATGAAGTGCAAGCTCGACGCCGCCTTCCTGCTGACGTTGCGCGCGGCATGGCTGAAGGGCCAGGGCAAGAAGTTCACCACCGAAGCCGCGGTCGCCAAGCTCACTGCATCGGAGGCGGCGATGTGGATCACCCACCAGGCGCTGCAGATCCACGGCGGCATGGGTTATTCCAAGGAAATGCCGATCGAGCGTTACTTCCGCGACGCCAAGATCACCGAAATCTACGAAGGCACCAGCGAAATCCAGCGTCTGGTGATCGCCCGCCACGAAACCGGCCTGCGTTGAGGACCACATGACTTCCAGGAAACCTGCTTCAAACAAATCTGTTCCCGACGAACGCGCGTTCGCCACCGCGCTCTACGCCCACCAATCGCCCGAGGAATTGCAGGCGCATTCCGCCGCGACCCGGACGGCGATCGCCAGCGATGCTTTGGCCTTCGCGCGCAAGCGCAAGCGTGGCGCCGCCGCGGTCCGCGTGTTCAATCCGACGCCGAAGGCCAACGGCTGGGAGACGCCGCGCAGCGTGCTGCAGGTCGCCAACGACGACATGCCGTTCCTGGTCGATTCGATCACCAACGCGCTGACCGAGCGCGGCATCACCGTGTACACCCTGCTGCATCCGGTGCTGCACAACGAATCCTTCATCCATGTCGAGATGGATCGCCTCGATGCCTCTGACGCCAAGGACATCGAGCGCACGATCACCACGGTGCTGGCCGATGTTCGCGCTTCGGTCGAGGACTGGCCGCGCATGCGCGAGGCGATGGAAGTCGCCGCCGAAGGCCTGGCCAAGGGCAAGGGCCCGGTGTCGGCCGAAGTGCTGGCGGAATCGCGCGAATTCCTGCGCTGGGCCGCGAACAATCACTTCACCTTCCTCGGCTATCGCGAATACAAGGTCGAGAAGCGTGGTGGCGAGGACGCGCTGGTGGCGGTCGACGGCAGCGGCCTCGGCCTGCTGCGCGGCAAGGATTCCGGCAAACCGCGTCCGTTGAAGTCTCTCGACGCGCACAAGGTACAGAAATCCGGCCTGCTCGAGCCGTTGATCCTGTCCAAGACCAATGCGCGTGCCAGCGTCCATCGCCGCGGTTACATGGATTACATCGGGGTGGTCGAGTTCGATGCCAAGGGCAAGCCGGTGTCGGAAAAGCGGTTCATCGGCCTGTTCACCTCGAGCGTCTACAACCATCGCCCGTGGGACATCCCGGTGGTGCGCAGCCGCTACGAGCGGGTGATGAAGGATTCCGGCCTGCCGGCGCAGGGACACAGCGCCAAGGCATTGCGCCACATCATGGAAACGTTGCCGCGCGACGAGCTGTTCCAGTCCACGCATGACGAACTGTTGTCGCTCGGCAACGGCGTGCTCGGCTTGCAGGAGCGCGTCGACAGCAAGCTGTTCCTGCGCCGCGATCGTTACGGCCGTTTCTATTCAGTGCTTGTCTACGTGCCGCGCGAACGCTTCAACACCGACATGCGCCTGCGCATCGAGGCGATGTTGAAGGATGCGTTGTCCGCCGACCACGTCGAAAGCCACGTGACGATGGGCGATTCGCCACTGGCGCAGCTGCACCTGATCGTGCGTCCGCGCGAAGGTGCGCGCGAGACCAAGTTCGACATCACCGGACTGGAAGTGCGCCTGGCCGAAACCGTGCGCAACTGGCACGATCGCCTCAACGATGTGCTGGTCGCGCGCCATGGCGAAAGCGAAGGCCTGGCGTTGTCCAAGCGTTTCGGCCGCGCCTTGAGTTCCGCGTATATCGAGGAAGCAACGCCGGAAGCCGCCGCAAATGATGTCGTCGAACTGGCGAAATTGACCACCGACGACAGTCTCGGCATCAACCTGCGCACCGATCCCGCCGCCAGCCATTGCGCCGACTGCATCGAGGTCAAGCTGTTCCATCGCAACGGCAGCCTGCCGCTGTCGGAAGTGCTGCCGATGCTCGACAACATGGGCCTGCAGGTCATCACCGAATATCCGCACGACGTCATCGTGGACGACCAGCCGTATTCCATCCAGGACCTGGAAGTGCGCCCGTCCGCGGGCACGATGGTCAATGGTGACAGCGTCGGCTTCTTCACCGAAGCCTTCGGCCGCGTCTGGCGCGGCGAGCTCGAGAACGACGGCTTCAACCGCCTGGTGCTGGGCGCAGGGCTGCGCTGGAAGCAGGTGGCGATGTTGCGCGCCTACTGCAAATACCTGATGCAGCTGGGCGTGCCGTTCTCGCAGAGCTATGTCGAAGCCACCTTCGGGCACTATCCGCTGCTGGCACGCCTGCTGGTGGAATATTTCGAAGCCCGCTTCGATCCTGCGGGCGACAAGGGGCGCGAGGCGCGGATCAAGGCGACGCACGCCGAAATCCTGGCGCAGCTCGATTCCGTCAAGAGCCTCGACGAGGACCGCATCCTGCGCAGCTTCATGGGCGTGATCGACGCCACCCTGCGCACCAACTATTACATCGACTACGCCGACGGCAAGCGCAAGGACGGCGGCCCCGCCGACTACCTGGCGTTCAAGCTCGATTGCGCCACGGTGCCGGACCTGCCGAAGCCGCGCCCCTATCGCGAAATCTGGGTGTGCGGACCGCGCGTGGAAGGCATCCACCTGCGTTTCGGGCCGGTCGCGCGTGGCGGCTTGCGCTGGTCGGATCGCCGCGAGGACTTCCGCACCGAAGTACTGGGCCTGGTCAAGGCGCAGATGGTGAAGAACACGGTGATCGTGCCGGTCGGATCCAAGGGCGGTTTCTTCGCCAAGCAGTTGCCGGACATGGCGGTCGATCGCGATGCCTGGTTCAACGAAGGCGTGGCCTGCTACAAGCGCTTCATCAACGGCCTGCTCGACATCACCGACAACATCGCCGCCAACGGCAAGATCGTGCATCCGTCGAACGTCGTGCGCCACGACAACGATGATCCGTATCTGGTCGTTGCCGCCGACAAGGGCACCGCGACCTTCTCCGACATCGCCAACGGCATCGCCCAGGCGCATGGCTTCTGGCTGGACGACGCCTTCGCTTCCGGTGGTTCGGTCGGTTACGACCACAAGGGCATGGGCATCACCGCGCGCGGTGCGTGGGAATCGGTCGAACGCCATTTCCGTGCCATGAACCGCGATTGCCAGAAGCAGGACTTCACCTGCGTCGGCATCGGCGACATGTCGGGCGATGTCTTCGGCAACGGCATGCTGCTGTCGAAGTGCACGCGCCTGATCGCCGCGTTCGACCACCGCCACATTTTCCTCGATCCGAATCCGGACGCGGCGGTGACGTTCAAGGAACGCCAGCGCATGTTCAAGCTGCCGCGTTCGAGCTGGGCCGACTACGACGCCAGGCTGATCAGCAAGGGCGGTGGCGTGTATTCGCGCGCCGAGAAGTCGATCAAGCTGTCGGGGGAAATCAAGGCTGCGCTCGGCATCTCCAGCGACGTCCAGGCGCTGAGCCCGACCGAACTGATGTCGGCGATCCTGAAGTCGCCGGTCGATCTGCTGTGGAATGGCGGCATCGGCACCTACGTGAAGTCGAGCCACGAGACCAATGCCGACGTCGGCGATCGCGCCAACAACGCCTTGCGCGTCGATGGCCGCGACCTCCGCTGCAAGATCGTGGGCGAGGGCGGCAACCTCGGCCTGACCCAGCTCGGCCGCGTCGAGGCGTCGCAGCACGGCGTCCTCCTCAATACTGATTTCATCGACAACTCCGCGGGCGTCGACACCTCAGATCACGAGGTGAACATCAAGATCCTGCTCAACGGCGAAGTGCAGAAGGGCAAGCTCAAGCTGCCGGAACGCAACAAGCTGCTGGCATCGATGACCAACGAAGTCGCCGGCCTGGTGCTCAACGACAACTACCGGCAGAACCAGGCGCTGAGCCTGATGGAGCGGATGTCGCAGTCGCGCATGGGTTCCAAGGTGCATTTCATGCGCACGCTGGAAGCGCAGGGCCTGCTCGATCGCCAGATCGAATTCCTGCCGTCCGACGCCGAACTCGCCGATCGCAAGGCGCGCGGCCAGGGCCTGACCCGTCCGGAACTCTGCGTGCTGCTGTCGTACTCGAAGCTGGTGGCGTATCCGCAGCTGGTGGCCAGCGACGTTCCGGAAGATCCGTATCTCTCGCGCGAGCTGGTGCGCTACTTCCCGGAACCGCTGCAGAAGAAGTACGCCAAGGCGATGGAGGATCACCGCCTGAAGCGCGAGATCATCGCCACCGCGGTGACCAACTCGACCATCAACCGCATGGGCGCGACTTTCCTGATGCGCATGCAGGAAGACAGCGGCCGCAGCATCGGCGACATCGCCAAGGCCTACACCATCACCCGCGAAACGCTGGATGCGCGCGAGTTGTGGACGCAGATCGATGCGCTCGACGGCAAGGTCGACGATTCGGTGCAGGTCGATGCATTGATGGTGATCTGGGAACTGCAGCGCAGCTTCACCCGCTGGCTGCTGTCGCGTCCCGGCGCGATCCCCAACATCCAGGAAGCGGTCGACCGCTATCACGACGGTTTCCGTGACATTCGTGCCGGCGAAGGCATCCTCCATCCGTCGCAACGCCCGGCCTACGAGGAAACCCGCAAGGCCTGGCGCGCCAAGGGTGTGCCGGCGGCGCTGGCCGATCAGTTGTCGGCGCTGCCGTACCTGGATCCGTGCCCGAACATCATCGAGTTGGCGCGTGCGCGCAAGCTCAAGGTGATCGACGTGGCCAAGGTCTACTTCCGTCTCGGCGATGCCCTGCGCGAACCCTGGCTGCGCGAGCAGATCGAGGCCCTCAAGGTCGACGGCCGCTGGCATGCGGTCGCGCGCGGCGTGCTGCGCGACGAACTGGCGACGCAGATGCGCAAGCTGACCGAGCAGGTGTTGCCGATGAACGGCAAGGACCCCGAAGGCAAGGTCGCGGCATGGCTGGGTCGCGACGACCAGACGCTGCGCTTCACCCTGTCGATGCTGTCGGAGCTGGCGGCGCAGAAAACGCTGGACTATCCGACGGTCTCGGTCGCGGTGCAGCGTTTGGCGCAGCTGGCGGATCGCAGCTGACGCGCTATCCTCGCCGCATGGCCGACCCCCGCATCGCCTTTCTCGCCAGCAACAGTGCCGACGCGCAGTCGGCACTGGCTGCACTTGAATCCGCGCATGGCCGGGTCAGGCCGGAAGACGCCGACGTGCTGGTCGCGCTCGGCGGCGACGGCTTCATGCTGCAGACCCTGCATCGCCATGGTGCGCTTGGCAAGCCGGTCTACGGCATGAAGCTGGGCACGGTCGGTTTCCTGATGAACCAGTACCGCGGCGGCGATCTCGGCGAACGCATCGCCAGCGCCGAACCGGCGGTGCTGCATCCGCTGGAGATGACCGCGCAGACAGAGTCCGGGGCGACGGTGACCTCGCTCGCCTACAACGAGGTCTCGTTGCTGCGGCAGACGCGCCAGGCCATGCATGTCGCCATCGACCTGCACGGGCAGACGCGCCTGGAAGAACTGATCTGCGATGGCGTGATGGTGGCGACGCCGGCCGGCAGCACCGCCTACAACTTTTCCGCGGGCGGACCGATCCTGCCGTTGGGCGCGAACGTCGTCGCGCTGACGCCGATCGCGCCGTTCCGGCCGCGGCGCTGGCGCGGCGCGGTGCTCAAGGCCGCGACCGAAGTGCGCTTCCGCATCCTCGATCCCTACAAGCGGCCTGTGAGCGCCACCGCCGATTCGCACGAAGTGCGTGATGTCGTCGATGTCTTCGTGCGCGAGGCGCCGGGACGCGCGGTCACCTTGCTGTTCGATGCCGAGCTCGGTCTCGAGGAGCGGATACTCAGCGAGCAGTTCATCGCCTGAGCTTCATAATTCGATGAGGATGGAATCATGCAGTGGAAAACGTTCGCCATCGCCATTGCTGGCGGAGTGGCACTGATGTCGTCGACGCCGGCGTGGAGCGCCGACGACTGGCGCGCAGCCGGTCAGCGTGGCTACCAAGCCGCCGATCCGATGATCGGCACCGGTGGCGATGGCCACACCTTTCCCGGCGCGACGCTGCCGTTCGGCATGGTGCAGTTGAGCCCGGATACCCGCATCCAGCAGCGCAAGGACGGCTACGGCTGGGCGGCCGGCTACAACCATCGCGACAGCAGCATCGTCGGTTTTTCGCACACGCATTTTTCCGGCACCGGCCATTCCGACCTCGGTGATGTCCTGCTGATCCCGCAGGTCGCCGAGGTCAGGACCGAACGCGGTGATCCCGACAAACCAGGCAGCGGCTACACCGCGCATTTCAACCACGCCAGCGAAGTGGCCAAGCCGGGCTATTACGCGGTCACGCTGGATGATCGCGACGTTCGCGTCGAACTCACCGCAACGCAACGCGTCGGCGTCCATCGCTACGCCTTCCCGAAGGGAAAGCAGGCGCACGTGCTGGTCGACCTGCGCACCTCGATGTACGACTATCCCGGCAAGGTGCTGTGGTCGCGCCTGCGCCTGCGTCCCGATGGCACCGTGACCGGATTCCGCGCGACGCGCGGCTGGGCACCCGGTCGCCAGCTCTATTTCGCCATGCGCTTCTCGCGGCCGTTGAGCGGCCATGCGCTGCAGGACAGCGAGAAGGACGTGCCCTACAAGGGCTTCGCCACGCCGGCGTCGAAACAGCCGGCGCAACGCGCGCAGATCGAAGGTCGCCAGCTGACCGGCAGCTTCGATTTCGGCGCGCTGGATGCGCCGCTGGTGGTCAAGGTCGCGATCTCGCCGGTGAGCGAAGACGGCGCCATCGCCAACCTCGACGCCGAAGTCCCCGATTTCGATTTCGATCGCGTCCACGCGCAGGCGCGCAAGACCTGGGAGGACGCGCTGGGCGTGCTCGACATCCACGCGCCTGTCGATGACACGCGGATGGCGTATTCGGCGCTGTACCACGCCTACATGGGGCCGTCGCTGTTCATGGACGTCGACGGCCGCTATCGCGGGCCGGACAATGCCGTGCACCAAGCCAAGGGGTGGACGAATTATTCGACGTTCTCGCTGTGGGATACCTATCGCGCGCTGCATCCGCTGCTGACGTTGACGCGCCCCGCGCAACAGACCAACGACATCGTCAATTCGCTGCTGTCCAGCCAGCGCGAAAGTCCCTACGGCATCCTGCCGGTGTGGGCGTTCCACGGCCAGGAAACGTGGACGATGATCGGCTACCACGCGGTGCCGGTGATCGCCGACGCATGGATGAAGGGCATTCGCGGCTATGACGGTGATGCCGCCCTGAAGGCGATGACCGCCAGTGCCGAATACGGACCCTACGGCGGACTCGACGGTTACATGAAGCGCGGTTACGTCGCCATCGACGAGGAAGGCGAGGCGGCGTCGAAGACCCTGGAATACGCCTACGACGACTGGACCATCGCGCGCGTCGCGCAGACGATGGGTCGCAAGGACGTCGCCGATCGCTACTTCAAGCGTGCGGCGAACTGGCAGCATGCCTTCGATCCGGCGACCGGCTTCATGCGCGCGCGCCTGGGCGACGGCAAGTTCCGCACCCCGTTCGATCCGACGGCCAGCGGTTACGGCAGCGACTACACCGAAGGCAATGCCTGGCAATACTCGTGGTACGTGCCGCAGGACGTCACCGGTCTGGCAAAAGCGCACGGTGGCAGCGACAAGCTGCTGGCGAAACTCGACCAGGTGTTCGACGCCAAGGTCGATTCGAAACTGTTCGAACACATGGAAGACATCACCGGCCTGATCGGCTGGTACGCACACGGCAACGAACCCAGCCACCACGTCGCCTATCTCTACAGCTACGCCGGGCAGCCGTGGCGCACCCAGGCACGGCTCGTTGAAATCATGCGCACCCAGTACGCGCCGCGTCCCGATGGTCTTTCCGGCAACGACGACCTTGGCCAGATGTCGGCGTGGTATGTCTTCACCGCGATGGGCTTCTATCCGGTGACGCCGGGCAGCAACGAATACATCATCGGCCGGCCGTTCCTGCCGGAAGTCGCGCTGCACCTGCCGAACGGCAAGACCTTCCGCATCATCGCCGAAGGACTGGATGCCGCGCATGGTTATGTCGGCAGCGCGCGCCTGAACGGCAAGCCGCTGGATCGCGCCTTCCTGCGCCACGACGAGATCATGGCCGGCGGCGAGTTGCGTTTCCACATGCAGGCCGAACCGGACAAGGGCTGGGGCACGCATCCCGATCGCCAGCCCTATTCGATGAGTGCCACCTCATCGCAATGAGCGAGACCACGCCAGCGCAAGCTGTGGTGATGGAGCCAGCGAAGCAACCGATCCTGGTCGTCGCGATCACCTCGCGCGCGCTGTTCGAGATGGAGGACAGCCACGGCCTGTTCGAGCGCGAGGGCGTCGAGGCTTTCAGCCAGCACCAGCGTGCCCGCGAGGACGAGCCACTGCCTCCGGGCATCGCATTCCCGCTGGTGCGCAAGCTGCTGGCGTTGAACACGCGGCTGGGTGCGACCGCGGAAGCGCCACGGGTCGAAGTGATCCTGCTGTCGCGCAATTCGCCGGATACCGGCCTGCGCGTGTTCAACTCGATCCAGCATCACGGCCTCGACATCCGCCGTGCCACGTTCACCTCGGGCGCGCCGGTGTGGCCCTACATCAAGCCGTTTGGCGCGTCGTTGCTGCTCTCGGCCAACCAGGAATCGGTGCGGCGCGCGCTGAACGCCGGCATTGCCGCGGCGACGATCCTGCCCGCGCGTGCCAGCGAGCCGACCCGCGAGCAGTTGCGGATCGCCTTCGACGGCGATGCCGTGGTCTTCGGTGACGAGGGCGAACGCGTCTCGCGCACGCAAGGACTGGAAGCCTTCGGACGCCACGAACGCGCGCACGCACACGAACCATTGTCGGGCGGGCCATTCCGGCCATTCCTGCAGGCCCTGCACGATCTGCAACTGGCATTCCCGGCCGGCGATGACGCGCCGATCCGCACCGCACTGGTCACAGCGCGGTCGGCGCCCGCGCACGAACGGGTGATCCGCACCCTGCGCGAATGGGACGTGCGCCTGGACGAAGCGCTGTTCCTCGGTGGCCGCGACAAGGGCGAATTCCTCAACGCGTTCGGCGCCGACATTTTCTTCGACGATTCATTGCACAACATCGATTCCGCGCGCCGGCACGTTGCCGCGGGGCACGTGCCGCACGGCGTCGCTAACGAGTGAGTTTCAGCCGCGTTTCGGCTGCGGCAAACGGATATTCGTGATCTTCCAGCGCAATCCGCGCGGCTCGAACACGAAACCGACATCGCCACCATCGGTGGTCATGGTCGCGACGTAGCGGGTCAGCGATTCGAAGCGGCCATGCGTGCCGGCAAATGGATCCACCGGCCGCGCGGTCCTGATCGCTCCGTCCCCGACAGTGTCGCCGCCGACCTGCTTGTAGAGCGCGTCGCCTTGCAGCAGCACGCCGATGCCCGCCGGCGTCGCCATCGCGTTGACCGCGTTGTCGGAGATCGCCTTCGCCGCCCTGCCGACCAGCCCGCCATTGGCGCTGCTGCCAAGCCGGGCGGAGATGCTGCGGGCGATGCGGTCCTCGATCTGCGGCGACAGGTTGCCGCGCAATGCGGGGAAGTCGACGTAGGTCTCCAGCGCGCTCGCGTCCTTCGCGGCGATCGCCTTGCGCAGGCCGTGGATCGCGGCGAACGGGCCGGAAAACCAGAAGACGGCGAGGATCGCCAGGAGAATGGCGGCGGTGATCGAGAGGCGGCGTTGCACGCGGGTCATGGTCAGAACTCCAGGTCGAGGGCGGCGCAGAGATAGTCGACGAACGGCGCCAGCGTCGCGAAGTCCCTGGCCAGCAGTTTCACCAGTCCCGGCGAAGTCATGTCGGCATCGTCGAGGGCGCGCACCATCACGAAGTTGCGATGGCGCAGGTCATCGGCGTAGGCGAAATCCTTCGGGAAACCGGTTGGAACCCGTGTCAGCATTTCATCCGATTCGAGATCGAAGCGCTTGCGGATGGCAGGCGCATGCGCTGCGGCTTTCCAGCCGTTCGGATTGTCGACGATGAACTGGCGGATCTTGCGCTGGGTCGGCGGTTGCGGATGCCAGATGCCGGCACCGACGAAACAACTCCCGGGCTGCAAGTGCAGGTAGAACGACGGTGCCGGCAACTCGTTGCGGCGTTCGTGGTAGAGACGCGCGCCCTGCCAGCCCTTGTAGGGCGATTTGTCGTTGGAAAAACGGGTGTCGCGGTGGATGCGGAACAGCGAACCGCCGTTGCCGCGCGGATCGGCGCGGAAATGCGGACTGATCTTTGCCAGCTCCGGCTGCAGGTCGAGCATCAGCTGCTGGAACGGTGCCTTCAGGTGCTGCTCGTAGTCGCTTTTGTGTCCAAGGAACCACTCGCGATTGTTGTTGCGCAGCAGGGCGCGGAGGAAACGAAAGGTCTTGTCGCTGAAATGGCTCATGCCAGGTTGGCCTCGATGCGATCGCCCCAATTCAGCAGCGCGTCGAGCAGGGCCAGCGTTTCCGGCGTCTCCGCGTGCTGGTGGCGCAGTGCCGTGATTTCGTCACGGAACGATTGCAAGGTGTATTCGCCCATGCCCGGCTCGTTCATGCGTGCGTGGCGCAGCTCGTTCCAGCGATCCTGTTCGGTGAAAGCGAGGGTCTGCGGCCAGTTGCGGGCGCGATATCGGAAGAACAATTCACGCAAACGCGCATCGCGGAACGGGAAATCCGCCTCGTGCAGGCGCTGTGGCGGCGTGCCGCGCAACAGTGGGAACATGCGGCGATCACTGTCGGGCAGGAAACGATCGTAGAGCGCGCCGTCGGCGTCGCTGGGCGGAAATTCGCGTTCTTTGGCGTAAACCCGCCGGATCTTTTCCGCCAGTTGCGGGCCGGCCTTGCGCAGGTGTTCCGCGTTCGCCAGCACGGTGTCCGGATCGATCATCAGGCGCTGGAAATCGTCATCGCGCAGATGCGTCCACTGCACCAGCATCGGTGAACGGTTGAGATGGATTTCCTTGAGCGCCATCCGTTCAACGCCTTCGGGCAGGGCACCGCTGGCGACGAACAGGCGCGCCGCGATCGTGTCGGCATCAAGGTCGAGCAGGGGGCGCGGATCGCTGGCGAGATCGAACACGATCACGCGGCCATCGAATTGCGGATGACGGGTCAGCGGCAGCACCGGCGCTGCGCACAGACGCGAGGCTGGATAGCGTTGAGAGACATGCAGCAACGGTTGCTGTCGCATCGGATCGACCAGGTCGCCGACATGGCGCTTGTCGCGCAATTTCAGCGCGTAATCCCACAGCCGTGGCTGGGTGCTGCGGATCAATCGCGCCAGCCCAAGCGTCGCGCGCACGTCGGAAAGCGCCTCGTGGGCATCGCCTTCGCGCAGGCCATTGTCTTCGGCCAGGTGTTCCAGCTTGAAACTGGTGCCGCCATCCTCGCGTTGCCGCCAGCGGATGCCTTCCGGGCGCAGGGCATGCACCAGCCGCGCGACATCGAGCAGGTCCCAGCGCGAATTGCCGTTCTTCCACTCGCGTTCGTAGGCGTCGTGGAAGTTGCGATACAGGCCGAAACGGATGAATTCGTCATCGAAGCGGATGCTGTTGTAGCCGAGGCTGCAGGTGCCCGGCTCCGACATCAATTCGGCGATGCGCGCGAAGGCTTCGGCCTCGACCACGCCATGATGCAGCGCGTGCTGCGGGGTGATGCCGGTGATCAGCGTCGCGATCGGCGAGGGCAGCAGGTCGTCGGCCGGTTGCACGAAGAATTCGTGCGGCTCCTCGATCTGGTTCAATTCCGGATCGGTGCGAATGGCCGCGAACTGGGCGATGCGCGTGCGCCGTGGATCCTGTCCCCAGGTTTCAAGGTCGTAGAACAGGAAGCTGTCGGCCATGCGGCATTATCCAGACAAAGGATGCAGGCGTGCCATCACCGCGGCGTCCACTTTGTCCCAGTTCACTTGCGCCAGCGATGTCAGCCCGCGCGTCGCCTCGACCAGGATCTCGCGCTGGATGTCGCTGCGTTCCAGCGCTACGGCATACGGGATGCGCATGAACGTCACCATCGTGTAATGCGGGACGAAGCGCCCGGAATGACGCTCCTGCAGTGCCAGCTCCAGTTCGCGCTGCAGCAGGAACGCGGCATCGTCGACCTTGTCGCGCATCTCGATGTAGTTTTCGAGCGCCATCTGCTGGATCGCCGCGGCATTCGGCTTGCGTTCGGCCTCGTATGCGGCATAGGCCTCGGCGAGATCACGATCGTGCGCCAGATGACCGTGCCCGATATGAGCAGCCAGCGCGATGCAGTCCTCGAAGGCGCAGTTCATGCCCTGGCCGTGGAACGGCACCATCGCGTGGGCGGCATCGCCGATCAGCGCCGCGCGCGCGTCGAGATGCCAGTGCCGGTAATGCTGGGTCGCCAGCTTGCCGACAGGATTGCGCGCATAGTCTTCGGCCAGGTCGGGGATCAGTTCCAGCGTATCGGGGAAATCGCGGCGGAAGAATTCCAGCGCCTGTTCGCCGTCGCGGATCGTCGCGAAGCTTGGCGATTCGCCCTCCAGCGGCATGAACAGGGTGACGGTGAAGGTGCGTTCGTCATTGGGCAGGGCGATGCACATGTAATGGCCACGCGGCCAGATGTGCAGGGCATTGGGCTCGATGCGGAAGCCGCCAGCGGCATCCGGCGGGATTTCCAGCTCCTTGTAGCCGTGGTCCAGCCATTCGGTGCGTTCCTCGCAGGGACGATAGGCCTGCAGTGCCTGGCGCAGGGAAGAACCTGCGCCATCGGCACCGATCAAGGTGTGGAACGGCAAGTCGCGCTTGCCCTCGCTGGTGTCGAACGTCGCGATCCTGCCCTCGAAATCGACTGCGTCCAGTCCCATGCCGAAATGCAGGCGGGCACCGGCGCGTTCGGCGGCATCGAGCAAGGTGATATTGAGTTCGCCGCGACTGATCGACCAGATCACCTCGCTGTCGTCGCGCCCGTAACGTTGCAGGTGTGGTGTGCCCACGAGCGGATGGACGTAGCGCCCGCGCATCATCACCGCCTGCTTGAGCACGGCATCGTCGAGGCCAGCCAGCCGCAATGCATGCAAGCCGCGTTCGGCCAGCGCCAGGTTGATGGAACGGCCACCGGCATAGCCTTCGACGCGCGGATCGCCGCGACGTTCGAAGACATCCACCTGCCAGCCCTCCTTCGCCAGCAAGGTCGCAAGCAACGCGCCGGCCAATCCGCCGCCGATGATCGTCAAGGAGGCGAGATGCGGATGACGTCCGGTTCGCGCCAGTCGCCGACCACGCCCTGCGCAGCGAGATGATCGAACAGCGCGCGCCCGGCGTCGCGACCGGCCTTCACCCGCAGCGAGAACTGCGAACCGTGCCGGGCATCGTCGCGCGGCGTCACGATTTCGATCGCGTCGGCGAGATGCGTGTCGATCAATTGGCCGAGATAGCTGGTGAGGCGCAATGATTTCTGGCGCAGCGCCGGCATTCCCGCGCGCAGGAACTGTTCGCTGGCTGCACGCAACGGCGCGAGGCCCAGGATCGGCGGATTCGACAGCTGCCAGCCGTCGGCGCCCGCTGTCGGCTGGAATTGCGGGCCCATCTTGAAACGCACCGATGCATCGTTGCCCCACCAGCCGGCGAAACGCGGACGATCGGTCGTGGCATGGCGTTCGTGCACGAAGCAGCCGGCAACCGCGCCCGGTCCGGAGTTCAGGTATTTGTAATGGCACCACACCGCGAAATCGGCATTCCAGTCGTGCAGTTGCAGCGGCATGTTTCTGACCGCGTGGGCAAGATCGAAACCGACCATCGCCCCGGCTTCATGGCCGAGTTCGGCGATGCGCGCCAGATCGAAGGCCTGGCCGCTGCGGTACTGCACGCCGGGCCACAGGATCATGCACAGCCGCGAGGCGTTGTCGCGGATCGCCCGTTCGATGCGTTGCATCGAGAACACGCCATTGGGCTGGTCGGGTTCGACTTCGATCAGCGTCGTGTTCGCCGGCAGCCCGTGGAATTCCAGCTGCGATTCCAGGGCGTAACGATCGGAGGGGAAACTGCCGGCTTCGCTCAGGATCGCGGTGCGCTCGATCGTCGGCTGATAGAAGCTCACCATCATCAGGTGCAGGTTCGCGGTCAGCGAATTCATCGCGACGACTTCGTGCGGTTTCGCACCGACGATCCGTGCCAGCGGTTCGCGCACCAGTTCGTGATAGGGCATCCACTGCGCAGAGCCGGTGAAGTGGCCCTCGACTGCCTCGTTCGCCCACTTGTCCAGCACTTCCTCGACGTGCGCACGCGCGCCGCGGGGTTGCAGGCCGAGCGAATTGCCGCAGAAATAAGCTTGTTCGCGACCATCATGGCGCGGGATCAGGAATTCGCCGCGATACGCGCGCAGCGGATCGGCCGCGTCGAGCGCCGCGGCGTGCCCGGGGGAAAGCAGATCGGTCATGCAAACCTCGATTCGGGCAAGCCCAGCCATTCCAGCGCGGTGCCGTGGTAGAGGCTGTTGCGTTCGGATTCGGCGAGTTGCAGGCGTTCGATGCCTTCGCCGGGCGTCTGTTCGCCGAGCGGGAACGGATAGTCGGTACCGAGCATCACGCGATCGGCGCCGCAGACGTCGAGCAGGTAGCGCAGCGCGCGATCGTCGGCGACCCAGGAGTCGAAATACAACCGCTTCAGGTACTCGCGCGGATTGCGGAAATTGTCGGTGGCGACGAGGTCGGGCCGCATGTTGAAGCCGTGTTCGATGCGACCGATGGTGTAGGGGAAACTGCCGCCGCCGTGCGCCAGCGCGATCTTGAGTTTCGGCAGGCGCTCCAGCACGCCACCGAACACGAGGCAGCAAGCCGCGCGCGATTGCTCGGCCGGCATTCCGACCAGCCACGGCAGCCAGTATTTCGGCATCGATTCGCTGCCCATCATGTCCCAGGGATGGACCAGGATCGCGGCGTCGAGTTGCGCCGCGGCTTCGAAGAACGGAAACAGTTCCGGCGCGTCGAGATTCCAGTGGCGGCCATCGGGCAGGTTGATGTGCGAACCGATCTGCACGCCCTGCAATCCGAGTTCGTCCATGCAGCGTTCGAGCTCGCGGACCGCCAGTTGCGGCGACTGCAGCGGCACCGTGCCGATGCCGGCGTAGTGGCGCGGATAGGCGCGGATCGTTTCCGCCATGTGGTCGTTGAGCGAGCGATGCAGTTCCAGTGCCTGGTGCGGCTGCGCCCAGTAGCTGAACATCACCGGCACCGTGCTGATGACCTGCACCTGGACGCCGAAGCGGGCGTAATCCTCGATCCGTTCCTGCGGATCCCAGGTCTTGGGCCAGATTTCGCGGAAGAACTTGCCGTCGCGATAGATGCGGTGGCGGCCGTCCTCGCCGTGGTGGATCACCGGGAAGCGGAGATCGCCGTATTTGCTCGCCAGGTCGGGCCAGTCGCGGGGCAGGACGTGGGCATGGGTGTCGATGCGGAGCATCTTCCGATTCTATCCGGGTCGTCTGTCATGGGCTGGAATCCCCCATTCATGCAACGGAATGCGCCTCCTGAAGGTTGACGCTGTCACAAATAATGGGATAACGTGGATGCAGGCACAGAAAAATGTGCCTACCGTCGCTGTTTTGAGGGGCAGGACCCACCGGACGGGGCGGGACGGATCGGCAGCACAACAGGGGATCAAGTGAAGAGTCTGACCAGGAGCATGGCTTTGGCCATGGGAACAGTGGTGCTGGTGTCTGCATGCACGACTACGCCAGCGCCGGAATTCGGTGGCAAGTGGCGGCCCGTCAATCGTTTCGCCGACACCGCGCGGGAAATCCCGCTCAATCCCGCCTACATGTATTACGCGCTGCCGATGGACGGCACCCTCAAGGGCCTACTCGCGCGCTGGTCCAAGGACACCCATTCCGGGCTGTCCTACCAGCTGTCGTCGGACTACACCTTGCCGGCCGCGGTCGGGCAGATCCGCACGGCCGATGCCGGGGCGGCACTGCAGCAGCTCGCGCAGGTCTATGCCGCGCAGCGGATCGAACTTACGGTCGAAGGCGGTGCCATCACGGCCCGTCCGGCCAAGAACTGATTCGGGGGCGCCATGGCATTCGGAAAGAAGAAGGCGTCGGCCGCGATCGACGCCGCGGCCGGCAAGGCCGCCAATTTCGAGATCACCGTCGCCGACCTGGCACGCCGCAGCGAAAAGCGTGCGTGGTGGGTCGCGGGTTTGTCGCTGCTGATGTCGCTGGCGCTCGCCGGCGTCCTCGCCTACATGCAGCCGTTGAAGAAGGAAGTGCCGTACCTGGTGATGGTCGATCCCTACGCGGGCATCGCGCGACTGGCGCGCGTGTCGGGCGATGACGGTTTCCAGAGCGTCACCGCCAAGGAAGCGATCAACCGCGCCAACATCGCGTCCTACATCCTCGCGCGCGAATCCTATGATTCCGGCCTGGTGAACGAGCGCGACTATCCCACCGTCTACACCATGTCCGAGCCCGACGTGTGGGGCGCCTACAGCGGCGAGCGCAGCGCGCGCAATCCGGAAAGCCCCGGCGCGCTGTATGGCGAGCGCACTTCGATCCGCGTCAAGATCACGAGTGTCACGCCGCTGGGTGCCAAACCAGGCAAGCCGCCAACCGGCGCCACCGTGCGTTACCAGCGCCAGCTCTACGACAAGTCGACTGGCGCAACGCGGATGCTGGACAGCCGCATCGCCACCATGGAATTCGTCTACCGGCCCGAGCTGAAGATGGACCGCGAAGACGACAACATGGTCAACCCGCTGCGCTTCCGCGTGACCAACTATCGCAGCGATCTCGATACCGCGACGCCCGCGCCTGCCGAATACCAGGTTGCGGCACCGGCACAGCCCACAGCCCCGGTGCAACCGGTGGCAGTGCCGACGCCAGCGGCGAGCGATGCCGCGACACCCGCACCCGCAACGCAGTCGCCGGCACCTGTTCCGGGCACGACGCAACCCGTTCCGGCCAGCCCGACGCAAGGAGCCCGCTGATGCGCAGTCTGTTCGCCTTCCTGATTGCCAGTGCGATCCTGTTTGCGGGGAATGCTTCCGCGCAAGTCGTGCAGGAATACACCTATGCCGCCGATCGCATCTATCCGATCCGCACCGGGCTCGGCATCACCACCCAGATCGAACTGAGCCCCAGCGAAAAGGTGGTCGATTACAGCGTCGGCTTCAGCGGCGGCTGGGACCTGCAACGGCGCGACAACGTGTTCTACCTGCGTCCCAAGAACACCGACGTCGACACCAACCTGATGGTCCGCACCGAAACGCATACGTACATCTTCGAGCTGAAGGTGGTGGCGACCGATTGGCGAGCGCTCGACCAGGCCAAGGCCGCCGG
>JAEKKW010000140.1 GCA_019510195.1 Lysobacterales bacterium | reverse complement strand
CGGCCGCTTCAGCCCCTTGCTCGTTCATGGCACCTTGGAGAAGGACCACATCCAGCACCCTGACGAGTCACCGTATCCGCGCGGGGCCGAGCGGTTCCAGCTGGGCGAGCACTTCGAAGGGCTGGTGGCCGCCTTGCGGGCGATGGCGACCGCCAGCGCCCCGGCGCTTGGCCAGCAGATGAGGCTCCCCGGGTTCAAGGGGGCATGAGGCGCTCAACCGAGGGGCTTGACCTAGCCCCCGACCGGCCAGGACAACTGCGCTGTGACGGCGGTGCCGGCGCCAGGGGTCGAATCGAAGTGCAATGAGCCCCCAAGCGCCTGGGCGCGCTCACGCATCCCAGTCATTCCGCGGCCGCGCTGGACGCGCGCTGTTTCGAGGCCTTGCCCGTCGTCAGTGATGCTGATGGCGACATGCCGATGCTCCGCATCGACACGCAGCTGCACGCGCACCTGGGCTGCGTTGGCATGCTTGATGGCGTTGGACAGTGCTTCCTGAACGATTCTGTACGTGGCGATGCCGACGTCGCTCGGCAGGGTGTTCGGGTCGCCGTCGACCGCAAGCGCGAAGGCACACGATGGGTGCGCGCGGTTGTATCCGTTGATCATGTCCGACAGTGCTTCGTGCAGTCCAACCAGATCGATCACCTCGGGCCGCAGCTGTTGCATCAGCGCGCTGCACTGCGCGTAGAGGGTGGCCACGTGGTCGCTGATGTCGCCCGCCCGTCCCCGGATGGCGGCCAGGTCGGCAGGTCTGTCTACGGTCGCGCGCGAGATGCCCTGGGCGTCCAAGCGGATTCGGATGAGCAGGGCATTGAGCGAGTCGTGGAGATCCCCGGCAATCCGTCGGCGTTCGTCCTCGAGCTGCCCGGCAAGGCTTCGGCTCAGCGCTTGCTGGGCCTGGATCACCTTCGAGGCCCGGCGCCTTTGGGCGGCCAGGGCGCTGGCCTGCTGGACGGCGACGCCGGCGAGCAAGCACGCGCCGATGGCGCAGGAGGTGGCCATGGATCCGCGGCCCGCCTGCAGCAGTTCCAAGCAGGGCACCGCCAGAAGTGCCAGGCCGGCTACGGTACTCGCGGCGAGAGCGAATCGCTGATTACGCGTGGTCGAGTTTGTAGGGCTGGTCAACTGCGAGAGATCGCCATCAGCCATGGAGTTATGCATCGACGACACCGAAGTTGATTGCGAGGCGAACAAGCTCCGCTGTTCGCGAGACGCCGAGTTTTCGACGAACGGCGGCACACACGAGACCAGCGGTCTTGCGCGTTACGCCCAAATCGGAGGCAACCTCTTGCACGGTCAGGCCCGTGGCCAGCAGCTTGAGGGCACGCATTTCGCGGGGCGTCAGGGTGTGGGAGGGCGCTGCAGCAGGGTGTG
>JAEKKW010000088.1 GCA_019510195.1 Lysobacterales bacterium | reverse complement strand
CGCGCATCGGTGCATCGGTCACGCGCTATGGCACCGCGGTGTTGCGCCAGTTCGAATTGATGGGCACGACCTCGCCGAACGGCTGCGACGCGATCCTGCGCGCGCGCGACAAGCTGCGCTGCCACCAGTTGCTGGCCGCGGAAGGCATCGATCTTCCCGCCACCGTGTTCGGCGACAACCCGGACGACACCGTCGACATGCTGTCGATGCTGGGGCCGCCGCCGCACGTGATCAAGTTGACCGAAGGCACGCAAGGCGCCGGGGTGATGCTCACCGAAAAACCGTCGGCATCGCGTGCGGTGATCGAAGCGCTGCGCGGCCTCTATGCGCAATTCCTGGTGCAGGAATTCGTCGCCGAAGCCGATGGCGCCGACCTGCGCTGTTTCGTCGTCGGCGGCAAGGTGGTCGCGGCGATGAAGCGGCAGGCGCCCAGCGGCGATTTCCGTTCCAACCTGCACCGTGGCGGAACTGCGGAGCCTGCCACGCCGCGCGATGATGAAATCGAGGTCGCGGTGCGTGCCGCCCAAGCCCTGGGGCTGGGCATCGCCGGCGTCGACCTGATCCGCGCGAAACGTGGCCCGCTGGTGCTGGAGGTCAATTCCTCGCCCGGCCTGGAGGGCATCGAGCAGGCGACCGGCGTCGATATCGCCGGGGCCATCATCGACCATGTTGCCGCCGGGGTGGAACCTCGCGCCCGCAAGCGTGTCAAAGCCGGGAAGGGCGCTGCGAAGCGTCGTTGAGCGGCCATGTGCCAGAATGAAAACTCGAATGGAGGAGACCGCCGTGCGCGTACTCTTGATTGAAGACAACCAGGACATCGCCGCCAATCTCGGCGATTACCTCGAAGACCGCGGTCATGCGGTCGATTTCGCCGCCGATGGCGTCACCGGCCTGCATCTGGCGGTGGTGAACGATTTCGACGCCATCATCCTCGACCTCAACCTGCCGGGGATGGATGGCCTCGAGGTTTGCCGCAAACTGCGCAACGACGCCCGCAAGCAGACGCCGGTGCTGATGCTGACCGCGCGCGACAGCCTCGACAACAAGCTGGAAGGCTTCGAGTCCGGTGCCGACGACTATCTGGTCAAGCCATTCGCGCTGCAGGAAGTCGACGTGCGCCTGAACGCCTTGGCGCGACGCGGCAAGGGCCCGCAGGCGCGGGTGCTGTCGATCGCCGATCTCGAATACAACCTCGACACGCTGGAAGTGCGTCGCGGCGGCAAGTTGCTGCAGCTCAATCCGACTGCGCTGAAGATCCTGCAGGCGTTGATGGAAGCCGCGCCCGCAGTGGTCACGCGCCAGGACCTGGAAACGCGCGTATGGGGCGAGGAGTTGCCCGATTCCGATTCGCTGCGCGTGCACATCCACGGCTTGCGCGCGGTGATCGACAAGCCGTTCCCGGCACCGTTGATCCAGACCCGTCACGGCATCGGCTATCGCATCGCGCCGCAGGATGCCGGCTAAACCCACCCGGTCCAACCTGCCCGGCTTGCCGACGCGCCACAACCGGCGCCGGCTGCGCACGCGCATCGTGCTGTCGTTCTTCCTGCTCGGGCTCGGGTTGACGATGCTGTTCGCCTACGCCACCAACGAAGCGCGCGCGCGGGTGGAAAACACGTTGATCGAGGACGCGCTCAACAACAATATCGACGAATACGCGCGTCGCTGGTACGCCGCGACCGACAAGAACGATGTCGGCGTGCCCTACGAGCAGATGCGCGGACTGGTGGTGCGCAAGGCCGACTTCGAGAAGCTCAAGGAACAACAGCCGGACTGGTACCCGCTCGCGGACGGCATCCACAACATCACCGGCAAGAACGTCGATGGTTCCGCCTTCTCCTACAAGCTGGCGGTACGCAAGCGGCCCGAGGAATGGTTTTTCTTCGCCTACGACACTTCGCGGGCGGCGCGCGGCGAGCAGAAGATCACCTATGTCCTCTATGAATCCATCGCGGCATTCGGGTTTTTGTCGCTGCTGGTTGGCTGGTGGTCGGCGTCACGGGTGATGCGCCCGGTGTCCGACCTGGTGGGGCTGATCCGTCGCCGCGCGAGTGGCAATGGCGACAATCGCGCGCTGGCGCCGCATTTCGCCGACGACGAAGTTGGCGAACTGGCGCGCGCGCTCGACGACTATTCCGACCGCATCACCGACGCCGCGCGCCGGGAACGCGAGTTCAACGCCGACGTCAGCCACGAGCTGCGCACGCCGCTGGCGGTGATCCGCAGCACGGTGGAGTTGATGCTGGAACAGCCGGATCTCGGCGACAAGATGCGCGAACGCATCCTGCGCATCCAGCGCGCGCAGGAAGGCGGCACCGCGATCACCGAAACATTGCTGTTGCTGTCACGCGGCGAACGCGTGCGTGGCGAGACATCGGTGGCGCGCGTCGCCGAGCAGTTGCTGGAAGCGCAACGCCTGCAGCAGCGGCGCGGCAAGCAGCTCGACCTGCGCATGGAAGGCAATACCGCATTGATGCTCGATGCGCCGGAAGCAACGGTGAACGTCGCGCTGGGCAACCTGATCGCCAATGCCGTGCGCTACACCGATAGCGGCAGCGTCACCGTGCACATCGGCGCCGACTCGGTGGACGTGATCGACACCGGCCGCGGCCTCAGTGCCGAGGACGAAGCGCGGATGATGGAGCGTGGTTATCGCGGCGATGCGTCCGGCAATACCAAGGGAGCCGGCATCGGGCTTGCCATCGTCAATCGCATCTGCGCGCTTTATGGCTGGCAGATGCAGGTGCAGCCGCGCCGCGACGGCACCGTCGGCACCGTGGCGACGCTGAGTTTTTCCGACGTCAGATGAGGTCGAGCCCGCCGCGAGCACGCGAGGCGAGTGTTAGTAGCTGAGCCACCAGCAATCCCGGTAGCGCCGCAGGTGGAAGTTCACGCTGCCGGTCGTCGTTGCCTTGCCCTGTGCCAGCAAGAGGCGGACACCGCCGTTGCTGACCTCGGTATCGACCAGCTGCTGGCGGGTCAGTTTGGCGAGCCGGTCGGCGATGTCGTAACCCGACTCCGTCCCCAGCCCCGGCCAGTGGTAAACGCCGATCAGCCGGTTGGGGTCGCTGGTATCGAAGGCAAGGGTGATTTCATGGACGAGATCGTCAAGCGTCCGCGCGCAGCCCGCGCGCACCGCTGGCCGGCCCAGGCTCATCGTCGCGCCGGAAGGCGCGGCATGCGGGATGGTACGGTCCGCCGCGCCGAATGCCGCGCAGGGCTTGTCGCTGTAGAGCACCTCGCCGTCGGCGCCCGTGCATTGATGGATGGCGGATTGCGCGCGCACTTTCAGCGGCGACATCGCGAACGCGAGCAAGGCCAGAGCGTGCAGCAGGAGGAGTCGGGAAGGCACCCGCGCACTCTAGCGCGATCAAAGCGGTCGCTGCGCATCACCCGTCGTAGCAATGGGCACGGCCTATAATTCACGGCACTCGCCAAGGATTCCGCATGAACGCCCCCGCATCGCTGGCCTATCAGGTCGCACTTTCCGGCCACGCTCGCAGTGACGAACAGCGAGCGGCGATCCTTGCCGGCGAGCTCGGCTTCGGCAAGGTCTTCACCGATCACATGGTCGCCATCCAGTGGGACAGGGAGAAGGGCTGGCACGATGCGCAGGTTCGCGCCTATGGTCCGCTGGAGCTGGATCCCGCCGCGGCGGTGTTGCATTACGGCCAGGAAATCTTCGAAGGCATCAAGGCGTATCGCCACGCCGACGGCTCGATCTGGACCTTCCGTCCCGACGCCAACGGCGCGCGCCTGCAACACTCCGCCGCGCGGCTGGCCTTGCCGCAGTTGCCGGTGGCGGAGTTCACCGAATCGCTGCGCCAGCTGATCGCCGTCGACCATGCGTGGGTCCCTTCGGCAGCGGAAAGCAGCCTGTACTTCCGACCCTTCATGATCGCGACCGAAGGCTTCCTCGGCGTGCGCGCCGCGAATGCGGCCGGCTATTACGTGATCGCCAGTCCGGCTGGCGCCTACTTCCATGGCGGCGTGAAGCCAGTGAGCATCTGGCTGTCCGAGGACTACGCGCGTGCGGCCAAGGGCGGCACCGGGGCGGCCAAGTGCGGCGGCAATTATGCCGCTTCGCTGCTACCGCAGATCGATGCGTATGCGCAGGGCTGCTCGCAGGTGCTGTTCCTCGACCCCGTCGAGGGCAAATATCTCGAAGAACTCGGCGGCATGAACGTATTCCTCGTCTACAGGGATGGCCGCATCGTCACCCCGGAACTGTCCGGCAGCATTCTTGAAGGCATCACCCGTTCGAGCATCCTGCAGCTGGCGCGGGATCGCGGGCTGGCGGTCGAGGAGCGCAGGGTGTCGATTGACGAAGTGAAGGCCGGCATGACCTCGGGCGACATCGCCGAAGTGTTCGCCTGCGGCACTGCCGCGGTCGTCACCCCGATCGGAGAATTGAAGGGCAAGGCCTTCGCGGTGGGTGACATCAACGCGCCGGCCGGCGAAGTCACCATGGCGATCCGCAAGGAGCTGACCGACATCCAGTATGGCCGCCTGCCGGATCGCCACGGCTGGCTGGTGAGGCTGCGCTAGCGCTCAGCCCAATCGCTGCAGGACGCCCTGCGTCGGCCGCGCCATGTTCAGCGTGTAGAAATGCAGGGCGGGCGCGCCGCCTTCGACCAGGCGACGGCACAAGGTCGCGACCAGATCGGCGGCGAACTCGCGGATCGCCTCGACGTCATCGCCGTGCGCGCGCATGCGCTGGCCGATCCAGCGCGGGATCTCCGCGCCGCAGGCTTCCGAGAAACGCCGCAGCTGGGTGAAGTTGGAGATCGGCATGACGCCCGGGATGATCGGGATGTCGATGCCGCGCCGGCGCACGTCATCCACGAAATGGAAATAAGCGTCGGAGTTGTAGAAATACTGGGTGATCGCACTGTGGGCACCCGCCTTGACCTTGCGCTCGAAATTGGCGAGATCGGCATGGGCGTCATTGGCCTGCGGATGCGTTTCCGGATAGGCGGCAACCGCGACGTGGAAATGATCGCCATGTTCCGTGCGGATCAGTTCGACCAGCTCGTTGGCGTAGCGCAGGTCGCCCTGGCCGATCATGCCCGAGGGCATGTCGCCGCGCAGCGCGACGATGCGCGTGCAACCCAGCGCCTTGTACAGCTTCAGCAACGCGCGGATTTCCTCGCGGCTGCCGCCGACGCAGGTGAGATGCGGCACGCCGTCGACACCGTGTTCGCCGCGCAGGCGCTGCACCGTTTCCGGCGTGTGGCTGAGCGTCGAACCGCCTGCGCCGAACGTCACCGACATGAATTCCGGCGCATACGGCTTGAGTTTCTGCACGCTGCGATCGAGCTGCGCGCGCTGCTCGTCTGTTTTCGGTGGATAGAACTCGAAGGAAAGCGGGACCCGATTGGACATGCTGGCGTTCCGGTGCGTGGCGAGGCGTCGCCCTCCCGCGTGCGGGAGGGCGGCACGATCAGGCGATCAGTAGCGGTAGTGCTCCGGCTTGTACGGGCCATCGGCCGAAACGCCGAGGTAGTCGGCCTGGTCCTTGCTCAACCTGGTCAGCACCACGCCGATCTTCTCCAGATGCAGGCGCGCGACTTCCTCGTCGAGCTGCTTGGGCAGGCGATAGACCGTCTTCTCGTACACATCCTTGTTCGCCCACAGGT
>JAEKKW010000087.1 GCA_019510195.1 Lysobacterales bacterium | reverse complement strand
GGAGATGATGATGAACATCGACAACAAGGTTCTTGGTGTTGGCCTTGGTGGGTTGCTGGTTGGCGGTGGTGCTGTCGCCGCGTACCACGCCGCGACCTCGCAGCCGTCGGCTCCGGTCACGGCAGCGGCAACCGCTGCGCAACCAACAACCGCGCCGCCGGCGATGCAGCCGGCAGCGGCCGACAGCGCCAGTGATGCGGTGCATGGCCAGGCCGCGAACGATGCCGCCGCGAACTACGCAGCGATCACCGATGTCCGCAAGGTCACGGCCAAGAACACCCGTTACGCCACCGTGCTCGACGTGAATCCGGTGAACGACAAGATCGCCCAGAACACGCCGCGCCAGGAGTGCAAGGACGTGGTGGTGACCGAAAAGGCACCGACGCGCGATCCGCACAACATCGCCGGTTCGGCGATCGGTGCCGTGGTCGGTGGCCTGGTCGGCCACCAGGTCGGCGGAGGCAAGGGCCGTGACCTGGCGACGGTGGCGGGTGCGGTCGGCGGCGGTTACGCCGGCAACCGCATCGAGAATCGTCGTCATGAAAACGCGACCGTGCAGCGCACCGATCGCCAGTGCAGCACCGTCAACGACACCAGCTACAAGAACAAGCTGATCGGCTATGACGTGACCTACCGCAATCCCGATGGCAGCGTCGGCAAGCAGCGCATGTCCAAGCGCCCGGGTTCGCGCATCGCCGTCGGGGCCGGCACCGATACCGTCGGTTACGACGTGACCTATCGTTACGAAGGCAAGGACAAGGTGGTCCGCCTCGACCAGAAGCCGGCGACCGACCGCTTCCCGGTGGTGGATGGGCGGGTGGTGACGCGC
Source organism: Lysobacterales bacterium (assembly GCA_019510195.1). Classification (GTDB taxonomy): domain Bacteria; phylum Pseudomonadota; class Gammaproteobacteria; order Xanthomonadales; family Xanthomonadaceae; genus Solilutibacter. The sequence continues at coordinate 4,847 of JAEKKW010000087.1, read as the reverse complement.
CTGTAAGCGCATCTGCCGGCACGAAGCAAGGAATGACGGGAGCCGCGAGGCTCCCGTCTCCGTTGCGGTGGCCCGGTACAATGACCGGCTTCATCCATCGTCCCGGTATTGCTCCCATGGCTGCTGCCCTGAACCCCTACGATCTCTACGACGTCCGCTCCCTGTTGAGCGAGGAAGAGCGCGCGGTACAGGACACGGTGGCGCGCTTCACCGACGAGCGCGTGTTGCCGATCATCGGTGACTGCTTCGACAAGGGCGAATTCCCCAAGCATCTGATCCCCGAGATGGCCGAGCTGGGCCTGCTCGGTGCGACCCTGCCCGAGGAATACGGTTGCGCTGGCCTCAATGGCGTCAGCTACGGACTGATCTGCCAGGAACTGGAGCGCGGCGATTCCGGCATCCGTAGTTTCGCCAGCGTGCAATCGTCGCTGTGCATGTATCCGATTTACGCCTACGGCAACGAGGAGCAGCGCAAGCAGTGGCTGCCGCAGATGGCCGCCGGCAAGGTGATCGGCTGCTTCGGCCTGACCGAGGCGCATGGCGGTTCCGACCCGGCCAACATGAAGACGGTCGCGAAGAAGGATGGCGGCGACTGGGTGATCAACGGCGGCAAGATGTGGATCACCAACGGCAGCATCGCCGATATCGCCATCGTCTGGGCGCAGACCGATGACGGCATCCAGGGCTTCATCGTCGAGAAGGGCATGAAGGGTTTCGACGCGCAGGTGATCAAGCACAAGATGAGCCTGCGCGCGTCGGTGACCTCGGCGCTGTTCTTCGACAACCTGCGCGTGCCCGATTCCAGCCGCCTGCCCAACGTGAAGGGCCTGAAGGGACCGCTGGGCTGCCTGACGCAGGCGCGCTACGGCATCACCTGGGGTCCGATTGGTGCGGCGATCGCTTGCCTCGACGAAGTGCTGAACTACACCAAGGAACGCGTGCTGTTCGGGCGTCCGGTCGCGGCCACGCAGGCAGCGCAATTGAAAATGGCCGACATGGCGCGTCGCATCACCAGCGCGCAATTGCTGTCGCTGCAACTCGGTCGCCTGAAGGACGCCGGCAAGATGCAGCCGACCCAGGTGTCGCTGGCGAAGTGGAACAACTGCCGCATGGCGATCGACATCGCACGCGATTGCCGCGACCTGCTCGGCGGCGCCGGCATCACCACCGAACACTCGGCGATCCGCCACGCGCTCAACCTCGAATCGGTGATCACCTACGAGGGCACGGAAACCGTGCACCAGCTTGTGGTCGGCCGCGAGCTGACCGGCATCAACGCGTTCTGATCGGGCGATCGCGATGCGCGCCGTTTCCGATCACGCCGACTGGTTCGCACGCCTGCGCGAGGGCGCGCCACGGATCGAAAGCGAGCGGCTGATCCTGCGCGTGCCCGAACTCGCCGATTACCCGCGTTTCGCCGAGATGTTCCGCGATCCGGCGACGCACCACATCGGCGGGCCGCTGGTGCGCGGCGATGCCTGGCGTCGCTTCCTGCAGATGCCGGGCGCGTGGTTCACGCAAGGGTTCGGCATGTTCTCGGTGATCGAGAAGTCGTCCGGATTCTTCATGGGCCAGGCCGGTCCATGGTTTCCCGACGGCTGGCCGGACACCGAAGTCGGCTATGCCTTCCATCCCGACGGGCGCGGCAAGGGCTACGCCACCGAAGCCTGCACCGCGGCGATCGATTGGGCGTTCGCGACGCTCGGCTGGACGCATGTGATCCAGTCGATCGACGTCGCCAACATCGAATCGCAGAAAGTCGCGCAACGCCTCGGTGCGCGCAATATCGGCCGCGGCAGTTATCCGCCACCGCTCGATACCCATCATCTCGACATCTGGACCCAGACGCGCGCGGAATGGTTCGCGCACAGGGAACGGATCGATCCATCCAACTGATGTTCTGACGACAGGCACCATGTTCGCTCCCATCCCGAATCCGATCCCCGCGCGCATGAAGGGCGTCAACCGCGCCGAAGTCTGCGACGTCAATTTCAGCGAGTTCGTCAATGCCTGGGATGGCGCGAAGGACGCACGGCCGTCGCCGGACGAGCCGATCCTCGATGGCAGCGCGCTCGACGCCCGCGGTTTCCGCGAACTGTTCGAATCGCAATTGATCTCGCGCCACCTCGACCTGATGGCGCGCGTGTTGCGCGTGCAGAACAAGGTCTTCTACACCATCGGTTCCAGCGGCCACGAAGGCAACGCGATGGTTGCGCGCGCGGCGCGCCACACCGATCCCGCCTTCCTGCATTACCGCAGCGGCGGCTTCATGGCCGAACGTTTCCGCAAGCTGCCGGGGATGGATCCGATCATGGATTCGGCGCTGTCGTTCGCGGCGAGTGCGGAAGATCCGGCTTCGGGCGGTCGCCACAAGGTCTGGGGCAGCAAGCCGTTGTGGGTGTTGCCGCAGACGTCGACCATCGCATCGCACTTGCCGAAGGCGCTGGGCACGGCGGTCGCCATCGAAGCTGCACGCCGCATCGGCCACCAGCTGCCAATTCCCGACGATTCGATCGCGATCTGTTCCTTCGGCGATGCTTCGGCGAATCATGCCACCGCGCAGACCGCGTTCAATGCGGCCTCGTGGACCGCCTACCAGAAGCTGCCGGCGCCGGTGCTGTTCGTGTGCGAGGACAACGGCATCGGCATTTCGGTGAAGACGCCGGGTGGCTGGATCGGCGAGAGTTTCCGCAATCGTCCCGACCTCGATTACTTCACCGCCGACGGCCTCGATCTCGCCAGCGGTTACGGTGACGTGGTGCGTGCGGTAGAACACTGCCGGAGCACGCGTCGCCCGACCTTCCTGCACCTGCGCACGACCCGCATCATGGGCCACGCCGGCACCGACTTCGAGGTCGAATGGCGCAGCGTCGACGAACTGGTGAAGGTCGAGGCCAGCGACCCGCTGCTGCGCAGCGCGACGATCGCGCTGGAATCGGGCCTGTTGTCGAAGCAGGACATCCTCGATCTCTACGAATCGACTCGCAGGAAATGCTTCGCCGCTGCCGAAGACGCCGATCGTCGTCCGCGCATCGAAACGCTGGAACACGTGGTGCAGCCGCTGGCACCGTACACGCCGGACAAGGTCGCCGCCGAAGCGGGGCGCCCGCCGTTGCCGGATGCACGCATCCAGGCCTTCGGCAGCCCGGAAAAATTGCCGGAGAAACTGCCGCCGCGTCATCTCGCCATCCAGATCAACAACGCGCTGCACGATCTCTTCGCCAAGTATCCGGACACGCTGCTGTTCGGCGAGGACGTGGCGCAGAAGGGCGGCGTCTATACCGTCACCAAGGGCCTGCACAAGGCGTTCGGCAATCGCCGCGTGTTCAACACGCTGCTCGACGAAACGATGATCCTCGGCATGGCCCAGGGCTTTGCCAACATGGGGATGCTGCCGATCCCGGAAATCCAGTACCTGGCCTATCTCCACAACGCGATCGACCAGATCCGCGGCGAGGCGGCGTCGCTGCAGTTCTTCAGCAACAACCAGTTTGCCAACCCGATGGTGGTCCGCATCGCCGGTCTCGGCTACCAACGCGGCTTCGGTGGGCATTTCCACAACGACAATTCGATCACCGCGCTGCGCGACATTCCCGGCATCGTCGTCGGCTGCCCGTCGCGCGGCGACGATGCGGCGATGATGCTGCGCACGCTGGCGGCATTGGCGAAGGTCGATGGCCGCGTCACCGTCTTCCTCGAGCCGATCGCGCTGTACATGGCCAAGGACCTGTACGAACCGGGCGATGGCCAGTGGCTGACCCAGTATCCGACGCCCGACCAGGCGCTGGTGGTGGGTGAGGAACGCGTGTACCAACCCGAATCCAACGATTGCGTGATCTTCACCTATGGCAATGGCGTGCCGATGAGTCTGCGCGCGGCCCGCGAGATCGAGAAGAAACACGGATGGAAAGTGCGCACGGTCGACCTGCGCTGGCTGGTGCCGTTGAACCATGCGGCGATCGCGAAACATGCCGGTGAATGCGAGCGCATCCTCGTCGTCGATGAAGGCCGCTTCAGCGCCGGCATCGGCGAAGGCGTGATCACCGCGATCACCGAAGCCGGTTTCGGCGGCAAGCCGCTCAAGCGCGTGGTCGGCGCCGATACCTACACGCCGCTGGCGGGCGCGGCCTTCCTGGTGATTCCCAAGGACGAGGACATCGTCGCGGCGGCCGACGCACTGAAATGAGCGTGGTCGCCAAGCCGCAGCGATTCGCCTCGGTCGATGCCCTGCGCGGATTGACCGTGGCGGCGATGCTGCTGGTCAACGACCCCGGAACCTGGGATCACGTCTATGCGCCGCTGGAACACGCGGAATGGAACGGGTGCACGCCGACCGACCTGGTCTTCCCGTTCTTCCTGTTCGTGATGGGCGCGTCGGTCGCACTGGCGATCCTGCCGCGGCTGGAGCGGGGCGCGACAGCGAAGGTGTTGCGCAATGCGGCGTTGTGGCGTGCGCTGCGCATCATCGCTTTGGGATTGGCGATCAATGCGCTGGCGGCGTGGTGGCTGCCGGGACGCGAGATGCGCTGGCCGGGCGTGTTGCAGCGGATCGGCGTCTGTTTCGCGGTGGTATCGATGTTTGCCATCTACACGCCGAAGCGCACATGGTGGATCGCGATCGTCGCGTTGCTCGGTGGCTATGCGTTGTTGCTGATGTCGGGCGGCACGCTGGCGAAATGGAACAACATCGTCGACCACGTCGATGGCGCAGTGTTCGGTCGCTACGTGTGGGATCACGACACGGTGACCGGACAGGTCCATGATCCCGAAGGATTGCTCGCGACCCTGCCGTCGATCGCCAGCAGCCTGATCGGCCTGTATGCGGGCGTGTGGCTGCGCGAAAGTCG
>JAEKKW010000086.1 GCA_019510195.1 Lysobacterales bacterium | reverse complement strand
GCGTTGTCGACCAGCATGCCGATCGCCAGCAACAGGCCCATCATCGACAGCACGTTGAGGGTGACGCCGGCGAAATACATGAAGCCGAGCGTCATGATGAAACAGATCGGGATCGCCAGCGTCACCATCAGCGTTGACGGCCAATGGCGGAGGAAGAAGAACAGCACCGCGATCGACAACACCAGGCCGATCCCCCCGGCTTCCGCCAGTGCCGACAACGAACTGATCACGCCCTTGCCGGCGTCGTCGACGATTTCCATGTCGATGCCGCGCGCGCCACCCGACGCCTTGATCTCGTCGAGTTTGGTCCGCACCACCTTGCTCATTTCCACCAGGTTGGCGGTACGTTCCTTGTAGACGTCGATGGCGACCGCGGGACGGCCGTCGATGATGCGCGCGTAGTCCATGCGCTTGGGCTTGAGCCCGACGTCGGCGATGTCGCCAAGGCGGATGCCCTTGGAATTGACCGGCATGTCGCGCAATTGCTGCAGGTTGCGCAACTCGCCGCTGGGCTGCACACGCAGGCGCATGCCGCCGTCCTCGATCTCGCCGGCGGATACCGCGAAGTTCGCCGACTGCATGCGGGTGACGAGCTCGTTCAGCGCGACGCCGGCGGCAGTCAGGCGATCGGGATGCAGCGCGATCTCCACTTCCATTTCCGGAATGCCGTCGACCTCGACGCGGGCGACGCCGGGCAACCGCTCGAGCTGGCGCTTGAAGTCGCGGTCGATGCGATCCGCTTGCGAACGCAGGTCGCCGCTCTTGCTGGTCAGGCGGATCGTCATCGCCGACTGGTCGCTGGTCGACCAGCGCCAGACGAAATAGCGCTGGAAATCGTCCGGGAACTGGTCGCGCGAGGCATCCAGGCGCTGACGTGCATCGGCCGCCGCGACCGCGACGTCGCGGCCCCAGTCGGTGAACCACACCATCAGCTGCGCGCCATCGGCATTGGCGCGACCGTTGATCGACTTGATGCCGCTCATCGTGCCCAGCGCCTCCTCGGCGGGGCGCAACACGTTGCGTTCGACTTCCTCGGGCGTCGAACCTGCATACGGCAATTGCACGAACAGGAACGGCGCGGTCATTTCCGGCATCGATTCCAGCGGCAGGCGCACCGCGGCGATCAGGCCCACAACCACCAGCGACACGAACAGCATGATCGTGCTGACGGGGCGCTTGATGCTGAGTTCGGCAAACCATTTCGACCAGGCCGTACTGGTCGGGCCCTTGGTGGTGTTGAGATCGTCGAGCAGCGTCATCGTGCGACCTCAGGCTGCCGGTTCTTGATCGGACACGACTGCATCGGACTCGACGACGTCGAGCGCCTCGTGCTTGCGGCGGCCGCGTTCGCGGTAGAACGCATCGTCATGGCGATCGAGGCGGTCATACACCACCGGGATCACCACAAGCGTCAGCAATGTCGACACCAGCAGGCCACCGATCACCGTGATCGCCATCGGGCTGCGCACCTCCGCGCCTTCGCCGAAGGCCAGCGCCAGCGGCAGGAAGCCGAACAGTGTGCACAGCGTCGTCATCATGATCGGACGCAGTCGCGAACGCGCACCTTCGATCAACGCCTGTTGCTTGGGCATGCCCTCCTCGCGCAACTGGTTGACCTTGTCGATCAGGATGATCGCGTTCTTCACCACCAGGCCGACCAGCAGGATCAAACCGATGAACACCACCACCGACACCGGCGAACGCGTCAGGAACAGCGCCAGCACCGCGCCGACCAGGGCCAACGGAATGGTGAAGAGGATGACGAAGGGGTGCAGCAGCGATTCGAACTGCGATGCCATCACCAGGTAGACCAGGAAGATCGCGAGGCCGAAGGCGAACAGCAGCGACTTGATGGAATCGCCGAGCTCCTCGCCCTGGCCGCCAATGTGCATGCCGACGTCGGCGCCGAGCGGATCGTCGACCACCATCTTCTGCACTTCCTTCACCGCGCCACCGAGATCGATGCCGGAAAGATTGGCGGAGACGATGGCGACGCGGCGCTGGTCGGCGCGATGGATTTCGCTGGGGCCGGTGGTCTGGACGATGTCGGCGACGGTGGACAGCGCCACCGGCGCGCCCTTGCCGGGGTTGACGATGATGTTGCGGATCGCGTCGACCGAACCGCGATCGGTTTCGTTGGCGCGCACCAGCACGTCGATCTTGCGATCGCGGAAGCTGTAGCGCGTGGCGACGTTGCCCGCGACCTTGTTCACCACCACGTCGGCGATCTGGCGCGTGGTCAATCCGAGCGCGGCGGCGCGATCGGCGTCGAAGCGGATCTGGATTTCCGGGAAGCCCTGCTCCACGCTCGACTTGACGTCGGTGTAGTGCGGATTGTTGCGCAACATCGCCGCGAGCTTCTGCCCGGCCGTCTTCAAGGTATCGAGGCTGTCGCTGCGCACCTCGATTTCCAGCGGTGGCGCGAACGCGAACAGTTCGGGGCGGGCGAAATCGACCTGAGCGCCGGGATGGCTGGCCATGCTCTTGCGGAAGGCATCGACCGCCGCGGCCTCGGTCCTGGTATCGCCGCTTTTCTCCATCACGATGCTGAGCTTGCCGATGTTCTCGCCGCTTTCGGTCGGGCTGGCATCAAGGCGCGTGCCGGTACCACTCACGCCATAGCGCAGGCGCACGCCGGGCGTCTTCGCGTTCTCGGTCGCGACCTGGTGCAGCACGTCGTCGGTGATGCGCAGCGGCGTGCCCGGCGGCAACTTCATCGTCATCTCGACGCGATCCTGCGCCAGCTGCGGAATCAGGTCGGCACCCAGCATCGGCACCAGCAACAACGCGCCAACGAAGGCCGCGGTCGCCAGCACCACCACCAGCACCGGGCGCTGCAACGCCGCCGGCAACAGGCGCAGGTAGCCGCGTTCGGCGCGCTCGTATGGTGCCATCGAAAGATCGCTGGCCTTGCGCATCACCGGGCCGATCACCGCCGACAGCGCGTTCCATGTCCGCATCACGATCCATGCGAAGCCGTAGCCGATGAAACGCACGGCCCAACCGACCGCGCGACCAATCCATGCGATCGGTTTCTGCCAGCCCTTCTGCGGATGCCACTTCGGATGCGGCGGTTCTTCCGGGAAGCTGTCGAGATTGCGGCCGCGGATCGACGACAGCATCGGGATCAGCGTCATCGACACCACCAGCGACGTCGCCACCGCGATCGCCACGGTCAGGGCCTGGTCGCGGAACAACTGGCCGGCGATGCCCTGCACGAACACCAGCGGCAGGAACACCGCGACCGTGGTCAGGGTCGATGCGACGACCGCCATGCCGACTTCGCGCGTACCGGCGATCGCCGCCTGGACGATGCCGAGTCCGCGTTCGCGCGCCTTGGCGATCGATTCCAGCACCACGATCGAGTCATCCACCACCAGGCCGGTCGCCAGCGCGAGGCCACCGAGCGACATCACGTTGAGGCTGAGGCCGAGACGATCCATGAAGAAGAACGTCGAGACGATCGATACCGGCAGCGACAGCGAGATCACGAACGTGCTCCAGCCGTCGCGCAGGAACAGGAAGATGATCAGGATGGCGAGCATGCCGCCGATCACCGCATCCATCTTCACGTCATGGATGGCATTGCGGATGAATATCGACTGGTCGTCGATGATCTGCAGGTCCATGTCCTTGGGCAGGTCGCCCTTGATCGAATCCAGGCGCTTCTGCAATGCGTCGGCGGTGGCGACGGTGTTGGCATCGCCTTCCTTGTAGATCGCCAGCTCGACCGCTTCGCGGCCTTCCAAGCGGATGATTGCCTCGCGTTCCTTGAAGCCCTGGCGCACCGTCGCGACATCGCCGAGCCGGATCGGCACCGAACCGCCGCTGCCACCCTGCGCCGCGGATGCCGCCGCGATCATTTCCGCCGAACCGCTGCTCGCCGCCAGCCGCGCGAAGCGCAGCGTGGCGTCACTGCTGCCGGTGCTGCCGCTCTGCACGGTCAGCAGCAGGTTGCGGATGGTGTCGATGTTCGGGAACTGGTTGACCGTGCGCACCAGATAACGCTGGCTGCCTTCTTCCAGGCGACCGCCGGAGACATTGATGTTCTCCTGTTGCAGGCGCTGGATCACGGTATCGACGCTCAAGCCCAGTTGCGCGAGCTTGCGCTGGTCGATGTCGACCTGCACCTCGTCTTCGAGGCCACCGGCCACCTTCACGGCGGCGACGCCGGCAACAGTTTCCAGTTTCTTCTTGAGGTCGTCGTCGGCGTAGCGACGCAGGCCCACCAATTGCGTGTCGATGCCATCGGCGCCGGGACGCGCGGTCTTCGGCGCAAGCGCGATGCGCACGATCGGCTGCGTCGACGGATTGAAGCGCAACAGCACCGGACGCTTGGCATCCAGCGGCAATTGCAGCGCATCCATCTTGTCGCGCACTTCGAGGCTGGCCTGGTCCATGTTGGTGCCCCAGGCGAATTCCAGCACCACGTCGCTCTGGCCGGTGCGCGATATCGACTTCATCTTGCGCAGGCCCTTGACCACGCCCAGCGCTTCTTCCGACGGCTGCGAGATCAGCGTTTCGATTTCCGAGGGCGCGGCACCGGTGTAATCGGTGCGCACGGTCAGCGTCGGGTAGCTGAGGTCCGGCAGCAGGTTGACCTTGAGCGCCGCCAGCGCGATCACGCCGAACAGGAACATCGTCACCCAGAACATCGCGACGGTGACGCGGCGACGCGTCGCCAGTGCGATCAATCCGCCCGATGCCGGCGTGGCGTCGTGGCCCTCGTGTCCGTCGGCGGCGTTGTTCATGGCGTCTTCGCGACCTGCGCCGTTGCTGCAGCCTTGCCACTGATCACCTGCACCGCCACGCCGTCGCGCAGCGCGGCCTTGCCCGCGGTCACCACCGGATCACCCGACTTGAGGCCCGACAGCACCTCCACCCATTCGCCGTCGACATAACCGGTCTTGATCGGCACGCGCGCGGCCTTGCCATCGCGCACGGTGAACACCGCGGCCTGGTTGTCGTCCTCGAGCATGGCGATGCGCGGGATCGCCAGCGCACCGGCGCGGCGATCGAACACCACCGCGATGCGCCCGAACATGCCCGGTTGCAGCACGCCGCCGCCATCGAAGGCGCAGACCACGCGGAAGGTGCCGCTGCCGGAATCCACCACCGGCGAGATGCGGGTGACCTTGCCTTCGAAAGTCTTGCCGGGCACGGCATCGACCGTCATCGTCACCGGCAGGCCGTTGCGGATCGCCTCGAGGCTGCGCTCCGGCACGTTGAGCGTCGCTTCCAGGCGATCGTTCTCGACGATGCGGAAGATCGGCGTGCTGATCTGCACCAGGTTGCCGGCCTTGATCGAGCGCTGGGCGATCACGCCGGAAATCGGCGCGGTCACGCGGGTATAGGACAGATCGAGCTTCGCCAGGTTGAGCTGAGCGCGCGCGTTCTGCAGGTCGAAGCGCAATTGCTCGACATCGTTGGCGCTGACCATCTTCTGCTTGGCCAGTTCTTCCGATCGCGCGAGGTTGCGCGCCAGCTTCTCCACTTGCGCACCCATCTGCTGCACGCGCAAGACCTGCTGCGCGGAATCGAGCTGCACCAGCACCTGGCCTTCGCGCACGTGCTGACCCTCCTCGGCCAGCACCCGCTCGGCGATGCCCGACGTCTTGGCCACCACCTGCGCATCGCCACGCGCATCCAGCGGCGCGGTGCCGCTGAAGCTCGCGGTCATCTCGCGCACCGCCACC
>JAEKKW010000139.1 GCA_019510195.1 Lysobacterales bacterium | reverse complement strand
GCGCCGCAAGATGATGGACATCGATATCAGCCGGATGCCCAGTTTCGCTGAAAAACCGGTCCGCTCGGTCGTCGATCTGCCCGGGGGCGCCAAGGCCGGTGTCGGCACGACGGCGCGGGAGGTCGGCGGGTTCACCTCGAAAGCGATCATGGCGAAGGTGAAAATCCCCTTCTAGTGCCCGACCACCGTCGCGACCACGAGGACAACGATTCCCGCGAGCGACAGCAGCGACAGCCGCACTGTCCGCTCGATCCAGAATGACCGTCGCCGCGTGAGGGCGAGTGTGGCCGCGATTTCGCGCGAGAAGGTCCTGAAATCGGCGACATAGCCCCAGCGCGCGCGGAACAGGAAAAGACAGATCGCGCTGGAACCGGCGAGCAATCCCATCAGCAGCAGAACCGGCACCATATGCGCCGTTGCGATATCGAGTTTCGCCGTGGACCGTGCAATCAGGCCGAGAAAGGCGAGGATCAGGCCATCAAAGGCAAGGATGCCGCGTGCCTTGGTCAATTGCCGGTCGACGATGCGATCGACGTAAGCGACCGCCGCGTCGCCATAGCTGGGATGATCGTCGATCACACCGTCGTCGCTTTTTTCGTATCGCGCGGTGAGCGCTTCGTGATGCCCTTCGGTGCCGCCCGGAATGTCGGGAAACCAGATCATCGCCCCGACCGTGGCAACGATCAGCACGCCGGCGAAGACGAGGTCAAAAATTCCCATCAAACCGCGCCGAACGTCCAGGCGGCGATTCCGCCGAGCACGATCAGGATGAGGTCCGCGACGATCGCTATCACCAATACCGCCCGCGTCACCCGCCGGCGGACCATCGCTATCGCCAGCCACAACCACGCGAGCAACAACAGGACGCACGCAGCGATCAAGCCGTCGATGGCGAGCGTGCCGAGCGTTCCGCAATCGAACTCGCAATAGCCGGTAGCAAGCGCCGTCATCCAGGCGAGCGGCACCAGGCCGATCGGCAACAGGACCGCACTAATCCAGGCAAGCACTCCGGCGCGGCGGGAGGGACGCGTGCTCATGCCGCTTCGAGCAAGCGTTCGGCCTGGGCACGCGCCTCATCGGTGATCGTCGCGCCCGACAACATACGGGCAATCTCCTCGCGCCGCGCAACGCTATCGAGCGCGATCACACCGGTGCGCGTGACGAGGCCGTCGGAAGACTTGGCGATGAAATAATGCTGCCCGCCGCGCGCCGCGACTTGCGGGCTGTGCGTCACCACCAGCAATTGCGTGCGATCCGCCAATCGCGCGAGGCGTTCGCCGATCGCCGAGGCGACCGCGCCGCCGACGCCGCGATCGATCTCGTCGAAGATCATCGTCGCCGCCCCGCCTTCCTCGGCCAGGCTGACCTTGAGCGCGAGGATGAAGCGCGACAATTCGCCGCCC
>JAEKKW010000102.1 GCA_019510195.1 Lysobacterales bacterium | reverse complement strand
TGCAGGCCGGCGGTCATCTCGTCGAACTCGGTATAACCGGTCGGCAGGCCGGTGACGCCGCCACCGCTGTCGCTGCGTTCCTGCAGGACGTCGACGGCTTCGTTCAACGCGCGCAGCACCGGCACGAAATCCTCGCGACCGCGACTGCCGGCCTCGGCGATCTTGAACACTTCCTGCTCGGCCTTGGCGAGGATCTCCGCACTGTCGCGCCCCTCGGGCTGGAAGGCGTCGTTGACGATCTCCGAACCGACGTCGATCAATTGCCGCAGCGTCGCCTTGTCGCGCACGATCTCGGCATAGGCGCGGATGTTCGCGGCCGACGGCGTGGTGCTGGCGAGTTCGATCAGATAGGCGCCACCGGCGACCAGTTCCGACTGCCCGGTCGATTCGAACCATTCGCCCAGGGTCACCGCGTCGAAGGGCTTGCCCTTGTCGCTCAGTTCGCGGATGGCGCGGTAGATCTGCTGGTGGTCACGGCGATAGAAATCGCGATCGGTGAGGATATCGGCGATGCGATCGAACGACTCCGGCACCAGCATCAGGCCGCCCAGCACCGCCTGCTCCGCTTCCACCGACTGCGGCGGTATCCGCAGGTGCTCGACGCGCGGATCGGATTGACTGTCCTGTCGGGTGAAACGCGGGCGCGACGACATCGGGGCAAAACCTCTCTCTGCAGGCATCAGGCTGCCCGCGCCGGCGGATGGGGATGGAAGGAGGGTCGAAGCGTCCATCTAATCACGGACCCGATGCGACCGCTACGCACAACCCGGGGGGAATACTGTGGCGTTCGCGGGGACATGCTGTGGATAACCCGTGCGAACCCGTGGATATCCATTGAATAACCCGTGCGCATCTCAACCGCTGCGACGACACCAACGAAAACGGGCGCCGTAGCGCCCGTTCCGATGTCGCGACGAAGCAGGATTACGCGGCGTCGGCTTCGATGATCACCTTCACCGGCGTCTCGACGCCAGCGGCGAAATGCACCATCACGTCGAACTCGCCAACGTGGCGCAGCGGGCCTTCACCCAGCACCACTTCGCTCTTCTGCACCGGATGGCCGGCGGCAGTCAGGGCTTCGGCGATGTCGCGCGGGGTCACCGAACCATACAGCTTGCCTTCGGCCGAGGCATGCGACTTGACGGTCACTTTCTGGCCTTCCAGCTTGCCGCGGCGGCTTTCGGCTTCGTCCAGGACGGCCTGGGCCTTGGCTTCGTATTCGGCGCGCTTGGTTTCGAACTGTTCCAGGTTGGCAGGGGTGGCCGGAACGGCCTTGCCCTGCGGCACCAGGTAGTTGCGGCCATAGCCCGGCTTCACGGTGACGGTGTCGCCGAGGGTGCCGAGGTTCTGCACTTTCTGCAGGAGGATGAGCTTCATTTGGATGTCTCCGTTAGCGGTACGTGACCGCAGCTTTCAGTTGTCCGGATGGACTGGAAATCAAACGTCGTGGTTGTCCGTATAGGGCAACAACGCGAGGAAACGCGCGCGCTTCACGGCAGTCGCCAGCTGGCGCTGGTAGTGCGACTTGGTGCCGGTGATGCGGCTCGGGATGATCTTGCCGTTCTCGGTGATGTACTGGCGCAGGGTGCCGAGATCCTTGTAATCGATCTCCTTGACACCTTCGGCGGTGAACTTGCAGAACTTGCGGCGGCGGAAGAACTTGGACATGGGTGTGCTCCTCAGGCGGCTTCGGCGTTGTCGTCGGCGGCTTCGCTCGGGGCGTCACCTTCTTCGTCGCGACGGCGGCGCTCGCCGCGCTCCGGCTTGTCGCCCTTCTCGTCCTTGTTCTTCATGATCAGGGACTGTTCGGTCTCGGCTTCGTCGCGCACGATGACGAGGTGGCGCAGCACCGCATCGTTGAAGCGGAAGGCATCGGCCAGTTCGTTCAGCGTCGCCTGCTCGCACTCGATGTTGAGCATGACGTAATGGGCCTTGACCAGGTTGTTGATCGGGTAGGCCAGCATGCGGCGGCCCCAATCCTCGACGCGGTGGACCTTGCCGCCGGCATTGGTGATCGTGGCGCTGTTGCGCTCGATCATGCCCGGCACCTGTTCGCTCTGGTCCGGATGGACCAGGAACACGACTTCGTAATGACGCATTGTGGATTCCTTGTGGGTGACCGGAAGGCGGGATGCCGGCCGGAAAGCCCTCGGCCATCGGCGGACCGACGCGTTCGGGCAAGCTCCCGCGGTGGCGAGAGCCGGACATTATGACACGAATCAATGGGTTGCGGGGCCCAGCAATCGCCCGGGCGATTGTTCGGTTTCAGCCCGCGCGATCGGCGTCCGTGGTGAAGCTCTCGCCGCAGCCGCATTCGCCCTTCACATTGGGATTGCGGAACACGAACTGCTCGTTCAGGCCTTGCTTGATGAAGTCGATCTCGGTGCCATCGACTAGGGGCAGGCTGTCGGCGTCGACCAGCACGTGCACGCCCTGCTGGGCGAAATCGTGGTCGCCGGGAACGGCGGCATCCGCCATCTCGATCCGGTAGCCCCAACCCGAGCAACCGGTGCGGTGGACGCCGAAGCGCAGGCCGGCCTTGCCGGGTTCGGCGGCGAGATAGCCGCGGATGCGTTCCAGGGCGGCGGGAGCGAGGGTGATCATGGGGACAATTCTAGCGGGATGATTGACGAACGTCGTTTAAACTCACCGGTTCAACATGGGTATGGATCAGGCGGGACTCAAGAGATGACCACGACTTCGGTGGCCGATGCGTTGGCTGGCAAATTGCCCGAGGGCGGCGCGGTGCGCGTGCGCGGCTGGGTGCGGACGGTGCGCGGTTCATCCAACCTCGCCTTCGTGAACGTCAGCGACGGTTCCTGCTTCGCCCCGATCCAGGCCGTCGCGACCGATGCCCTGGCCAATTTCGAGGAAATCAAGCGCCTCACGCCCGGCTGCGCGGTGATCGCCAGCGGCAAGCTGGTGAAGTCGCAAGGCAAGGGCCAGGGTTTCGAGATCCAGGCAGATTCGATCGAAGTGGTGGGCTGGGTCGAGGATCCCCTCACCTACCCGATCCAGCCCAAGCCGATGTCGGCGGAATTCCTCCGTGAAGTCGCCCACCTGCGGCCGCGCACCAACCTGTTCGGCGCGGTCACCCGCATCCGCAACACGCTGGCGATGGCGGTCCACCGCTTCTTCCACGAGCGCGGCTTCTTCTGGATCTCGACGCCGATCATCACCACCTCGGACGCCGAAGGCGCCGGCCAGATGTTCCGCGTCTCCACGCTGGACATGGCCAACCTGCCGATCGGCAAGGACGGCCGGGTCGATTTCAGCCGCGACTTCTTCGGCAAGGAAACCTTCCTGACCGTGTCCGGCCAGCTCAACGTCGAGGCCTATTGCCTCAGCCTGAGCAAGGTCTACACTTTCGGCCCGACCTTCCGCGCCGAGAACAGCAACACCACGCGCCACCTCGCCGAGTTCTGGATGATCGAGCCGGAAATCGCCTTCGCCGACCTGAATGACGACGCCGATCTCGCCGAGGAATTCCTCAAGTACCTGTTCCGTGCCGTGCTCGACGAGCGCGCCGACGACATGGCCTTCATCGCCGAACGCGTGCAGAAGGATGCGGTCACGCGCCTCGAGGGCTTCATCAACGCACCGTTCGAACGCATCGATTACAGCGAAGCGATCAAGCTGCTGCAAGCATCGAACAAGAAGTTCGAATTCCCGGTGGAATGGGGCCTTGACCTGCAGACCGAACACGAACGCTGGCTGACGGAAGAACACGTCGGCCGCCCGGTCGTGGTGATGAACTATCCGGAACAGATCAAGGCGTTCTACATGCGCCTCAACGACGACGGCAAGACCGTCGCCGCGATGGACGTGCTGGCACCCGGCATCGGCGAAATCATCGGCGGCAGCCAGCGCGAGGAACGCCTCGACGTGCTCGACGCGCGCATGGCGCAGTTCGGCCTCGATCCTGCGCACTACGACTGGTATCGCGATTTCCGCCGCTACGGCAGCGTGCCGCACGCCGGCTTCGGCCTCGGCTTCGAGCGCCTGGTGGTGTACGTCTGCGGACTCGGCAACATCCGCGACGCCATCGCCTACCCGCGCGCGCCCGGCAGCGCGGAGTTCTGATGATCCTGTTCTTCGCCATGTTGTTCCTCGCCACCGCGATCGCCGGCTTCTGCGCCTTCGTGATCTTCTGGCCGTTGTCGCTGGTGCACCTGCGCGACCGCCATCCCGGCCTGCGCGGCCACATCGGCGACTTTTCCTTCCTCAATCCGAAGGCGCTGTCGTGGTTGCTGCTCGGGCATTACCGAGAAGTGCGTGACCGCAGCTTCACCGGGCTCGCCACCCCGGCACGCGTCGCCCTGCTGGTGATCATCGGCGGATTGCTGGCGGCCGGACTGCTGTGGCTGGTCTCGGCGATCTTCCCCGCCCTCAGCCGGTACTGAACATGATCAACGATTCCTTCCAGCACGACGAATGGTGGCTGGCCAGTCTCGGCCGCACTCTGGTGTGGGCACGCCTGCGCGTGCGCGAAGCCGGCACCGCGGAAGTCCTCGATTCCGATGGCAACACCTTGTCCTACGACAGTCCCGACACCGCGCGCGCCGCGTTGATGGATGCCGAGTTCGTCGCGCTCGACGGACTCGATGAAGACGATGCGCTCGCCCGCGGCTTTCGTCTCGGCGAAGTGGCGCCGCCGCGCGCGGCCAGCGACGACGCATTGCGGCCATTGATGGTGCAAATGCTCGGCGCACGCGCCTGATGTACACACCGCGCGCTTTCGCCGTGAATGATCCCGCGGCGTTGGACGCGCTGTTCGCACGCGATCCCTTCGTCACCCTGATCACCGTGGCGGATGGCGAGCCGCGCATCACCCATCTCCCGGTGCTGTATCGCCGGGTTGGCGATGACATCCTGATCGAAGGCCACTGGGCGCGGCCCAATCCGCAAGCAGGCACATCCGGGCAGGCGACGATGATTGTGCACGGGCCGCACGCCTATGTTTCACCATCGTGGTATGCCGACAAGGCCGAACAGGTGCGCGTACCGACCTGGGACTATGCGACCGCGCATCTGCACGGTGAGCTCGAAGCCATCACCGATGAGGCCACCTTGCTCGACATCGTCGGGCGACTGGCGACGCACTTCGAAAGCACGGTTGGCGGCGACTGGCGACTCGATCCCGACAATCCCGCCGAACGCGTGCAAATCCGGGGCATCATCGGTCTCCGCTTCCGTCCGCGACGCATCGAAATCACCCACAAGCTCAACCAGAATCATCCGGAAGCGAACCGTCGCGGCGTCGCAGCGCGGCTCGCGGTATCCCCGCTGGAGCGCGAACGCGAAATCGGCGCGATGATGTTCGCCACGCTCGATACTCCCTCCCAGGAGACATGACATGGAATTGGACCTCTCCGGCAAACGCGCATTGGTCTGCGGTGCTTCCGAAGGCATCGGCCGCGCCACCGCGCACGAACTGGCGCTACTCGGGGCCGAAGTGACCGTGCTGGCGCGACGTCGCGACGCACTGGAAGACGTGTTGCGCGCATTGCCGATGTCGAACGGCCAGAAACATGGCCTGATCGTTGCCGATGCCGCCGACACCGTCGGACTCGGCGAGAAGGCCAGCGAACTCGCAGCGCGCGGACCGGTGCACATCCTGGTCAACAATACCGGCGGGCCGCCCGGTGGTCGCGCCATCGACGCCGATGCCGGCGCCTTCCTCGATGCCTTCACCAAGCACCTGCTCGCCAACCAGACGCTGGCGCAGG
>JAEKKW010000101.1 GCA_019510195.1 Lysobacterales bacterium | reverse complement strand
CCATCGGCTGGAAGTGTTCGGCCTGGACTTGCGCCACACACCCAGCGTGGAGGCGTTCTGCACGCAACTGCTGGCCACGCGCCCGCGCCTGGATTTCATCATCAACAATGCCTGCCAGACCGTGCGCCGCCCGCCCGCGTTCTACGCGCACATGATGGAAGGCGAAACCACCGTGGTGCACGCCATGCCCGAATACGTGCGCAAACTGATTGGTCGCTACGAAGGCCTGCGCAGCACCGACCTGGTGCACGACGGACAGTTCACCGCCTTGCAGGCTAACGCGCGCGATATCCCTGGTTCCGCCGGCCTCACCCGCGCGGCAGAACTTTCGCAGGTGCCGCTGCTGGCCGATGAATTGCTCGGCCAATCGCATCTGTTCCCCGAGGGTCGGCTCGACCAGGACCTGCAGCAAATCGACCTGCGCGAGCGCAATTCATGGCGCCTGCAGATGGACGAGGTGCCGTCGGTGGAGTTGCTGGAAACACAACTGGTCAACGCGATCGCGCCGTTCATCATCAACGCGCGCCTGAAGCCGCTGATGCTGCGCACGCCCGACGGCCAACACCCGGGCCGCGACAAGCACATCGTCAATGTCTCGGCGGTCGAAGGCCAGTTCTACCGCAATTTCAAGACGACCAAGCACCCGCACACCAACATGGCCAAAGCCGCGCTCAACATGATGACGCGCACCGCGGCCGCCGATTACCACGGTGACGGCATCCACATGAACAGCGTCGACACCGGTTGGGTGACCGATGAGGATCCAGTCGAGATCGCCGCGCGCAAAATCATCGAGGAACGCTTCCATCCGCCACTGGACATCGTTGATGGTGCCGCCCGCATCGTCGACCCGATCATCCACGGCTTCAACACCGGCGAGCACGTGTGGGGACAGTTCCTGAAGGATTACACGCCGACGGATTGGTGAGTGGTTGCTCCAGACTGCGTGATGCCACCCGCTTAGTCCGCCTCCGCAGCTGCCTCACGGCCCTGCTGCCGGATCAATGCTTCCTCGCGCGCATCGTTGATGGCATGGCGGACGCTGTCGAGGTCGACGGCCCGCTCGTCGTGTTCGAATTCACCCGTGAGCTCCGACTCCGGATGCAGGCCACCGGCCTCGAACAGCGCCCACATCTCCTCGCCATACCAAGTGTCCAGCAGCTCCGGCGCCCAGCGGCCCAGGCTCGCGGTGAGGTTGTTCACGTCACGCAGCAGCATCGTGCGGGCGGCGTTATTGCCCCCGGCGCTGACGACCTGCGGAAAATCGATCACCACCGGTCCATCCGGCCCCACCAGCACGTTGTACGCGGACAGATCACCATGGATCAGCCCGCAGCACAGCATCCGCACCACCTGCCGCACCAGTATGCGGTGGTAGTCGCGAGCCTGTTCCGGGGAGAGTTCCACCTCACCCAAGCGTGGCGCGGAAAACCCCTCGGCATCGGTCACCAGCTCCATCACCAGCACGCCATGGAAATAACCTAACGGCTCGGGCACACGCACGCCGGCCGCTCGTAGCTGGTAGAGCGCATCCACCTCGGTGTTCTTCCAGGCGGCTTCCTGCTGCTTGCGCCCGTACTTGCTCGCCTTGCCGACCGCGCGCGCCTCGCGGCTGCCGCGCACCTTGCGCCCTTCCTGGTACTGCACGCGTTGCTGGAAGCTGCGCTGCGCCATGTCCTTGTAGACCTTCGCGCACCACACCTCACCGCCACTGCGGACCACGTACACGGCCGCTTCCTTGCCGCTCTTGAGCGGGCGCAGTACTTCATCGATGACGCCGTCTTCGATCAGCGCCTGCAGGCCTTGGGGAGTTTTCACGAGGCGGATTTTCGCACCTTTCGCGGATCCCGGTACCCTGTTCCCCGCCCCCGCCTCCCGGACCCTCCGTGATCAACAACGATATCCTCCGCAGCATCCGCTACATGCTCGACCTCAGCGACGCCAGGGTCGTGGAGATCATCCGGCTGGCCGACCCGGCTTTCCCCATCGAGAAGACCGACATCCAGGCTTTCCTGAAGCGGGACGAGGACGATGGCTACCTCGAGTGCAACGATGCCGTACTTGCCCACTTCCTTGACGGGCTGATCGTCCACCACCGGGGCAGGGATGACCGCCTGCCCTTGCGATCGGTCGAAAAGCGCGTCACCAACAACGTGGTGCTGAAGAAACTCCGGGTCACCTTCGAACTCAAGGACGTCGACATGCACCAGGCGTTCGCCGATGCCGGCTTCCCGATTTCCAAGCCGGAGTTGAGCGCATTGTTCCGACAACCCGACCACAAGAATTTCCGCCCGTGCGGGGACCAGTTGCTGCGCAACTTCCTCAAGGGATTGACGCTGCGCATGCGTGGCGCGAGCGCCTGAGGACATGCGATAAGCGCATACTTGGCAAGCCGGCTGCATCCCGCGGCACGGCGCCACCCAGACCGAGGAAACCCCTGTGAGCAAGGGCTTGAACCAGAAGAAAGACCAGAAAAAGAAACCGGCCAAGACCATGAAAGAGAAGAAGGCCGAAAAGCGCGACAAAAAGTCGAGCAAGGGCTTTGCGCCAGCGTAAGCCAGATCAAACTCCGAGCGCGTTGAGTCCCTGAGTTCCTGGAACGCGTGCTTCAACGTCTTCGGCCGGAAGCCGCCTTCACTGCATCGGCAACTTCAGCCCCTGCTCTTTCGCGCACTGCTGCGCAATCTCGTAGCCGGCATCGGCGTGGCGCATCACCCCGGTGCCGGGATCGTTCCACAACACGCGGGCGATGCGCTTGTCGGCGGCTTCAGTGCCATCGCAGACGATCACCACGCCGGAATGCTGCGAATAGCCCATGCCGACGCCGCCGCCGTGGTGCAGCGACACCCAGGTCGCGCCACCGGCGACATTGAGCATCGCGTTGAGCAGCGGCCAGTCGGAGACGGCATCGCTGCCATCCTTCATCGATTCGGTTTCGCGATTCGGTGACGCCACGCTGCCGGAATCGAGATGGTCGCGACCGATCACCACCGGCGCCTTCAGTTCGCCATTGCGCACCATTTCGTTGAAGGCGAGGCCGAGCTTGTGGCGCACGCCCAGTCCGACCCAGCAGATGCGCGCCGGCAGGCCCTGGAAGCTGATGCGTTCGCGCGCCATGTCGAGCCAGCGGTGCAGGTGCGGATCATCCGGGATCAGTTCCTTGACCTTGGCATCGGTCTTGTAGATGTCTTCGGGATCGCCGCTCAATGCGACCCAGCGGAACGGGCCGACGCCGCGGCAGAACAGCGGGCGCACGTAGGCCGGCACGAATCCGGGGAAATCGAAGGCGTTCTTCAGGCCTTCGTCGAAGGCCATCTGGCGGATGTTGTTGCCGTAATCGACGGTCGGGATGCCCTGTGCGTGAAAGGCCAGCATCGCCTCGACGTGCGTGCGCATCGATTGCTTGGCGGCATCACGCACCGTGTCGGGATTCGCCTTCTGTTCGGCTTCCCACTGTTCGACCGTCCAGCCCAGCGGCAGGTAGCCATGCACCGGATCGTGTGCGGAAGTCTGGTCGGTGACGCAATCGGGACGCACGCCGCGCTTCACCAGTTCCGGCAAAATTTCCGCGGCATTGCCCAGCAGCGCGATCGATTTCGCGACGCCGGCCCGGGTGTATTTCTCGATGCGGGCGAGCGCGTCGTCGATGTCGGTCGCCTGTTCGTCGATGTAGCGCGTGCGCAGGCGGAAATCGATGCTCGACTGGCGACACTCGATGTTGAGGCTGCTCATGCCCGCCAGCGACGCCGCCAGTGGCTGCGCGCCGCCCATGCCGCCGAGGCCCGCGGTCAGCAGCCACTTGCCGGTGAGATCGCCGCCGTAATGCTGGCGTCCCATCTCGACGAAGGTTTCGTAGGTGCCCTGGACGATGCCCTGCGACCCAATGTAGATCCACGAACCCGCGGTCATCTGGCCATACATCATCAGGCCCTTGCGATCGAGTTCGTTGAAGTGTTCCCACGTCCCCCAATGCGGCACGAGATTCGAATTGGCGATCAGCACGCGCGGCGCGTCGGGGTGGCTCGGGAACACGCCGACCGGCTTGCCCGATTGCACCAGCAGCGTCTCGTCGTCGCCGAGCGTCTTCAGCGTTTCGAGAATCTTGTCGTAGCAGTCCCAGTCACGTGCGGCGCGACCGATGCCGCCATAGACGACGAGATCCTGCGGGCGTTCCGCCACCTCGGCATCGAGGTTGTTCTGCAGCATGCGGTACGGCGCTTCGGTCAGCCACGACCGGCAGTTGAGCTGGCTGCCGCGCGGTGCGCGGATCTGCCGGCTGGGATCGTGTCGGGACGGGCGTGCCGGCTGTGTCGAATCGGCCATCGCGGAACTCCTGCGGGTGCGTCGTGCGTGGAATCCCCGATTATCGCACCGGCACCGCTGGCGACCGAAGAGTGACCGTTGGCAGTGGAGCGCCGCAGGCCGCAGGCGTATGGTGGCGATCCCACCCCGGAGCCCCGCCATGAAGAAGACCCTGCTTCCGCTGCTGTCCGGCCTTGCACTCGCCACCACCCTCTCCCTCGCCACCGCGAAGAATGCGCACGACCACGGCATCCCCGCCTACGTCAAGGTCGCCATCGCCGACCCCGTGCGCGCCGACGACACCAAGGACGACGCGCGCCGCCATGGCGCCGAGATCACCGCATTCACCGGCATCAAACCCGGCGACAAGGTGCTGGAAATCGCGCCCGGCGGCGGTTACTTCACCCGCATCTTCAGCAAGGTCGTCGGCGACAAGGGCCATGTCTACGCGGTGGTGCCGGAACCGATGCGCAAATACGCCGACGCCACCGTGAAGCTGCCGGACACCCTCAAGAATGTCGAAGTGCTGTTCCAGCCGGCCGATGCGCTCAGCGCGCCGCAACCGGTCGACATCATCTTCACTTCGCAGAACTACCACGACTATCCCGACAAGTTCATGGGCCCGACCGATCCGGCATCGTTGGACAAGGCGGCGTTCGCGGCGCTCAAGCCCGGTGGCGTCTTCATCGTGGTCGACCATGCCGCCACTGCCGGTTCCGGCCTCGGCGCGACCGAGACGCTGCACCGTATCGATCCGGCATTCGTGAAACAGCAGGTCGAGGCCGCGGGATTCAAGTTCGTCGGCGAAAGCGCGGTACTGCGCAATCCGGCCGACGATCACTCGCTGATCGTGTTCGACAAGAGCATTCGTGGCCACACCGACCAGTTCGCCTACAAGTTCCGCAAGCCGATGAAGTGATGCCTGCACGATCACGCCCGCCCGGGTGGGCGTGATCGTTCACCGCAACATCACTGCACGACCAGCAACCAGCCCTTGCCCGGCTCCAGCGGAATCGCTTCACCAGATTTGAAGCTGCGCGCCGGCTGGAAGCCGTCGATTGCGGATGCGGTGATCGTTGCCTTCGCGGGATCGATGCCGAGCGCCTTCCAGTCGATCTGCAGCGGCACCGTCGTCGCCTGCGGCGCCCACGATGCGATCGCGACCATCGCCTTGCCCTGTCGCTGGTAAACGGTAGCAAGCACATCCTTGCGACCGGTCTTCACCGGCACGTCCGTTGCCCACCAGCCGATCATTTCCGACTGCTCGATGCCGAACGCATCCCAGGCTTTCCACAGGTTGCGTGGGTCGCCGCCGGTCCACGGCATGCGATTGGTCATGCCGAACACCATGCCGCGCCAGGGATTGCCGCCATCCTGCAGCATCTCGCCCATCAGGCCATACGGAATGCCGGAGATTTCGGTGAGCCAGTAC
>JAEKKW010000100.1 GCA_019510195.1 Lysobacterales bacterium | reverse complement strand
GGCCCCAGTTCGGACGATGCCGCGTTGTCGATGCGGGCGATTGCACCGAAGGCCTTCTTGACGTCGTAGCGGGTATGCGCCAATGCATCCGCTTCGGCCTGATCGGAAGATGGCGATGCCGCGGGTGATGATGGTGCAACCGGGGCGACAGGCGCAGCCGTGATGGTCGCCTGTGCTGGAGCAACGGATGCGGCGCCGAGCAGTTCGAGCTGGCGCTGCATCAACTGCATCTGCTGGGCAATCAACTGTTGCACGTCGCCGTGGACGGCGATCGGTATCGCGATTGCAGGAGCGGTGGCGGGCATCGCTGCCGACACGGCGGCAATCATCGGTGCCTGGGGCTCGACGCGGGCCGGGGCCATCGTTGTTGCGAGCGTCGCGCCGAGTCGCGCCAGTGTCGAATATTCGCCCATCAACTGGCGGAAGCTGATCTTGCTGCCGAAGGTCTTCTGCAGTTGCAGGGCGATCTGGGTCAGCGTCAGGCTATCCAGCCCTGCTTCGACGAAATTGGCGTCGTCGCGCATGCCTGCCATGTCGATGCCGGAGACGTCCTCGAACACCCCGCGGATGCGCGCGATCACGTCGGGATTGATGGCCGGCGCCGGATCGGCGGGCATTGGATTGCTTGCAGACATGGAACTCTCCCCGGAAATCACGTTGGTCGCCGCGGACGTTTCGGCAATCGCCGGCAACCAGTAGGTCTTGCGTTCGAATGGATAGGTCGGAAGTTCGAGACGATGGCGGCGTCGACGGCTATCGAGGCCATCGGTGGCGATGTGCATGCCGGCGCCCCACAGCGCGCCAATGGCCTGCACCAGCGACTGCGCTTCCACGCCAATGTTGTCAGCCAGTGAAGGCAATGCGAACTGGCCTTCGCCGAAACGTTGCTGCTTCGCCAGCTGGCTCAGGGTGTTGCGCGGGCCGGCTTCGAGCAGGACGCGGACGCCTGGCAGCGCGAGCGCGCTGGCAGCGGCGCGATTGTATTGCACCGGCGAACGCAATTGGCCGACCCAATACTCCACCGACATCGCTTCGGCATCGGTCAGCCGCTCGCCAGTGACCGAGGAAATGATCGGCAACACGGGTGCATTGCGTGCGCACGCGGCCACGGCTTCGGCGAACGGTGCCAGTGCCGCGCTTCCGACAGGCGCACGCCGAGCATCGCGCCCGCAGGTTGCGACTGCATCAGCGCGCCGCGTTTCGCGACCAGATCGATCGCATCTTCCAGCGAGAACACCCCAGCCAGCGTTGCGGCCGCGAATTCACCGATGCTGTGGCCGAGCATCGCCATCGGGGTGACGCCCAGCGACTGCCACAACCGTCCCAGTGCGTATTCGATCGCGAACGTCGCCGGCTGCATGCGCCAGGTCGGGCACAGGGCATCGGGATCATCGCCGAACATCAACGTGCGCAGGTCTTCGCCCAGCGTGCGCCCCAGCCGTTGCGCGCAGGCATCGATGGCATCACGGAACACCGGATGCGTTTCGTACAAGTCGCGCCCCATCCCGAGATAGGTCGCGCCCTGCCCCGGGAACAGCAGCACCACGCCGCGATCGCCGCCAGCGGCAGTCACCGCTGCGGACGGTTGTTGCAGCAACCTGATCGCGTCATCGCGATCGTTCGCCACGACCACGCGCCGGAACGGAAATGCGCGTCGACCATTGCGCAATGTCCAGGCAACATCAGCGAGATTGGCTTGCGGGTGATCGCCAAGCCATGTCGCCAGCCGTTCGCCGGCCTGCTGCAACGCCTGCGGCGAACGTGCCGACAATTGCAGCAATTGCACGCCGTCCGCGGCATCGGAAGACGGATCTTCCGGCGCCTGTTCCATGACGACGTGGGCATTGGTGCCGCCAACACCGAAGCTACTGACACCAGCGCGCCGAGGGGATGGGGAGCAGCGCCAGGCATCCGCTTCGGCGTTGGCGACGAAGGGGGTTGATGCGAAATCGATGGAAGGGTTCGGCGCGCTGAAATGCACCGTGCCGGGAATGAAGTTTTCGCGCAGGGCGAAGGAGGTCTTGATCACGCCGGCGGCACCGGCCGCGATCACCAGGTGGCCGACATTGCTCTTGAGCGAACCGATGGTGCAGAAGCCGGTATCCCGCGTCGCCGCGCCGAACGCCTGCGCCAACCCTTCGATCTCGATAGGATCGCCGATCGGCGTCGCGGTGCCATGCGCCTCGACATAGCCGATGCTGCGTGGATCGATGCCGGCATCGCGGTGCGCCATGCGGATCGCACGGGCCTGCCCTGCGGCACTCGGCGCGGTGAAGCTGGCGCGTTGCGCGCCGTCGTTGCTGAGACCGATGCCGCGAATCACCGCATGGATCGGATCGCCATCGGCTTGCGCATCGGACAGGCGCTTGAGCAGCACCATCGCGGCACCATCGCTGAACACCGTGCCGGCCGATTTCGCATCGAAGCTGCGGGTATGGCCATCCGGCGACAGCATGCTGCCTTCCTGGTACAGATAGCCGCTGTTGCTCGGGCACGTCACCGACACCCCGCCGGCCAGCGCCATCCGGCATTGCCCTGCACGCAGGCTTTCCACCGCCTGGCAGATCGCGACCAGCGAAGTCGAACAGCCGGTGTGGATGCTGATCGCCGGGCCGGTCAGCCCGAGCTTGTGGGCGACGCGGGTGGCGATGTAGTCCTTCTCGTTGCCAAGCATCGTCTGGAATTCACCGACCCGCGCGATGCGATCGGGATGCCTCGAAACGTGCTTCTGGAAGTAGCTGGCGTTGTACATGCCGGCGAACACGCCGACATCGCCATCGCTTTCGTCACCCGGCGCGTGTCCCGCCCGCTCCATGCACTCCCAGGCCAGTTCCAGCGCGATGCGCTGCTGCGGATCCATCACTTCCGCTTCCGGCGCGCCGATGCCGAAGAACGCCGCGTCGAACTGTTCGACGCCATCGATCACGCCACGCGCTGGCACGTAATCGGGATCATTGCGCAGCGCTTCCGGAATGGAAGGATCAAGGGCGGCACGATCGAAGCGGGTGATGCCTTCGCGGCCCTCGCGCAGCATCGCCCACAACGCCTCCACATCCGCCGCGCCCGGGAAACGCCCGGCCATGGCGATGATGGCGATCGGCTCGGAACCATGGCGCGCCGCTGTTTCGATGTGTCGTGACTCCGACTCCGACTCCGATTGCGGTTGCGATTCGAAGCGCGCCGCCAGCAATGCCGGCGTGGGATGGCTGAACAGGTGGCCCGGCGATGCGGTTTCCGGCAGCACATCGTCCTGCTTCAAGGTGGCGATGAGGCGCGAAGCCAGCAGCGAACTGCCGCCAAGCTCGAAGAAGCTGTCGTCGCGACCGATGCCGTCGACATCGAGCAACCCGCCCATGGCGCGTGCTATCGCGATTTCCCGCTCGTCGCGTGGCGCGACATGCGGGTTCGCAAGCTCGGGGCGGCTGCGGTCCGGCCGCGGCAGTGCGGCGCGATCCAGCTTGCCGTTGGCCGTGGTGGGAAAACGATCGAGCACGACGTAACGCAGCGGCACCATGTAGTCCGGCAGCACCCGCGCCAGTTGCGCGCGGATCGCCTGCACATCCGGCGTCTGTCCGTCGCCGGGCTGCACATAGGCGACGAGCCGGCGTTCGCCATGCCCGCTGTCCGCCGCGGTCACGGCAGCATTGCGGATCCCGGGAACCGCACCGAGCACGGCTTCGATCTCGCCCAGCTCGATGCGGAACCCGCGGATCTTGACCTGTTGGTCGATGCGTCCGCAGAACTCGATGCAGCCGTCTTCGTTGACACGCACCTGGTCGCCACTGCGATAGGCCAGGCCGATGCCGTCGGGCGACGACACGAAACGTTCGGCGGTGAGGTCGGTGCGCCCGAAATAGCCCAATGCCACGCCGCTGCCGGCGATCCACAGTTCGCCCGGATCGCCGTCGCGCACCGGACGCCCGTCGCCATCGACGACATGCAGGCGTGCCCGATCGATCGCGCGACCGATCGGTACGCTGCGCGCATCCGCGGCAAGATCAGCGATCGCATGCGTCGCCGCGAAGGTGGTGCATTCGGTGGGACCATAGCCATTGAACAGCGCGACTTCCGGTTCGGCCTCGCGCATCCTGCAGACATGGCGCACGGACAGGGCTTCGCCGCCGGTGAACAGCTGGCGCAGGCCATGCAACTGGTGCGGATCATCATCGACCACGCTGTTGAACAGCGCGGCGGTCAGCCACAGATGGCTCACGCCGTGGTCGCGGATCGCCGTGCCAAGGCCCGCGGCCGTCGGCACGACTTCGTGATGGATCACCAACTGCCCGCCATTGAGCAATGGCCCCCAGATTTCCAGGGTCGAGGCATCGAAACCGAGCGGCGCGGCCTGCAGGAAGACCGTCCCGGGATCCAGGTCGATGAAGCCGACGTCGCATACCAGCCCGAGGATCGCGCGATCTGGAATGCACACGCCCTTCGGCGTTCCGGTCGAGCCGGAGGTGTACATCACATAGGAGAGACTCTCGCCAGTCCGCACGGCATCCGCGGTCATCGCGTCGGCAGCAGCACAGTCCTCGATCGTCGCGATTGCAATGCCTGCCGGCAGGTGGATCGTCGTTTCGCTCGCCAGCGACGCCAGGCACAGGCGCGCGTTGGCGTCGGCCAGCATCGTCGCCAATCGCGCCGGCGGCTGCGTCGGATCCAGCGGCAGATAGGCCGCCCCACAGCGCAGGATCGCCAGCATCGCGATGATCGCGTCGGCGCCGCGCCGTGCGTCGAGCGCGATGATGTCGCCCGCCACCACGCCGCGTGCGCGCAATCCGGCGGCGACCGTGGTGGAGATCGCATCCAGCTGCGCGTAATCAATGCCGCGGCCACCGTCGCGGACGGCAATGGCGTGCGGGCGCAGGCGCGCCTGGGCGATGAAAGCATCGACCAGTGATGCCGCGCCGACGTCCGTGGATGCCAGGCGCGCGTTCACGCGGCTTCCTCGGCGTATTCATCGCACGCATGGGTGGCCTTGTCGCGCCAGTCCGCGTGCAGGTTCAGCAACAACGCGCCCAGCGAATCCGAGAACCCCGAGCGTCCGATCGGCGGCGGCTGCAATCCGAGCTTGCGCAAGGCGCCATGGCCGGCGTGCAGCTTCGCCTTCTCGCGGGTGGAATCGGTGTAATAGGTGAAGCTGACCGTGACCGACGGGCCGTCGCCGTTCTCGACCATGTGCGGGCTGGTCGATGGCATGTAGGCGCCTTGCCCCGGCTGCAGGTCGAAGACATGGGCGCGTTCGCGGAAGGCATCGCGCCAGCGCAGCAGGTAGCGTTCATGGCTCAGATGGAACAAGTCACGGGCATGCTCGCTGGCGACCTCCTCGTCATCATGCGGCCACACGTAGACGCGCTTGCGACCCTGGACTTGCAGGATGAAATTGTGTTCGGCATCGAAGTGGTACGGCGTCACCGCGTGCGGCGACGTCACGAAAACCCAGCCGCCGCGATAGCTCAGGCCGTGGTCGCGGGCATCGATCCCGGGCAACAGCTCGTCCAGCACCTCGCGCACCAGCGTGCGATAGAGCGGATCCTTCTGGATGTTCAGCAACGACATCCACGCCTGGGCGTTGGCGAGATTGCGCAGGGTGTCGGCGGACGATGCCGCATTCGGGAACAGGTCGGGCGCGGAATTGAACGGCGTGCCGGCCTTGGCGGAATCGGAATGCGTGCGCACGCTGCCCCGTGCTTCCAGTCGCTGCGCCAGTGCAACCAGCGCATCAAGCCGCAGCAGCGTTTCGGTACTGCCGCCATTCTCTTCTCCCCAACGGCCCCTCAGCCGATGCCGGTGTCAGCGTGCGCCCTTCCCCAGCAACACCACTTCCACCGTCTGCAGCAGGATGCTGAGGTCGGAGAAGAAGGTGTGGTTCTTCACGTAGAACAGATCGAAACGCAGTTTTTCCTCGGCGTCGCGCACCGATGCGCCGTACGGATAACGCAATTGCGCCCAGCCGGTCAGGCCTGGCAGCACGCTGTGGCGCATGTCGTAAAAGCGGATCTGCTGGTTCAGCGAATCGACGAACTGCGGCCGCTCCGGGCGCGGCCCGACCAGGCTCATTTCGCCGCGCAACACGTTGATCAGCTGAGGCAGTTCATCAAGGCGCGCCATGCGGATGAAACGCCCGACGCGGGTGACGCGGTCGTCGTCGCGCTTGGCCCACTGCGCAACGCCATCCTTTTCGGCATCGACGCGCATGCTGCGGAACTTGAACACCCAGAACTTCGCGCCGTGGATGCCGACGCGCACCTGCTTGTAGAGGATCGGCCCCTTCGATTCCAGGCGGATCGCCAGTGCCACCAGCAGCATCAGCGGCGACGTCAGCACCAGGATCAGCGACGCGAAGGCGAAATCGAAGGCACGCTTGTTGATGCGTCGCGGCAACGAATGATCGTAGCCGTGCCCGAACACCAGCCACGACGGATCGAGCCGGGTCAGGGTGATCATGCCGGCTTCGCGCTCGACGAAGGTCGGCATGTCGCACACGCGCACGCCGCGGCCGATCGCCGCCAGCAGCGCTTCCATGTGCGGGCAGCGCTGCTTCTCTTCATCCAGTGCCACCAGGATTTCGTCGGCATCGAGCAACTGTGCGACCTGGTCGACATTGCCCTCGCCGCGTACCAGCAGGTTCGATTCGATCTTGATCTCGTCGCCTGCGCTGGGCACGTAGCCGATCACGCGGAAATTGCGGCGATCGGTGGAACGACGCATCCGGCGTTCGAGGAAGCTGGCGGTCTCGCCGGCGCCAAGCACCAGCACGCGCGATCTCAGCGTATGCGATGCGAATACCGCGCCCCAGGCCAGGCGCAGGATCATCACGCCGAAGAAGCCGAGCAGCAAGGTGCTGACCAGCACGCCACGGCCGATGTAGGCCAGCGGGAACAGGTAATAGAGGACCAAAAGCGCGACGCCGCCGAACACGAAGGCGTACAACTCGCGCAGGAGGAATCCGAAACGATTCTTGCGCAGGTAGACGTGGTGCAGCCCGAAGGCCGTCATCGACAGGCACAGCACCAGCGCGAACAACACCGCGCGCCACAACAGGTTGTCGGAGAATTCAAGCAGGCCCGGTGCATCGTGCATGAAACGCAACGACCCGGCCAGCCGCACGCAACCGGCCAGCAACGCGAATTCGAAAAACCAGAGGAAGAAAACCTTCGACGGGCCGCTTTTCCCTAGCCTTGACATGCCCACTCCTGAAATCCGTTTCAGTCCAACTCCATGCCCGTGACTGCCGGCGTTCCAATCGCCTGATCACGGGGCTTCGACTACTCGGCGATCGTCCTCTCGGCGTCGCATTGCTGTCAAGTCACATTCGCATCACTTGCTCCCGAAGTGAAACGACGTCGACATTTCCCGGCTCGAACCGCGCCAGCAGGCCATCCAGCGTCGGCAGCGCCAATCCGAGGCGGGCGCGATTGGCGCAAACGCGCAAGGACCACGCGCGCAGTCCGGTGGCCATCGCCAGTTCCGATACCGCCATGCCTTGCCTGCTCTGGAACGCACTCATGTCGACCGACAGTCCGCTGCCGATCGCCTTCAGCACAGCCTCCTTGCGGACCCAGGCATCGATCAGTGCCTCGCCGCGATCGCTTTCCTGCGGATGCAGGACACTTCCGGCCAGGCCATCGAGCAATGATTCGTGCTCGATCGCCTCGATGTCGACACCGATCATGCCGGCGTCGCGCGCGACCGCGATCGCCACGAAGTCATCGGCATGGCTGAGGCTGGTCGCGATGTTCGGCAGGCCTGCGACCATCGGCATTCCCGACGCCATCCGTCCGATCTCGACGCGCGCCGGATCGCGCCCGAGCACCCGGGCGACCATCAGCCGATGCAGTGCATACGCCAGCAGGCGGCGTTCGCGCTCGCGCGGATCGTGAAGGCGTTCGGCGCGCGCCCGCAGCGCCGGGGGCACCAGCGATTGCAGGCGCCAGAACTGGCCGCGCCAGACGTGGAGATCGGTGATCGCGACCACGCGCGACGCGCCGGCAAGTTGCTCCGACAGCGGCAGCAACTCGGCGAAATCGTCCGTCTGCGTCGAGACGAACCAGCGGCTGCCAACTGGCTCGGCGACGGCGACGGCGGCGCGGTGTTCAGCGTCCACCGGTCAACCGATCCGGGATGTCGAACAGGTAATTGACATTGATCCAGCGGCGCGCGCGTTCGTCGTAGCTGCCTTCGATGTGCGTCCTGCGCCCGGTATCGACGCCAACATCGGCACGGGCATCGGCGCTGATGTCGAGGCCACCATTCGGATTGCGTTCGGTCTGGATGTCGTCGAACTGCAGGCGCACGTCGCGCGCGCCGCTGTCCCTGACGATCTGGTCGCAGACGCGCGTTTCCAGTTCGCCGATCAGCTTCGGGTCATTGAGTACGCGCCGGGGCGTGCTCGCCGATTGCCCGAAATCGAGAACAGGATAGGTGGCGCTGCCCTCGCCTGGCACATAGCGCGTGCTAAAACGGAAACTGGTCCAGTCCTTCGCGGCCACCGACATGTATTCGCCGATGCCTTCGAGATTCTGGGCCACGCCTTCGCGCGATTTCACCTCCACCGATTTCAGGCGGATGCGCAACGCGGTATCGTGCAACCGTTCGGTCAGCGCGACCATCACCGCACCTGCGACGATGCCGCGAACGTCCTCGCCGACTTGCATGTGCATGGGGGTTGCAGGCCTGGGCGCCGCCATCGCCTGCGAAAATCCGCAGGCAAGCGTGATCAGGCAAACTGTGGCCCGCATCTGCGGGAAGCATCCTTTCATGTCGACCGCCTTCCATTGGCTAGGGCTCGTGCCCGGTCATCCGCAATCATAGGACATCGAAATGACAAGCGATACCCCGCCCATTCACCTCCAGGCGGACGCCCGCGTGGCAGCTGTCCGGGCGGCTTTCGACGGCGGCCGCACCCGGCCATTGCCATGGCGCACTGCACAATTGCGGGCACTGGATCGCATGCTGGTGGCGGAAGCCGATGCGATCCACGCCGCGCTCCAGGCCGATCTCGGCAAATGCGCAATCGAATCCCGACTGACCGAAACCGCGTTCCTGCGCGCGGAAATCGCCCACGCATTGAAACACCTGCGACGCTGGTCGCGACCGAAACGCATCGCCATCCCGCTGTCGCTGCAACCCGCGCATGGCCGCCTGGTGCCGGAACCGCTCGGCGTGGTGCTGGTGATCGCGCCCTGGAACTATCCGGTGCAACTGCTGCTGGCGCCGTTGATCGGCGCCATCGCTGCCGGCAATGCCGTCGTGCTCAAGCCGAGCGAAGTCGCGCCGAACGTTGCCGCCACCCTCGCCCGCCTGATTCCGCGCTATCTCGACAACGACGCCGTCGTGGTGGTCGAAGGCGGTGTTGCAGAAACCGGCGCGCTGTTGCGCGAACGTTTCGATCACATCTTCTACACCGGCAACTCGGCCGTGGCCCGCGTGGTGATGACGGCCGCTGCACGGCACCTGACGCCGGTGACGCTGGAACTGGGCGGCAAATCCCCGCTGTGGATCGACGACAGTGTCGATATGAAAGCGGCGGCACGGCGCATTGCCTGGGCGAAATTCCTCAACGCCGGGCAAACCTGCGTCGCGCCCGATTACCTGCTGGCCGCGCCTGGCACTGCGGAAAATCTGGTCCCGCATTTGCGCAACGCGATTCACGAACTGTACGGGAACAATCCACGCAACAGCTCCGCCTACGGACGCATCATCAACAGCCGCCATGTCGAACGCCTGCTGACGCTGATCGATCCGGCGCGCTGCGTCATCGGCGGTGAACACGACATCGGCGAGCGTTACATCGCGCCGACGGTGCTCCATCCCGCGACCGCCGGCGATGCATCGATGCAGGACGAAATCTTCGGGCCAATCCTCCCGGTCGTCACGGTGAAGGACGCGGAGGCAGCGATCGCCTTCATCCGCGCGCGCCCGAAGCCGCTCGCGCTCTATGCCTTCACTTCCGATCGCGCATTGCGCCAACGTCTTGTCGATGAAACCTCGTCCGGCGCACTGGCCTTCGATTTCGCGGTCGCCCATCTCGGCGCACCGGACATGCCTTTCGGCGGCGTCGGCGCAAGCGGCATGGGCGCGTACCACGGCGAGGCTTCGTTCCGCATCTTCAGCCATTTCAAACCGGTGATGCGCAAGCCACTGTGGCCGGACACCCTGCGCCTGATCTTCCCGCCCTATGGAAAAACGGTAGAACACGTGATCGACTTGTTGCTGGTCCGTGGCTGAGGAATCCGCATGTTCGATCTGAAAGGAACCATCGTCCTGGTGACCGGCGCCGGCATGGGCATGGGGCGCCTGTTCGCGCTGCAAGCCGCACGCGATGGCGCAAGCCATGTCGTGCTTTGGGACATCGATGGCACTGCGCTGGAACGCGTTGCCGATGAAATCCGCGCACTCGGCGCGAATCCACATCCAGTCATCGTCGATGTCGCGGATACGGGCGCCGTCCATCAGGCCGCGGGCGCGTTGCTCGCGACGATCGGTGCGCCGGATCTCGTCGTCAACAATGCCGGGATCGTGCGCGGCAATGCCTGGTTCTGGGACATCGAACCCCGGCGCGACATCGACCCGGTGATCCGCATCAACACGCTTGCCCCGATGCATGTCGCACGCGCGCTGTTGCCGGCCATGATCGCCGGTGCCAGCCGCGAACGCCGCATGCTCAATATCGCGTCGGCCGCGGCCACCGTCTCCAATCCGCGAATGAGCGTGTATGCAGCATCGAAATGGGCGATGCTCGGCTGGAGCGATTCATTGCGCCTGGAATTGCAGCAGTCCGGCCACCCCCACATCCGCGTCACCACCTTCTGTCCAAGCTATATCGCCACCGGCATGTTCGAAGGTGCGCGTGGTCCGCTGCTGACACCGCTGATGTCGCCGGAAAGCGCGGTCGCCGCTGCGTGGAACGGCATGCGCCGCGGTACGCCCATCGTGATGAAGCCGTGGACCACGCGACTGGCGAAGGTGCTGAAGGGCATCCTGCCGCTGCCGGTCTGGGATTTCGTTGCGGGGCGGATATTCCATGTGTACAACAGCATGGATCACTTCCGCGGGCACCACTGACATGATCGGCGACCGGTCGCTGCCCGCCGCCATCCGCATCGCCTATTTTGCGCTGGAGAAATTCCGCGGCACGATATGATGGATCGTCCGCCGGAGCCGATCACATGCTGCAAGCCACCATCGCCATTTTCATCGGAGCCGGTTTCGGTGCGTTGTCGCGCTGGTGGCTCGGGCTCGCGCTGAATTCGGTTTTCCCGACCATTCCCCTCGGCACCCTCGCCGCCAACCTGATCGGCGGATTCGTGATGGGATTGCTGATGGCCGCGTTCGACCAGTTCCAGACGATTCCGCCGGCGCTGCGGCTGGCGCTCACCACCGGGTTCCTCGGCGGCCTGACCACGTTCTCGACGTTCTCGGCGGAAGCATCCACCCTGCTGTTGCGCCAGCAGTTCGGTTGGGGCGGCGTGCTGATCCTCGTCCACGTCGGCGGCTCGATCCTGTCTACGCTGGCGGGCATCGGCATCGCGGGATTGCTGCTGGGCAAACATTGATGGGTCATCACGTCAGCGTAACGTGGACGAACAATGACATGCA
>JAEKKW010000099.1 GCA_019510195.1 Lysobacterales bacterium | reverse complement strand
CCGGCGTCGAAGGGCCTGTCCCTCAGCCGGTCTGGATGGAAAGCGCAGTGTGCCCGCCGCAGCCCAGAGTGTCAATTCTTTCATTCGGATGAAGCGATGAATACCCGGAAACGACCGTTCGGACTTGCCGAGCGCCCATGACTTGCCGCTAAGATCGGTGAATGAACACGAAAGGATGCCTGCATGCGGTCGATTGAACGAGCGGCTGCCACCCTGCTGCTGATCGCGGCATCGACCGCCGCCGCCCAGGACTGGATGCAGTGGCCGCCGCGCGCGGGATCCACCGCGGTTGCCCCGATGGAAGGACGCAGCAACTCCAGCAAGGTCGACCTGGTATTGGAAAAAAGCGGCGACCATATCGACGTGCTGGTCGACAATCCGCTGGCCGGCCCGGTGCAGGCCATCGTCGGTCTCGACCGCAATGGCCAGCAGGAGGACACCGCCGCGGTGATCCGGCCCGGCAGCCGCAGCCGCATGGTGCAATTGCCGATCGGACAGGAGATCAACGTGCAGTTGCAGGCGATTCCCGGCGACCCGGCGCTGCATCCGCAACCGTTCGACTACATCCTGCCGGTCCCCGCCCAGGGATTGCGCATCGACCAGGCCGACGGCGGCACGCACAGCCACGACGACGACGAGAACCGTCACGCCATCGATTTCGCGCTGCCGATGGGCACGATGGTCAGCGCCGCCCGCGACGGCATCGTGATGGATCTCGACAACGACGAGCCCGACAACATCGGGACTCATGCTGATAACGCCAGCAATCGCCGCGCCCGCGCCAATTTCGTCCGTGTCCTTCACAGCGACGGCAGCATGGCGCTGTATGCGCACCTGCAGCACGGCAGCATTCCGGTCCATCGCGGTGATCGCGTCGCCATCGGCCAGCGCATCGGCAGCGTCGGCAACAGTGGCTGGAGCACCGCGCCGCATCTCCATTTCGCGGTGCAGGTCAACGGCGATCGCCGCCTGCAATCGATCCCGATGCGGATCCTGGCGCCACAGGGTGTGTTGAAACTGCCGAATTAGGTCGCGGGCGCTGCGGATCCCATGGGTCGGGATTCCGCGACACGCCGCAAGTACGTCCGTGAGGCTCGCAGCAGCATCCATGCTGCGTACGGTCGCTTCACCCGATCCCATGGGACCCTTGCGCCACCGGTATAATTCACGCTTCCCTTAGATTGAGTTGGCGCACCACCGCGCCCGGTCCGCATGTCTACCGTTGCCCAGGAAGCCGCCCGCCGGCGCACCTTCGCCATCATTTCCCACCCCGACGCCGGCAAGACCACGCTGACGGAAAAGCTGCTGCTGTTCGGGGGCGCGATCCAGATGGCCGGTTCGGTCAAGGGCCGCAAGGCCGCGCGCCACGCGACGTCGGACTGGATGGCGCTGGAAAAGGAACGCGGCATCTCGGTGACCTCGTCGGTGATGCAGTTCCCGTACGAGGGTCGCATCGTCAACCTGCTCGACACGCCTGGCCACGCCGACTTCGGCGAGGACACCTATCGCGTGCTCACCGCGGTCGACAGCGCGCTGATGGTGATCGACGTCGCCAAGGGCGTCGAGGAACGCACGATCAAGCTGATGGAAGTGTGCCGCCTGCGCGACACCCCGATCATGACCTTCATCAACAAGCTCGACCGCGAAGGTCGCGATCCGATCGATTTGCTGGACGAAATCGAGAGCGTGCTGAAGATCCAGTGCGCGCCCGTGACGTGGCCGATCGGCATGGGTCAGCGCCTCAAGGGCGTCGTCCATCTGATTACCGGCGAAGTGCATCTCTACGAAGCGGGCAAGAACTTCACCCGCCAGGATTCGACCATCTTCCCGTCGATCAACGATCCCGGCGTCGAAGCCGCCATCGGCAGCAACATGCTCTCCGCATTGCGCGACGAACTGGAAC
This sequence comes from Lysobacterales bacterium, assembly GCA_019510195.1. GTDB lineage: Bacteria > Pseudomonadota > Gammaproteobacteria > Xanthomonadales > Xanthomonadaceae > Solilutibacter. The sequence goes on along the minus strand of JAEKKW010000099.1, from coordinate 9,253 downwards.
TGGTCGAAGGCGCCTCGCACCCGTTCGATCGCGACGCCTACCTGCGCGGCGAACAGGCACCGGTGTTCTTCGGCTCGGCCGTGAACAATTTCGGCGTGCAACCGCTGCTCGATTTCTTCGTCGGCCATGCACCGTCGCCGCTGCCGCGCGCGACCACCGGCCGCGACGTGCAACCGGACGAAGACAAGCTGACCGGCTTCGTATTCAAGATCCAGGCCAACATGGATCCGCAGCACCGCGACCGCGTCGCCTTCATGCGCGTCTGTTCGGGCCGTTTCAGCGCCGGAATGAAGGCCTTCCACGTCCGCACCGGCAAGGAGCAGAAGCTCGCCAACGCCCTCACCTTCATGGCCAGCGATCGCGAGATTGCCGAGGACGCCTGGCCGGGCGACGTGATCGGCCTGCACAACCACGGCACCATCTCGATCGGCGACACCTTCAGCGAAGGCGAATCGATCAGCTTCACCGGCATTCCCAACTTCGCACCTGAACTCTTCCGTCGCGCGCGCCTGCGTGATCCGCTCAAGCTCAAGCAATTGCAGAAGGGCCTGGCGCAGTTGTCGGAAGAAGGCGCGACCCAGTTCTTCCGCCCGCTGATGTCGAACGACCTGATCCTCGGCGCCGTCGGCATGCTCCAGTTCGACGTCGTCGCCTATCGCCTCAAGGACGAATACGGCGTCGATGCCTCGTTCGAGAACGTGCAGGTCGCGACCGCGCGCTGGATCCGTTGCGACGACCCGAAGAAGCTGGAAGAATTCCGCGAGAAAAACGCCAACAACCTCGCACTCGACGGCGCCGGCCAGCTGGTTTATCTCGCCCCGACCCGCATCAACTTGCAACTCGCGGAAGAACGCGCACCCGGCGTGAGTTTCCTCGCCACCCGCGAACATGCGCACGCCACCCGCGTCGACTGAGCACCCCGCGCGTCGAACCTGAACGGTTCGTCGCGCTTCACTGCTGTTTGACCGGCCATCTGTGATGGTGTGACAGGCATGAAATCCGATGCCGCTTCCGCCGATGACATGCGCCAAGAGCAACACGCGCCTGCCAGATCGCTTCACTGGATCCGCCGCCATCCGTTGTTGACGTCGGGTGGCATCCTGGCGATCGCAGTCATCGTCCTGATCCTGCTGTGGGACTGGAACTGGTTCAAGCGACCGATCGAGCACTATGTCCATGGCAAGACCGGGCGCGAACTCCATATCGACGGCAATCTCGATGTCCACCTCGCTCGCCTGACCACGGTGACCGCCGACGGATTGCGCTTCGCCAATGCGGGCTGGTCGAAAACGCCGCTGATGGCGAAGACCGATCGGCTCCAGCTGGACTTTGAACTCTGGCCGGCGCTGTTCTCGCGCGACTTCCGCATTCCGGACCTTCAGCTGACCCATCCCGAGCTCTTGCTCGAAACGGGTCCCGAAGGCGTCGGCAACTGGGTGCTCAAGTCCAGTGATGCACGCGGAATGCAGCCGCAGTTCCGGCGCCTGTGGATCGATGGAGGACGACTGCGCTACGTCGATGCCGCGGGCCGTACCGACATCGACATCGCCGTGCAGACCAGCGCGCCGCGTTCACCCGCGAATGGACCGCCGATAGGCGTGAAGGGATCCGGGCACTGGAAAGGCAGCCCGTTCACCCTGCAGGGAAATGGCGAATCGCCACTCGACCTGCGCGATCGCGACCGGCCCTATCGCGTCGATCTCCATGCCGTGGCGGGCGCCACCCGCGCGCATGCACGCGGCACCCTGCTCGATCCGCTGCGCATGCGTGATTTCGATCTGCGGCTGGCGCTTTCAGGCAGCAATCTCGCCGACCTCTATCGCTTGCTCGGCATCGCCCTGCCACCCACGCCGCCGTATGCACTGGATGGCCGGCTCACGCGTGCCGTCCACTCGCCCACCAGCAGCACATGGAAATACGACGGCTTCAGCGGTCGCGTCGGCGGCAGCGATCTGTCCGGCTACGCGCATTTCACCACCGGCAAGCGCCGCTATCTGCAGGCGGACCTGCGTTCGAAACGACTTGACCTCGACGATCTCGCCGGATTCATCGATCGCGGACCCAGGGCCGGACACGAAACCAATGGCGAACTCGCCGCGAAAACAGCCCGGCAACAGGCGCGCGGAACACTGCTCCCCGCCGACCCTTACAACACCGGCAAACTCCGCTCCATGGATGCCGATGTCCATCTGCGCGCCGCCCGCATCGACACCCAGACGTTGCCCGTCGACGACATGAACGCAGTACTGTCGCTGAAAGGCGGATTGCTGACCCTGCATCCGCTCGATTTCGGCGTCGCCGACGGCCATATCCGCTCCGATATCCGCATGGACGCCCGCAAGGACATCGTGCGCACGCAAGCCGAGATCCATGCCCACGACCTGATGCTGGCCAAGCTGTTGCCGAAGGTGAAACTCGGCAGTACCGCCATCGGCGAATTGGGCGGCAATGCCGCCATCAGTGGCACCGGCAATTCGATCGCAACCATTCTCGGCAGCGCCAATGGCAACATCGACCTCGGCATGGGCCATGGCCAGATCAGCAAGCTCGCGATGGCCTTCGCCGGTCTCGATATCGCCCGCATCCTCAAGATCAAGCTGACCCGCGACCAGCAGATTCCCATCCGCTGCGCCTTCGGCGACTTCGCCATCCATGATGGCGTCGCCACGCCGCGCGCGCTTGCGTTCGACACCAGCGACCTGCTGATGACAGGCGCGGGCCGCATCGACATGAAGAACGAACAACTGGATCTCACCATCAACACCAAACCGCGCCGCTTCAGCCCGTTGTCCCTGCACGCGCCGTTGTATGTCCGCGGCAGTTTCGTTCATGCCAGCATCAAACCCGACTACAAACGCGTGGGGCTGCGCGCGCTGGCGGCAGCCGCACTGGGCAGCTTGACCGCACCGGCGGCGGCATTGGTCGCCACCACCAATCTCGGCGGCGAGGCGGAGACCTACTGCGGAGCGGCGCGCTGATCGATGTCGGCATCAACGGAAACCCCGGGCCGTTCCATGCCGTATGCTGCGGCCATGGCTTACGGAATCTCCACCTATTCCCCGCAGGAAGAACGCGCCAACGTCTGGAGTGCCGGACTCGGCGCGCTTGCTGCACTGGTTGCCGGCATCGTGATGCTGGCAACTGCAGCAGCGCAGCATGCCAGCGGCATCCAGCTGCTTTCGGCGGCGGTCTTCGCCGCATCGATGCTCGCGCTCTACGTCGCCAGCACCGCCTACCATCACGCCACCGATCCAGTGCGCCGCGCGCGCCTCAAGGTGATGGACCACTGCGCGATCTACCTGCTGATCGCCGGCACCTACACGCCGTTCACGCTGCTGGCACTGCCAGGACGTGATGTAGTCCTGCAGATACCGCAGTTCGGTCTTCTGATCGTCGATCACCGCTTTCACCAGATCGCCGATCGACACCACGCCGACGACTTCCTTGTGATCGAGGATCGGCAGATGGCGCACGCGCTTGTCGGTCATTACCTGCATGCACTGGTGGATGTCGTCGCCGGGCCGCGCGCACACCACTTCATGGCTCATGATCTCGCTTACCGGCGTGGTCGCCGAAGTGCGCCCCAGCAACACGACCTTTCGGGCGTAATCGCGCTCGGAGAGGATGCCGACCAGCTTCGATCCCTCCATCACCAGAACCGCGCCGATGCCGTGTTCGGCCATCAGTTTGAGGGCATCGATCACCGGCGCCGTCGGCGCGATCGACAACACCCCGGAAACCTTCTTCGTCTCAAGAACATGTCGGACCTGACCCATGGCGGTTCCTCGCGTCGAGCCTGCTTTTCAGCATACTCCCGCACGCCGCGGCCGAGGTCAACGCCCCGCGTCTTCCACGTCCTGCAATGCGCCGATGCCACCGAGATTGCCCATCTGGCGCTGGATCGCATTGGCTCGCCGCAACACGTAAGCGCTCGGATGCGCCGCGCTGAACCGACGCGGACTCGGCAACACCGCCGCCAGTCGCGCCGCCTGCGCCGACGACAGGCGCGATGCATCGACACCGAAGAAACTGCGCGATGCCGCCTGCGCGCCGTACACGCCGTCGCCGAACTCGGCGATATTGACGTAGAGCTCGAGGATCCGTTCCTTCGGCAGCAGGTGTTCCATCAGGAAGGTGTACCAGACTTCCAGCCCCTTGCGCCCCCAGCGCAGCGCCATGTTGTCGCCCTGCCACAGGAACAGGTTCTTGGCGGTCTGCTGGCTGATGGTGCTGGCGCCGCGCACTTTCGTCACCGGCCTGCCTCGCGCTTCCGCACGCGCCTTCATCCGCGCGTTGTAGCGTTCGGCAGCCTGGATCGCATCGAAGTCGAAGCCATCGTGCTCGGCGAATTTCTGGTCCTCCGACGCCATCACCGCCACCGGCAGCGTTGGCGAAATTTTCGCCAGCGGACGCCAGTCATAGGCGATGCGGAATCCGCCGTCGCCGGAGACCCATGCCCCCAGCAGGCGGATCGCCATGAAGCTGGAGAATGGCGGATTGATGAAGCGCAGGCTCGCCACCTCCAGGATGCTGAACGCAATCGCGATCGCCGGCAGCCACAGCAGCCATTTGCGTAGCCTTCGACGCCGGCGCTGTCGACGCGTCCCTTGCGCACCAGCCGATGCGCCCCCATTTGAGTTGTCTGAAGTCCGGCCCATCCGGACATTATCCTTGCCGACACCCGCCATGAGCGACTCCAGCGATCTCCTCCATCGTTTCCTGCTACCGGATGCACATGTCCGCGGCGCCCACGTGCGCCTCGATGCCACCTGGAAACAGGTCCTGTCGCATGCCGGTTATCCCGATGCGATCGAAGCCCTGCTCGGCGAAGCACTGGTCGCCAGCGCCCTCCTCAGCGCGCATACCAAGGTCGAGGGACGGCTGTCACTGCAGGCCCGCAGCAGCGGAGCCTTGCGCACCCTGTTCGCGGAATGCACCGCGGCCGGCACATTGCGCGGCATCGCCAGGCTTGCCGAAGGCGCAGTGCCTCCGCAGGATCTCGCCTCCCTGGGCGACGGCGCCATGCTCGCCGTCACCATCGAGAACCCCGGCCTGGGCGGTGGCGAACCCGTGCGCTACCAGGGTCTGGTGCCGCTGGAATCGCCGACCCTCTCGGGCGCCCTCGAGGACTACTTCGACCGTTCCGAACAATTGCCGACCCGACTGATCCTTGCCGCCGATGGCGAGCGCGCCGCGGGCCTGCTGTTGCAGGTTCTTCCAGGCGCAGACAGCGATGACGACGGCTGGAACCGCATTTCCCTGCTCGCCGCCACCCTCGGTCGCGGTGAATTGCTGGACTTGCCTGCCGACATCCTGCTCACCCGTCTTTTCCATCAGGAAGTCCTGCAGGATCTCGGGGCGAAACCGCTGCAATTCGGTTGCTCCTGTTCGCAGGGTCGGGTCGAGGACATGCTGCGCGCCTTGGGTCGCGACGAGGCCCACGCCGCGGCCGAAACCGGGCAGGCCGAGATCATTTGCGAGTTCTGCGGCCAGCATTACCATCTCAGCCCAGGCGAGATCGAACAGTTGTTCCTGGCGCCGCCCACCGTGACGCCCTCTTCACGTCTCCAGTAGCTGAATGAGGACGAATGGAGCCTGCCTCGAAGTTGTTAAGGAAACATAAACGGACTAGAATCAATCCGTTCAAAAAGGGGAACTTCGGGCGCTGGAGCCCGGTCTGACTGCCGATGAACAACCGGTTCCGTACCGCTGTCGCCGTATCCCTGCTGGCTCTTGCCTGCGGCGGATCCGCGTACGCGCAGTCATCGACTTTTGTCCCGATCGTGAACAACTAGAGCGGCAAGGTCGAAGCCTTCCTGCAACTCGATCCGATGAATGCCAGCGGCAAGCATGCACAATGGCGATTCGGCAGCAATTCCCTCGATAGCGCCTTCGGCCTTGGCAACGGCGAATCGCTGGCCCTGCTCTGCGACTCCGGCGCCACGCCGCAATCCATCCGCAATCTTTCCAGCGGCTGCATGCTCGGCTCGCTCGGCAACAATCGCCATGGTGTCGGCGCCAGCGTCCAGAAAGGCGGCAACCGCGCCGGCTTCAATCTCGGCAAGGGCAATTCCGGCCTTCCCGAATGGCTGACTTCGGTCAACGGCAAGGTGCAACAGACCGACATGGCCCTGTTCGCCGAGCGCAACATCGGTCGCAGTGGCGTGGTATCGATTGCCGGCACCACTGCAAACGCCCGTCTCGTCCCGGCTTCCGAAATGCCCGTGCTCGCCGACCGCTGGAACACCCAGTCGCTGAGCATCGGTGGCGGCGTCGGCAACATCCGCGCCAATATCTTCGGGCGCGTGGTCAATGTTCCCGGCCAGCCGAAATTCGAAGGCTTCGGCTTGGGCGTCACCTGGCGCACGCCGTGGAGCGGCCAGCTCTCGGTCGGCGCCGAGAACATCGTCACCAAGGGCAGCAATCCTTTCATCGTACCCGGCAAGGATGGCAAGGAAGACAATGCCGTTCCCTATGTGCGGTACCAGCAGGATCTCTGATTCCACCCACTCGTCGTGCTACAGCAATCGATGAAACGAACCGCCTCGAGGCGGTTTTTTGTTGGCCGGCGTTATTCTGGGAATAGCCGCCCGGGCCGGATCCTCTCTCACCCGCGAAACCACCGACCCATTTCGCGCGCGCAAAAAAACGGCCACCCGAAGGTGGCCGTTTCGTTTGAAGCAACTTGCGGTACTTCGGTCGATCAGTAGTCGTAACGGACCGTGAAAGCAGCGTAGCGCGGAGCGGTGTAGGACAGATCCTGGCCGAAACGCGGGTTCGCAACGGTACGCGAGCTCTGGATGCGAGCGTACTTGTACTGGGCTGCCTGCTCGTTGAACACGTTGTAGATATCGAGCATGAACGACAGCTTGTTCTGCGCGAAGCTCGGCGTGTAACGGAACTGCAGGTTGTACTGGTGCGTCCACGAGGTACGACCATAGCTGCCACGCGGGCTCGGCGTGTAAGCGCCCGGCTGCACGGCCGCGGTCTGGATGCCGCAGAAGTGGTAGTACGCACCGTTGTACAGGCCGGCATCTGCCGTCGGGTAGAAGCTCGTGCAGCTGGTCGGACGTCCGGCCGAGATCACGCCGGTAGCACCGACCTGGAACTGCTTCGAGAAACGATAGAAGCCGTAGGCCTTGAGCACGTGCGGACGATCGTTCGGCAGGTAGCCGTAGGAATTCACCATCAGCTGCGGCAAGTCCCAATCCTGCGTCACGGCCACGTCGGCCTGGCCACCGGCACCGGTATCGATGTCGGAGTTCAGCTGGCCTTCGGCGTTACCCGTGTTCTTCGAGTACACGTATTCCAGCTTGCCGTACCAGTTGTTGGCCAAGGTGTGCTCGACGAAGGTATGCAGCGCCGAGTACTTGCGCTTCAGCTTCGGCAAACCAAGCTGGGCGGCGCTGTAGGTGTGCTCCTTGAACGAACCATCCGGCTGCTGTTCCATGAACGTGTTGGCCACGCCCGGATTGAAGATGAAGCACGCGCCACCCAGGGCCGGGGTGCAGGTGTCATCGATCGAGCTGCGCAGGGAGCGGTACTGGTACTTCAGGCCCCAGGTCACGGTCGGGGTGATCTGATGCTGGAAGCCCAACACGTACTCATCCTGGAAGTGCCCCTTCAGGTTCTTGGCCGCGACGGTGCGCGGATCCGGAGCCTGGCCGCACTCGAGGTTGGAGGAGATCGCCTGCGTACCCGGGCAGACGTAGCCCTTCGAGGCATCCACCGGGATCGGGTTCAGGCCGGTCGGCGCACCCGTCGTGGGATCGACACCGGTGTAGGTGAACGACTGCACGGTGAACAGCGAGCCGGAAGCGGCACGCACCGCAACGTTGTTCGGCAGCACCAGGTGGTAGCGGCCAGCGTTGCCGAAGACCTTCAGCGACGAATCACCATTGACGTCCCAGCTGAAGCCGAGGCGCGGTGCCCACTGGTTCTTCTGCTCCACGTACTTCTTGCCGGTGCCGGTGTAGTTGGTGAAGTTCTCGTTGCGGACGCCGATCGACAGCAGGAAGTTGTCGGTGATCTTCCACTTGTCGGTCAGGTAGTAGGCCTTCTGGTCGGTCTTGACCAGGCCCTTGTTGACGACGATGGTCTTGTCGACCCAGTAACCCGAAGTACCCAGACCGCCACCCGAAGCCGGCGAACCGACACCGTGGCCGGCATCGACCGCGCCGTTCGGGGTCGCGGTGAAGTTGTAGGTCCACGAATAGCCGCCAGCCGTCTGGGTACCGGTCAACGACGTTGCCGTCATGTTGTCGACACCGGCGCCCAGCGTATGGCGACCCAGCACGTACTCGACGTCGAAGCGCACGGCGCGCGTCTTGTCGTAAGCGCCCGGCACGGCAACACTGCCCGCGCCCTGGCAACCAACCGTGTAGGTCAGGCCCGGCGCCTGGTTGGCCGCGACGTTCTGGCCGGCGATAACCGGGCAGTTCGGGTTGTAGCCGAACAGATCCTGGGTATGGGTGACCTTCTGCTGGCCGCCCAGCAGGCTGATCGTCAGGTTCTGGCCGAAGTGGCCGGTGTACTTGCCGATGTAGGTGCGGGCATTGTCTTCGAAATTGCCGCCACCGTTCTGCACATCACCATGGACGAAGCCGTTGTAGTTGTAGCTGGTCAGCTTCTGGTCCTGCTTGGTGACATCGGAAATGCCGGTGAACTCAAGCAAATGGTTGCTGTTGATCTGCCAGTCCAACTTGACCAGCCCGCGCGGATACTTGTATTCGCGATCCGCCCATGCGGTCCTGGAAGTACCCGACAGACGGGTCAGCCCATTGGATTCGTCGTGCTGCTTGGTCAGATCGGCCGAAGCGTAGAAGAACAGATGGTCCTTGATGATCGGACCGCTGGCGTACAGGCCGTACTGGAGGGAGCCCAGCTTGTTTTCCTCACGACGCTGGTACAGCGTGCCATCAGTGGCCGGCACGCGACCGGTCTTCGGGTAGTAATAGTCACGGTAGTTCGAGCGCCAGCTCGACGGAGCATAGATCGCGAGCGCGCCGAAGTGCCAGGCATTGGAGCCGCGCTTGGTCGTCACGTTGACCACGCCACCGGTGGAGCGACCGAACTGCGCACCGTAGCCGGCGGTCAGCACTTCTTCCTGGTCGATCGCGTCGAACGGCAAGGTGGTGAAGCCCAGCGAGGTCAGCGGGTTGGTCACCGGGAAGCCGTTGATGTAGTAGGCGTTTTCCGACGAAGCCGAACCGCCGAAGCTCGGTGCGTTCGCGGCATACGAGGAGTTGGCGAC
>JAEKKW010000098.1 GCA_019510195.1 Lysobacterales bacterium | reverse complement strand
CGGGTTCCAGGGTGCGTTGCCGGAAGGGCAATTGCGCGAATTCCTCGCCCGCAACGGGGTTGATCCGATTGCGGCGGGTGATGACGAACCCGCAGCTCCAGCGCCGCCCGCCGATCCGCATGAAGAAGTGGTGCGCCTGCGCAAGCTGGTCGAAAGCGAGACGGACAAGCCCGCGCATCGCCTCGATCTCGCGCTGGCGCTGTTGAAGACCGGCGCCGCGCAGGAAGCCGAAACCTTGCTCGATGCGCTGCCGGCCAATCTCGCCACCGACGATCGCGCGGTGCAGGCGCGTGCACGACTCGGGTTCGCCGCCTTGCTGAAAGACGCGCCGCCACCCGCCACGCTGGAACAGGCGGTCGCCGCCAATCCCGCCGATCTCCACGCACGCCACCTGCTCGGTGCGCACAAGCTGGTGTCGGGCGATGCCGAAGGCGCGCTCGAACAGTTCATGGAGATACTGCGCCGCGATCGCCAGTTCGAGGACGGGCTGCCGCGCAAGAGCTTGATCGACGCCTTCCGGGTGATCGAGGACGACGACCTGGTCGGCAAGTATCGTCGCCAGATGTCGGCGCTGCTGTTGTCCTGACATGGGGGTGACACCGACGCGGCTGCGCTGGGTGATGAACATCTGGCCGCCCTTCCTGTTCACCGGCATTCGCGTCCGCCACATCGGCGATGACTGGCGCAGCGCGCGCGTGGTGCTGCGCAAGCGCTGGTGGAACCGCAACTTCGTCAACACCCAGTTCGGCGGCAGCCTGTTCGCGATGACCGATCCGTTCTGGATGCTGCTGGTGATGCACGCCATCGGCAACGACTACTACGTCTGGGACAGGGCGGCCGCGATCGAATTCGTCAAGCCCGGGCGCGGCGACGTGTTCGCGGAATTCCATCTCGCCGACGCCGACATCCAGTCGTTGATCGATGAAGCCGCGTCCGGCGGCAAGGTCCTGCGCTGGTTCGATACCGAGGTCGTCGATGCCTCCGGCGAAGTCATCGCGCGCGTGCGCAAGCAGATCTACGTGCGCCGCAAACCGCCAAAGACCGCGACGACGTAAAATCGCGCCATGGCTTCCAAACGCACCCTGTCCCTGCGCCGGCTGCTCGTCACCGGTCTTCTCACCCTGCTGCCGATCTGGCTGACCTGGGTCGTGCTGAGTTTCGTGTTCCGCCTGCTCAGCGACATCAGCCGGCCATGGGTGCAACCACTGTTGTCGTCGCTGGCGCACACCTCGCCGACGTTGGCCTGGCTGCAGCAATCGGTGGTGATGGGCGCGGTCGCGCTGTTCGGCACCCTGCTTGTGATCCTGCTGGTCGGCTGGCTGGCCGAGCACCTGGTCGGGCAGGCCTTGCTGCAATGGTTCGAGGCGTTGATCGCGCGCATTCCGCTGGCCAACAGCGTGTACTCCGGCGCGCGCAAATTGCTGGATACCGTGCAGACCTCGCCCGATGGCACCCAGCGCGTGGTGCTGGTGGAATTCCCGCATCCGGGCATGAAGACCGTGGGACTGGTCACCCGCGTGTTCCACGATGAGGCCACCGGGGAAGAACTGGCCGCGGTGTTCATCCCGACCACGCCGAATCCGACCGGCGGCTATCTGGAAATCGTGCCGGTGCAGAATCTTGTCGCGACCACATGGTCGGTCGACCAGGCGATGAGCTTCATCATCTCCGGTGGCACCGTCGCCCCCGAATCGATCCCCTATCGCAAGACGGAGTGACCGCATGCGCATCGTTGCACTGCTGATCGCTGCAACGCTGGCCATCGCACCAGCCATCGGAAATGCTGCGGCGAACGACGCGCTCACTCCCCATCGCGTCACCCTGCAGGACGGCCGCGGCTTCGATCTGCAGGCGCCGGCATCGCTGCGCATCACGCCGCTGGCCGAAGGCTTCAAACGCCCACGTTTCTTCGCGCGCAGTCCCGACGGCCGCATCTTCCTCACCGACATGCACGACCTCGGCGACAACACGCGCGGCGCGGTCTACGTCCTCGATGGTTTCGATCAGGCGAACGGCAAGATCGGCAGGATCACCGCATGGGCGACCGGCCTGCGCAATCCCAACAGCGTCGCCTTCCTCAAGGATGCGCAAGGCGTGCAATGGATCTATGTCGCGTTGACCGATTCGCTACTGCGCTATCGCTACACGCCGGGTGAACTGCATCCGAGCGGACCAGCGCAACTGGTCGCGCGTTTTCCCGACCACGGCATGAGCGCGGCGAACGGTGGCTGGCATCTCACCCGCACCGTGGTGCCGTCCAACGGCAAGCTCTATGTCGCCATCGGCAGCAGTTGCAATGCCTGCGTGGAAACCGAAGCCTTGCGCGCGGTGGTGGTCGAGATGAATCCCGACGGCAGCGGGCAGCGCATCGTGGCGCGCGGGCTGCGCAACGCGGTGTGGATGGCATGGATCGACGGTCAGTTGCTGGCCACCAATCAGGGCGTCGACCATCTCGGGCCGAACGTGCCCAACGAAACCTTCTACGCGGTCAGGCCCGGCGATTACGGCTGGCCGTCGTGCTACGCCGCCGGCAAGGCGATCAGGGCCGATCCCAAGTATCCGCGCAAGCAAGGTTGCACGAACGTGATGCGTCCGCTCGCGATCTTCCCTGCACATGCATCGGCGCTCGGTTTCGACGTGTTCGCCAGGGCCGACAACGCCCAGCTCTCTGATGAGGTCGTCGTCGCGCTGCACGGTTCCGGCAGCATCCGCCTCGGGCACGGCTACCGGCTGGTGCGGATGCATCGCGACGGTTCCGGCCAGCGCGACCTGATCAGCGGCTTCCTGCAGGCAGGCAAGGTGATGGGTCGGCCCTGCGGCGTACTGCGCGTCGGTCCGGACGCCTTCCTGCTCAGCGACGACAAATCCGGTGTCGTCTATTACGTGCGGCCCTGACGCCACCCCTGACCTTGGGCACAGCCCGGCATCCCCGTGACGGCCTTACACTCGCCTGCTCACCCATCGGATGTCGACCATGCGCCTTGCCCGCCTCGCCCTCGCGGTAGCCCTCGCCGCTGCGGTTCCGACCCTGCATGCCGAACCGGCCAGGACCTCGCAGGCCATGCCGACGAACAGCGCCAAGGCGAAGCGGCTCGACGCGCTTTACGCGCAGTATTGGGAAGAATCGCTGAAGCTCAATCCGCTGGGCGCGACCTACCAGGGCGACAATCGTTACAACGACCAGCTTCCGGATTTCTATTCCGCGGCCTTCCGCAAGCAGAGCCACGATTTCACTGCACGCTGGCTGAAGAAGATCGAATCCGTCGGCAGCGCGGGCCTCGATGGCCAGGCCCTCATCAGCTACGACATCTTCGTGCATGACTCCAGGGAGTCGCTGGAAAGCGAGCGCTATCCGGGTTGGATGATGCCGGTGGACCAGATGGGCAGCATCGCGACGTCGATGGCGCAACTTGGCAACGGCACCGGTGCGCAACCGTTCAAGACGGTGAAGGATTACGACAACTGGCTGAAACGCGGCCACCGCATCCCGGTGCTGGTCGACAGCATCATCGCCGACATGCAGGCCGGCGTGAAAGCGGGCGTGGTGCAGCCGAAGGCGCTGATGACCAAGGTCGTGCCGCAGTACGACGCCATCATCAAGGACAAGCCGGAAGACAGCCTGTTCTGGGGACCGATCAAGCAGATGCCGACGAGCTTCAGCACCGCCGACAAGGCACGCCTGACCGACGCATACAAGGCGATGATCGCCAACGACATGATGCCGGCATTCCGCAAGCTGCGCGCCTACATCGCCAACGATTACCTGCCGAAGACCCGCGACAGCGTCGGCCTCGACAAGTTGCCGAATGGCGCCGCGTGGTACGCCTTCAACGTGCGCCAGACCACGACCACCGACCTGACGCCGGCGCAAATCCACGCGCTCGGCCTGTCGGAAGTCGAACGCATCCACGGCGAGATGCAGCAGGTGATGAAGGATGTCGGCTTCAGGGGATCGTTGCAGGACTTCTTCAAGTTCATGCGCGAGGACAAGCAGTTCCAGTTCAAGTCGGAGGATGATCTGCTGAAGTTCTATCGCGGCCTGGAAGCGCGGATCATGAAGCGCATCCCCGAGCAGTTCTCGCTGGTGCCCAAGGCCGGCTTCGAGATCCGTCCGGTGGAAGCGTTCCGCGCCGAATCCGCCGCCGGTGGCGAATATCAATCACCGAGCGAGGACGGCAGCCGTCCCGGCATCTTCTACGTCAATACATTCGACCTGCCTTCGCGCAAGACCTGGTCTGCCGAAGATCTGTTCCTGCATGAGGCCATCCCCGGCCATCATTTCCAGATCGGCATCCAGCAGGAGCTGAAGGGCGTGCCGGCGTTCCGTCGCTTCGGCGGCAATACCGCCTACGTCGAGGGCTGGGCGCTGTATGCGGAATCGCTGGGCAAGCCGCTGGGCGTGTATGAAACGCCGTACGACTACTTCGGTCGCCTGCAGGACGAACTGTGGCGCGCGATCCGGCTGGTCACCGACACCGGCCTGCACAGCAAGAGCTGGACGCGCGAGCAGACCATCGACTACATGATGAAGAACTCGGCGGTCTCGCTCACCGACGCCACCGCCGAAGCCGAGCGCTACGTCGCGTGGCCGTCGCAGGCGGTGGCCTACAAGATCGGCGAACTCACCATCCAGCGCCTGAAGAAGAAGGCACAAGCCGAACTCGGTGACCGCTTCGATCCGCGCGGATTCCACGCCGAAGTGCTGAAGGACGGCGCGGTGCCGATGTCGATCCTGGAGCAGAAGGTCGATCGCTGGATCACGTCGCAGAAGCATTGATCCGCGAGGTTCATGCAAAAAAAGAAAAAGGCCGGAGCGATCCGGCCTTTTTCGTACCAACAATATTTTCGATCGGCACTCAGGCGCGACGATCGCGCCGGTTGCCCTGTTGTGCACCACGCTGCTTCGGGCTGCCCGCGCGCGCTGCATGTGCACCTGCCTTGGCCTGGTCGCCATGCGCGTGGCCATGGCCACGATGCTTGTTGGCCTTGGGCGCGCCCTGCGGACGCGGCGCCGAGGCATTCCTGCGCGGTGCGTGCTGACCGCCGGGGTTGCCCGCCGGACGCTTGGCGGCTACGGCCGGACCATCGAGACGCAGCGGTCGTGAAGGCTCGAAACCGAAGACGGGTTCCATCGCGATGTCGGCCTTGAGCATGCGCTGGATCTGGCGCAGCAGCGGCGCTTCGTCCGGCGCGACCAGCGACAAGGCTTCGCCGCTGGCGCCGTTGCGACCGGTGCGACCGATGCGGTGCACGTAATCTTCCGCGACCATCGGCAGGTCGTGGTTGATCACCAGCGGCAGGTCGGGAATGTCCAGTCCACGCGCGGCGACGTCGGTCGCGACCAGGATACGCATCCGGCCGCTCTTGAACTGGTTCAAGGCATTCTGGCGCGCGGCCTGGCTCTTGTTGCCATGGATCGCCACCGACGGCAGGCCAGCCTCTTCCAGCTGGCGGCACAGGCGGTCGCAGCCGTGCTTGGTCTTGCCGAATACCAGCACGCGCTCGCTGTGTCGGGCGGCGAGGATATTGATCAGCAAGTCGCGCTTGCGCGATGCGTCGACCGGATGCACGCGATGCTTGATGGTCGAGGCGATGGTCGCCTGCGCGGCCACTTGGACCTGCTTCGGATTGCGCATGAACTCCAGCGCCAGCGCCTTGATGCGCGCTTCGAAGGTTGCCGAGAACAACAGTGTCTGGCGTTGCGCGGGAACACGCGCGAGAACACGCTTGATCGCGGGCAGGAAGCCCATGTCGAGCATGCGGTCGGCTTCGTCGAGCACCAGCATCTCGATCGCATCGAGCTTGGCGGTGCCGCGCTCGAGGTGATCAAGCAAACGTCCCGGGCACGCGACCAGCAGGTCTTGAGGTTGTCGCTGACCTGCACCGCCAATTCGCGGGTCGGCACCAGGATCAGTGCGCGCGGCTTGCGCGGTCCGCGCACACCCATGTTCTTCGACAGGTGCTGCAACAGCGGCAGTCCGAACGCGGCGGTCTTGCCGGTACCGGTCTGCGCGCCACCGAGAACGTCCTCGCCGGACAGCACCAGCGGAATCGCCTGGGCCTGGATCGGGGTGGGCGTGGTGTAGCCGGTATCGGCGAGCGCACGCAGCAAGGCCGGCGAAATGCCGAGGGTTTCAAAATTCATTTGTAGCTCCAAATATGTCCGCACGGCTGATGCCGTGCGATGACCCGGAGCTTTCCTGACGCGCTGCGAGTGCTTGATTGAGACGTTCCGGACAATCCGGAACGTGTCGGCGCGACGAGAGACGTGCGTGGGAAGGCGGGACTGAAGCCCCGCGGGGATTCCGGTTGGAAAACGGATCCACCGTGCGCGAACCTGCCCAGTCTACCCCATTCAGCCTTGTCCTGCCGGCGTCGTTCAGATTCGACGACTCGACAGGGCGTGGCGGGCTTCCTCAGCGCTTGTCGATGGCGATGTAGGCGCGATCTTCCGGACCGGTGTAATTGGCGCTGGGGCGGATGATCTTGCCGTCCTCGCGCTGCTCGATCACGTGCGCACTCCAGCCGGTGGTGCGGGCGATCACGAACAGCGGGGTGAACATCGCGGTGGGCACGCCCATCATGTGGTAGGCCGAAGCGCTGTACCAGTCGAGGTTCGGGAACATCTTCTTGCTGTCCCACATCAGGGTCTCGATGCGCTCGCTGACGTCGAACAGCGTCTGGTTGCCGCCGTCCTTGCACAGCTTGCGCGAGATCTCCTTGATGATCGGGTTGCGCGGATCGCCGATGGTGTACACCGGATGGCCGAAGCCGATGATGATTTCCTTCTTCTCCATCCGTGCCTTGATGTCGGCCTCGGCTTCGTCGGCGGTGCCATAGCGGCTGATGATGTCCATCGCCACTTCGTTGGCGCCGCCATGCTTCGGTCCGCGCAGCGCACCGATGGCGCCGGTGATGCAGGAATACATGTCGGAACCGGTGCCGGCGATCACGCGCGCGGTGAAGGTCGAGGCGTTGAACTCATGCTCGGCGTAGAGGATCAGCGACTTGTCGAGCGCATCGGCGTGCAGTGCCAACGGCGGCTCGCCGTGCAGCAGGTGGAGGAAGTGCGCGGCGACGGTGTCGTCATCGGTTTCGACGTCGATGCGGCGACCGTTGCGGGTGAAGTGCCACCAGTAAAGCAGCATCGAACCGAAGCTGGCGATCAGGCGGTCGGCGATGTCGCGCGCTTCCGGCGCCGGGTGGCCTTCGCGTTCCGGCAGCACCGTACCCAACACCGAGCAGCCGGTGCGCAGCACGTCCATCGGATGGGCATTGGCCGGCACCAGTTCCAGGGCCTCGGTGACGATCGCCGGCAAGCCGCGCAGGCGCTTCAGCTTGGTGCGGTAGTACTTCAGCTGCGATGCCGTCGGCAGCGTGCCGTGCACCAGCAGGTGCGCGACTTCCTCGAAGGTCGACTGCGTCGCCAGGTCCTTGATGTCGTAACCGCGGTAGTGCAGGTCGTTGCCGCTGCGGCCGACCGTGCACAACGCGGTGTTGCCGGCGGCGGTGCCGCTCAATGCAACGGATTTCTTGACCTTGGGCAGCACTTGGTTGGTGTCGTCGCTCATCTGGATTCCTTGTGATTACTTGTTCTGCGAGAACAGCTGGTCGAGCTTGTCTTCATAGGCGTGGTAGCCGAGGAAGTCGTACAGCTCGGCGCGGGTCTGCAACGTGTCGATGATGTTCTTCTGGGTGCCTTCGCGGCGCACGGTTTCGTAGAAGTTCAACGCCGCCTTGTTCATGGCGCGATAGGCGCCGCAGCAGTACAGGGCGATGTCGACGCCGGCATCGCGCAGCTCGTCGGTGGTGAAGAACGGCGTCGAACCGAATTCGGTGAGGTTGGCGAGGATCGGAACTCTGACCGCTGCCTTGAACTTGCGGTAATCGTCGAGCGTCTGCATCGCTTCGGGAAAGATCATGTCGGCGCCGGCCTCGACATAGGCCACCGCGCGTTCGATCGCCGAATCGATGCCCTCGACCGCGGCGGCATCGGTCCGCGCCATGATCACGAAATCGCGATCCGTGCGCGCATCGACCGCGGCCTTGACGCGATCGACCATCTCGTCCTTCGTCACCACTTCCTTGCCGGGACGATGGCCGCAGCGCTTCTGCCCGACCTGGTCTTCCATGTGCACCGCGGCGACCCCGATGCGCTCGAAGTTGCGGATGGTGCGGCCGATGTTGAACGCCCCGCCCCAGCCGGTGTCGATATCGACCAGCAGCGGCATGCCGGTGGCATCGACGATGCGCCGCGCATCGGTCAGCACGTCTTCCATGGTGCTGATGCCAAGGTCGGGCATGCCCAACGAATTGGCGGCGACGCCGCCTCCGGACAGGTACAGCGCCTTGTAGCCGGTGCGCCTGGCCATCAGGCCGGCATAGGCGGTGATGGCGCCCATCACCTGCAACGGGGTTTCTTCGGACAGGGCGGCGCGGAACTTTGCTCCATTGGAAGCAGACGCGCCGGCGGAGGCAATGGAATTCATGCGGACTCCGGGAAAAGGATAATTTTAAGCCAGCCGGGGCCGCGGCGCTGTCACATGACTTTCGGCAGGGATCACGGCCTTCCGGTTCGCACTTGACTAATATTCATCCATTTGGTTGAATATCAGCCATGAACACGCTCGATCTCGCTTTCGCCGCCCTCTCCGACCCGACCCGGCGACGGATCATCCAGCGGCTGACGCGCGGTCGCACCCGCGTGACCGATCTCGCCCTGCCTTTCGACATGTCGCTGAACGCCGTCTCCAAGCACATCAAGGTGCTGGAACGTTCCGGCCTGGTGCGGCGCGAACGGATCGGCCGCGAACACTATCTCGAACTCCGTGGAAAACCGATGCGTGATGTCGCGCGCTGGATCTCGCGCTACGAACGCTTCTGGAACGCGAAGCTCGATTCGCTCGACGAATTCCTCGCCAGCCAACCCGATGAACCCGACAAGGAGCAACAGCCATGAATGCCTTGAAAAATGCAGTGCAGATGCAGGGCCGCAATACGCAAGTGATGGGCCCGAGTTCGATCCGCGTCACCCGCAGGTACGACGCCATGCCGGAAAAAGTCTTCCGCGCCTGGACCGATCCGGCGAGCATCAGCGCCTGGCTGACCAAGGGCGAATACGCCAGTGCCGATGTACGTCCCGGCGGACTGTTCTACCTCGAAATGCGCGGGATGGAGAAGATCAATCCGCACTACGGTCGTTACCTGCGCGTCGATGCTCCACGTGCGCTCGAATTCACCTGGGTCAGCGAATGGACGCAGGGCAAGGAATCGGTGGTGTTGCTCGAATTCGCCGAACACGATGGCAAGACCGAATTGACGCTGACCCACGATGGCCTGCCCAACGAGGAACTTGCCGCCGCGCACGAACAAGGCTGGACCAGCTTCCTCGACGAACTCGGCCCGCGT
>JAEKKW010000014.1 GCA_019510195.1 Lysobacterales bacterium | reverse complement strand
ATGGCAGTTTGAGGACGGACTTCGGAACGGCCTTGCCAGCTTCGATGGTCATTATCTGCGTGTCTATCCGGTTCAGAACTTCATCGGGTCCATGATCGCATCGAGGTTCAGGCGATCGGAGAATTCGAGGAAATCGTCGCGCAGCCCGGCAATGTGCATGTCGGCCGGCACGCCGATGGTGAGTTGCGCGGTGAACATCTCGGCGCCGGTCTGCATGGCACGGTAGCGCGCGCAATGCAGGTTCTCGACGGTGATGCTCTGGCGGTCGAAGAAATCGGCGAGCTGGAACAGGATGCCCGGCTTGTCGGCGGCAACCACCTCGACGATGTAGGGGATGAGGTTGGACTGCACCGGCTTGGGTCCGGTGCGATACCAGTTGAGCTTGTAGCCGTCTTCGCGCTCGAGGCGGGACAGCATCGCTTCGAGTTTGGCGATGGCATCCCAGGAACCGACGGCCAGCATGCTCACCGAGACATCGCGGCCAACGGTGCTCAGGCGCGCGTCCACCAGGTTGCAGCCGGAATCACTGATGCGCCGCGAGACCGGCAGCAGCGGCGAGTCGGGGTGGGTCGCGTAGGCGTTGATGAGCAGGTGGTTCTCGTTGCCCGTGGGGCGTGCGGCGGTATCGCTCAAGATGTTCGTGTCCGGCGGCGGTCCGCCCAGGCGCCGGCAGAGCGCCGACAAGGACAGGATACTTGCCGCCCATTTCGCGCCGCAAGTAACATGCAGGCTGGCTTTCGACCCCTCGCGGGCGGTTCTCTTGCAACTCTCCGGCATTATCACGGCACTGGCGACCCCGTTCACCGAAGCGGGCGCCGTCGACTTCGACGCCTGGTCCAGGCTCATCACGCAGCAACTCGAAGGTGGCGTCCACGCCCTGGTGGTGGCCGGTTCGACCGGCGAGGCCAACGCGCTGGACGATTCCGAATACGACGCCCTGCTGCAGGCGGCGGCCCGCCAGGTGGCCGGCCGCGTCCCAGTGCTGGCCGGAACCGGGACCTCGAACACCGCCAAGACCATCGCCCTGACCCGGCGCGCCATGCAGTCCGGCGCCGATGCCGCCCTGGTGGTGACGCCGCCGTATGTCCGCCCGACCCAGGCCGGCCTGGTCGCGCATTTCCGCGCCGTGGCCGAGCAGGGCGGCCTGCCGGTGGTGCTCTACAACGTGCCCGGACGTACCGGTTGCGACATGCAGCCCGAGACCGTGGCCGGGCTGGCCGGGCATCCAGGCATCATCGGCATCAAGGAAGCAGTCGACGCCGAGGCGCGGATGCAGGCCCTGCTGGCGTTGCGCTCGCCGCAGTTCACAGTGTTGAGCGGGGATGATCCGACCGCCTGCCGCGCCCTTCTTGCCGGCGCCGATGGCCTGGTGTCGGTGGGATCGAACGCCGCGCCGCGCGCATTCCGCCGCCTGTTCGATCTCGCCCATGGTGGCCAGGCCGCCGCCGCGCAGGCCCAGGACGGGCGCATGCGCGATCTCTACGCCTTTCTCGCCGCTGAACCCAATCCCATCCCGGTCAAGGCATTGCTGACCGAGTTCGGGTATGGTCACGGCCTGCGGTTGCCTCTGCTGCCGCTGTCCTCGGGGCCACGCGCCGGACTGGTGGCGATGGCTGCCGCGGTCGGCGATCTCGAAGCCGCCTGATCCCATTCGCACCGATTTCCGGAGAACGCTGTCCCATGCAAGTTCGCACTCGTCTCGCCCTCGCCGCGCTCGCCGTCGCCGTCCTGTCCACGTCCGGCTGCAGCTGGGTCCGTGGCAAGCACAAGACCGAGGCCTACAAGATGGCCGCCGAAGCGCGCCCGCTGGAAGTGCCGCCGGATCTTGATCGCCCCTCGGCCGACGCCGCGATGAATGTTCCCAGCGGCAGCAGCAGCGTTTCGGCCTCACAGGTGCAGCCGCGCGGCTCGGTCACGCCGGTCGCCCCGCGTGAGAGCGCCAGCGCCTTCATCGTGCCGGGCACCCGCGATGACGTCTTCGCCAAGCTCGGCACCGCGCTGGCCACCGTGCAGGGCGTGACCGTCAAGAACAAGTCGCAGCTGCTCGGTACCTATGACGTGTCGTATTCCGGCCACGACTTCCTGATCCGCACCGCGACCGTGGCCAATGGCGTGCACGTGTCGGCGATCGATCCGCGCGGCAGCATCGATGCCGGCGCCGAAGCCACCAAGGTCATCGCCGACCTCAAGGCCGCGCTCGCCAAGTAATCGCGCGGCAGGCACGCAACGCAAAACGGGCGCCAGCGGCGCCCGTTTTCGTTTCAGGGATCACTGGAAGTTCAGCGTTCCAGGTGCGGCAACTTGTTGGGCTTGCCGTCCCAGTCGGCGGCATCCGGTGGCGGATCCTTGCGGGTGGTGATGACCGGCCAGTCGCGCGACAACTCGGCATTGAGCGCGACGAAGCCTTCCTGGCCTGCGGGCACGTCGTCCTCGGCGAAGATCGCGTTGGCCGGGCATTCCGGTTCGCACAGGGTGCAGTCGATGCATTCGTCGGGATCGATCACCAGGAAGTTCGGGCCTTCGTGGAAACAGTCGACCGGACACACCTCGACGCAATCGGTGTATTTGCACTTGATGCAGTTATCGGTGACGACGAAGGGCATGGAGCGGGGATCGATGGGCGAAGGGGGTATTTTACGCGACGTTTCCCACGGGATATACGCGGCACGTCCCAAAGCCCGCCTTTGCAGGTTCTCCCGCATGGCGATGCGTTGGGCGCTGCCGTGTACGGGCCGGATGGTCGCGGCACCCCTGCGGGATTACATCCCTCCGGCGGCGCCAACAAAAAACCCACGCTGAGGCGTGGGTTTTTGTATGGCGCTCCCTACGGGATTCGAACCCGTGTTTTAGCCTTGAGAGGGCCACGTCCTAGGCCTCTAGACGAAGGGAGCTTTGATCGTCGATCACCGGTCTGTGCCGGGGATCCCGGCTGGACGTGCCGGTAGCTTGCTAGTATAGCAGGATGATGTACCCATTCAGTCACCACGACCCGCGCATCCACCACGGGGCGACCGCTTGAACCAGCACCTTCGGATCATCACGCGCGACCAGCACACGGTCTCGCGCAAGGCCATCAGCCCGAACGCGCTGCGCGTGTTGTACCGGCTGCATGAAGCCGGGCATTCGGCGTTCCTGGTCGGTGGTGCGGTGCGCGATCTGATCGCCGGCATCCAGCCCAAGGATTTCGACGTCGCCACCGACGCCACGCCCGAGCAGGTGCGCGCGCTGTTCCGCAATTGCCGGCTGATCGGCCGGCGCTTCCGCCTGGCACACGTGGTGTTCGGCCGCGAGATCATCGAGGTCGCGACGTTCCGCGCGTCGTCGGACGACGGCAGCGGCGATCGTGAAGTCCACGACGACGGGCGCGTGTTGCGCGACAACGTCTACGGCAACATCGAGGAAGACGCGGTCCGCCGCGATTTCACCGCAAATGCGCTGTACTACAACATCGCCGATTTCTCGATCCACGATTACGTCGGCGGTTTCGACGACGTGGTCGCGCGACGCATGCGCATGATCGGCGACGCCGAAACCCGCTATCGCGAGGACCCGGTGCGCATGCTGCGCGCGGTGCGCCTGTCATCAAAGCTCGGTTTCAGCATCGCCGAAGACACCGCGGCACCGATCGCGCCACTGGCATCGCTGCTGCTGCAGGCGGCGCCGGCACGCTTGTTCGACGAATGCCTGAAGCTGTTCCTGTCCGGCCATGCCGTGGCGAGTTTCGAAGGGCTGGAGCGCCACGGCCTGCTGGCGGTGCTGTTCCCGGAAACCGCGAAGGCGCTGGCGTCGAATCGCAGCGGCGCGCTGCGGCGGATGGTGATCGCCGGCCTGGCCGGGACCGATGCCCGCGTCGTCGCCGACGAACCGGTGTCGCCGGCCTTCCTGTTCGCGGTGCTGCTGTGGCCGGCGTATTGCCGCTCGCTGGCGCAACTGGAAGGACAGGGCATGCACGCGGCGGAAGCACAACGCCGCGCCGCCGACCGGGTCACGCTGCATCTGACCCAGGTGGTGGCGTTGCCGCGACGGTTCTCGCTGCCGATGCAGGAAATCTGGCTGCTGCAGCCGCGTTTCGCGCAACGCAAGCGCACCGGGCGTTTCATCGCCCATCCGCGTTTCCGTGCGGCGTTCGATTTCCTCAAGCTGCGTGAACGCGCCAGTCCCAGCCATGCCGAAGACGTCGCCTACTGGGCGGAATTGCAGGCTGGCATGCCGCATGCGCCGGAATCGCATGATGACGATGAAGGTGGCGAGGAACAGTCACGCCCGCCACGGCGGCGTCGCCGTCGGTCATGATCGCCGCGGTTCGCGCGGCGATTGGCCTCGGCGGCAATGTCGGCGATGTCGCGCAAGCCTTCCGTTTCGCCCTCGAACGACTTGGTGAAGCGCCCGGCGTCGCCGGCATCGCATTGTCGCCGCTGTACGCCACCGCGCCGTGGGGCGGGATCGAGCAGGATCGCTTTCTCAACGCGGTCGCCGCGTTCGACACCACGTTATCGCCCCATGAATTGATGCAGTTGCTGCTGCGGATCGAGCGTGAAGCCGGCCGTGACCGTGATCGCGAAACGCGCTGGGGGCCGCGTCGTCTCGATCTCGACCTGTTGCTGCATGGCGACACCGTGACCGCCTCGAATGGATTGCAACTGCCGCATCCGCGGCTGCACGAACGCGCATTCGCGCTGGCACCGCTGCTGGATGCGTGGCCGGACGCCGTGATTCCCGGAATCGGCCCGGCCTGGCGCGCATTGGATGCGCTGGATCCGGCCGATGTCGCCGACGTCATCGCCGGTCGGGTAGGCTAGTCGCCCCTTCAGGAGTTCCCGATGAAACCCTCGCGAGCTGGCGATTCCAAACCGGTCACGGTGCCCGACCTGCACGCGATGAAACAGGCTGGCAAGCGCCTGACGATGCTGACGGCCTATGACGCCGGTTTCGCGCGGGTGATGGACGTCAACGGCGTCGATCTCATTCTCGTCGGCGATTCACTGGGCATGGTGGTGCAGGGGCAGGCGAACACGCTGGGCGTCACAGTCGATGACATCGCCTATCACGTCGGCTGCGTCAGCCGCGCCGTGCAGCGCGCACTGGTGATCGCCGATTTCCCGTTCCAGGCCGATGCCAGCGAGGAACGCGCGCTCGATGCCGCGACGCATTTCCTCCAGGCTGGCGCCGGCATGGTCAAGCTCGAAGGCGCGGGCCACAAACTCGACGTGATCAGCTATCTGGCCGAACGCGAGATCCCGGTCTGCGCGCACCTCGGATTGACGCCGCAGTCGGTGCTGCGCTTCGGCGGCTTCAAGGTGCAGGGACGCGACGATGCCGCAGCTGCGAAGTTGAAGGAAGACGCGCGCGCGGTGCAGGCTGCCGGCGCGACATTGCTGGTGCTGGAAGCGGTGCCATCGCCGCTGGCGGCGGAGATCACCGCCATGCTCGACATTCCCACCATCGGCATCGGCGCCGGCCCGCAGTGCGATGGCCAGGTGCTGGTCCTGCACGACATGCTCGGCCTCGACAGTGGTCATCGCCGCCCGCGTTTCGTCCGCGATTTCCTCGCGGAAGGCGGATCGGTGGCGGGCGCGGTGCAGGCCTATTGCGCGGCAGTGCGCGATGGCAGTTTCCCCGACAAAGAACACTCCTACTCGAATTGATCCATGCAGATCCTGACCGAACTCACCGGCCTGCGCGGCGCGCTCGGCCAATGGCGCCGTGCCGGGCAATCGATCGCCTTCGTGCCGACCATGGGCAATCTCCACGCCGGCCATTACTCGCTGATCGCACGCGCGCGCCAGCTCGCCGATCGCGTCGTCGCCAGCGTCTTCGTCAATCCCACCCAGTTCGGCCCCAACGAGGATTTCTCGCGCTACCCGCGCACGCCGGAACAGGACGCCGAAGGCCTGGCGAACGCCGGTTGCGACGTGTTGTGGTTGCCGGGCGTGGAGACGATGTATCCCTTCGGCGCGGATCATGCCGTGAGCATGCACGTGCCGGGCATCACCGATGTGCTGGATGGCGCGGCGCGCCCTGGCCATTTCGACGGCGTGACGACGGTGGTGACGCGGCTGTTCCTGCAGGTGCAACCGGACGTCGCCATCTTCGGCCGCAAGGATTACCAGCAGCTGGCGGTGATCCGTTATTTCGTGCGCGATCTCGCGTTCCCGATCGAGATCATCGGGGCCGACATCAAACGTGACGACGATGGCCTGGCCCTGAGTTCGCGCAACCAGTACCTGAATGAAGACGAGCGCGCCCGCGCGCCGATGCTCCATCGCACCCTGCAATCCATGCGTGACCGACTGCTGGCCGGCGAGTCGCGATCGAGGGTGGAGGCGGCGGCGGCCGCCGAGCTCGAGGCCGCCGGTTTCCGCCCCGATTACACGGTGGTCCGCACTCCCGGGCTGGAAGCGCCGGTGGACGGCGAGCCCGGTCCCCGGGTGGCCCTGCTGGCAGCGCGGCTGGGTGCCACCCGGTTGATCGACAATCTCGAATTCGACCTGCCCTGAACATCGGTTGTTGCAGTGCGGCAGAGGGGTCTACAATCGAAGGCTGCCCGTTCCCACCATTGCCACCGCCATGCACATCACCCTGCTCAAGGCAAAGATCCACCGCGCCAGCGTGACCCACGCCGAGCTGCATTACGAAGGCTCCTGCGCCATCGACAGCCGCCTGCTGGAGATCTCCGGGATCCGTGACAACGAGCGGATCGAGATCTACAACGTCAGCAATGGCGAGCGTTTCGCCACCTATGCCATCCGCGCCGAAGCCGGCAGCGGCATCATCTCGGTGAATGGCGCCGCCGCGCACAAGGCCGAGCCGGGCGATCTGGTGATCATCTGTGCCTACGGCATGTGCGACGAAGCCGAAGCCGCCAAACACAAGCCGACCCTGGTCTATGTCGACCGCGACAACCGGTTGACGCATACCAACCACGGCATCCCGGCACAGGCGGCCTGACGCCATGGGCCTGCAGGATGCGCTGGAGGCCCAGGTCACGCGCCTGGAAGGAACCACCCTGCAGGACCTGTTGCGCGCGGACACTTTGCGCGCGGAATCGTTCTCGCTGCGGGCCGGCCCGCTGTACGCGAACTTCGCACGCCAGGATTACGACAAGGCTGCGCTCAACGCCCTGTTCGATCTCGCCGAAACACATGGTGTCCACGCCGCGTTCAAGCGCATGGTCGATGGTGAAGCGGTCAATGTGACCGAACAGCGTCCGGCGCTGCACACCGCCTTGCGCGGCGACCTGTCGCCAGCGAAAACCGCGCACGATGCCTACGAAGTTGCCAAGGCGACGCGCGAACGCATGCTCGGACTGGTACGCGACCTGCGTGCATCCGGCGTGCGCGACGTGATCAGCCTCGGCATCGGCGGTTCCGATCTCGGTCCGCGTTTCGTCGTCGACGCGCTTGGCCACGACGCCGGTGCGCCGCGCCTGCATTTCGTCTCCAACGTCGATGGCCATGCGTTGGCGCGCACGCTTGTGGGGCTGGATCCCGCAACGACCGCGCTGATCATCATCTCCAAGTCGTTCGGCACCCAGGAGACGCTGGCCAACGCCAAGGTGGCGCGGGCGTGGCTGGGTGATGAAGGCGCACGCACCTATGCGGTGACGTCGAAGCCGGAGAAGGCCGAGGCGATCGGCGTCGCCGCGGAACGGGTGCTGCCGATGTGGGACTGGGTCGGCGGACGCTATTCGCTGTGGTCGGCGGTCGGGTTCCCGATCGCGATCGCCATCGGCCCGGAACGCTTCGATGCGTTGCTGCGTGGTGCCGGCGAATACGATCGCCATTGTCTGGAAGCGCCGGCGCGCGACAATCCCTCGGTCTGGCATGCGCTGACCGCAGTGTGGAATCGCGACGCGCGCGGTCGCGGCAGCGTGGCCGTGGTGCCCTACGACGATCGCCTGAAATTGCTCCCGGCCTATCTGCAGCAGCTGGTGATGGAAAGCCTTGGCAAGTCGGTGACGGTCACGGGCGACGCCGTCGATGTGCAGACTTCGCCGGTGTGGTGGGGCAGTGCCGGCACCGACGCCCAGCACAGCTACTTCCAGATGCTGCACCAGGGCACCGAAATCGTGCCGATGGACCTGATCGGCGTGGTCAATGCCGATCACGCGCACGCCGACAACCACGCGTTGCTGCTGGCCAATCTGCTGGCTCAGGCACAGGCCCTGGCGATGGGTGAATCGGCGGAAGATCCGCATCGCAACTATCGCGGCGGGCGCCCCAGCACCCTGCTGCTGCTGGATGTGCTGACGCCGCAGGCGCTGGGCGCGTTGATTGCCTTCTACGAACACAGCGTGCACGCGCAATCGGTGCTGTGGGGCATCAATGCCTTCGACCAGTTCGGCGTCGAGCTGGGCAAGCGACTGGCCGATCGCACCTTGCCGGCATTGAAGGGCGGGGCCGCGACGGGGGATGCCGTCACCGATGCCCTGATCGCCGAGCTCGGGCAGCGCGCGCGATAATCGGCACCGTCATGGTGTCGAGGTGGACATGCGTCCTGCGCACGGCATGAAACGCATCGCGATGCACGGCGGCGCCATCCTCATGGTGCTGTATGTGCTGCTGCGCCTGCTGCTGGTGCGCGGCGCCGCGCTCGACTCCGACGAACCGCAACACCTGCACGTGGTTTGGGCGTGGACGCAGCACGGCGTTCCCTATCGCGACGCCTTCGACAACCACATGCCGCTGTTCCACATGTTGTGCGCGACATTGCTCTCGCTGCTTGGCGAGCGCGCCGACATTCTCGATTGCATGCGTTTGGCCATGATGCCGCTGGCGGTGGCCGCCTTCGTGCTGGCATGGCGCTGTGGTCGTGCGCTCTGGGGAACCACGGCTGCGAGTTTCGGACTGGCGCTGCTGGCTCTGGAACCGACGTATCAGCGCATGGCCGGACAGTTTCGTGCCGACACGCTATGGGCATTGGCGTGGATCGTGGCGATGGCGGCGCTCCTAAGCAAGCACGACGTGCTGGTGCGTCGACCGATCTGGCGATCGCTGCTGACCGGACTTGCGGTCGGCGTGGCGATGGCGACGTCGCTTAAAACGCTGCCGCTGCTTGGCAGTGCATGGGTGGTGGCTGCATTCATATGGATTTGCATGCCGAAACAGGCGCGACCTGGTTGGCGATCGCTGGTGAGCGGGTTGGCGATGGGCGGGGCTGCCGCGACTGCCGCGGTTGCAGTCGTTGTCGCCATCGTTGCCGCGCGGGGTGGTTTGGCTGCGATGCACGAAGCCGTGCTCGGGCACAACCTGCTGCCGGGATTCGGTCGCGATGCGAATACGCATCAATTGATGTTGCGCTGTGTCGAAGCGGGCATCGTCGTGATCGTTGCCGGCGTGCTGGCGTGGCGATCGATTCGTCGTTCCGTTGATCCTGCATTGACTGCGCAACGCTGGTTCGTCGCCGGTTCCTGCGGCCTGTTCGCGATCTTCCTCTATGCGGCGTGGCCGCTGCTGACCTCGCAGGACTACCTGCCGGTGCTGCCGCTGTTCGCGCCATGGCTGGGCGGATTGTTGCTGCGCGGGTTCGCGCGATTGCGAATCCGGTCGCTGGCTCTATGGATCGGCTATGCACTTTTGACGGCGGTGGCATTGATGGTGCGGGCGCCATGGCGCGATCGCCTGCAGGAATATCGCGGACAACTGGCGACGGTGCTGGCGATCACCACGCCCGCCGACATGGTGATGGACGCCAAGGGCGAGAGCATCTACCGCCGACGCGCCTTCCATCCGGTGCTGGAGATGGTCACCCAGGAACGGCTGCGGCGCGGGCTGCTGGCGGATACGATTGTCGCTGACATCCATTCGAACGAGATCCATGTGGTGCACCCGGAACGATTGCCGGCCGCGGACCTGCAGGCCTTGCGCGCAGACTTCATTCCATACGCCAATGGCGAATGGGTGGCCGGGCGTGATCTGGGCATGCAGGCAGCCGGGCCGCGCGATGTCGCGGCGATGATTCCCGGCTGCTATCGCTGGTTGCGACTGGATGGCGATCGCATCGTGCAACTTGGGCCGGAAACGCGGTTCGGTCC
This sequence comes from Lysobacterales bacterium, assembly GCA_019510195.1. GTDB lineage: Bacteria > Pseudomonadota > Gammaproteobacteria > Xanthomonadales > Xanthomonadaceae > Solilutibacter. Next base: position 10,140 of record JAEKKW010000014.1, on the reverse strand, counting down.
GACCGGTGTGGCGATCGATCTTCCGCAAACGGCACGCTATCGCCTGATGTGGTGTCCGGCGGCGCTGCACGCGCAGGCATTGCAACGATGACTGCGTTGCCGATCGATGCCGCGACGCGATTGCTGGTGATCGCGCCGCATCCCGACGACGAAATCATCGCCTGCGGCGGCCTGTTGCAAGCGGTGGCGCAGGCCGGTGGTCGCGCCCGCGTGCTGTTCGCGACCGATGGCGACAACAACCCGTGGCCGCAGCGCGTGAGCGAACGCCGCCTGCGCCTCGATGCGGGGGCGCGCAAGCGCTGGGGCACATTGCGTCGCGCCGAGGCCGCGGCGGCGCTGGATGCGTTGCGATGCGACGGCCTGGATGGCATGCACATCGGCTGGCCGGATGGCGAATTGACGACATTGCTGGCGCCGCCGCGATCCGTGGAAGCGATCGACACGCTGACCGACGTGATGGCCGATTTCGCGCCGACCATGGTGATGGTGCCGGCCTTCGGTGACTACCACCCCGACCACTCGGCGCTGGCGTTGCTGGCGACGCTGGCACTGCGGCGATTCCCCGGCGTGCGGAGCGGCTCGTTCCATATCCACGTCCCGCCATCCGGCGCCGGCCAGGAATGGTCGCTGGTACTGGACACGCAGGCGCTGGAGCGCAAACGCGATGGCCTGCGTTGCTACGGAAGCCAGCTGCATTTCGGGAAACAGCGATTGCTGAAGTTCGCACGCGCGCACGAATCGTTCGATATCGGCACTGGTGTTCCGGGCACCATCGCGGCGGGAGATCGCTGGCGCTGGCGGATCGCATTGCCGGGCTGGATGGCGAAGCTCGGTGCGCGCCACCTGCACATCCTCGCCCTGGACGGGTCGGGCACGCTTCTTGACCAGCGCCTGCCACTGTCCGACCCGCGGCTCAAGGCGAAGCGACGGAATGGCGCACTCGAAATCGACATGCAACCGTTGCTTTCCGGCGCGCATCAGGTCTTCGCCAAGGTCGAACATGGTGTTGAATCGTTTGCCTACGACATCACGCTGTGGACGGCGACCGAGCCTGGTTGATTCAGCGCAAGTGCCGCGCCAGCGCCCACTGCACGTGCTCGGCGACGATCTCGTCCGGTTCATCGCGTGCGGATTCCAGCGCCGCGATCACCTCCGGCGTTGACGGCGCATTGCCCAGTGCCACTGCGATATTGCGGCGCCAGCGCTGGTAGCCGCTGCGACGGATCGCGCTGCCTTCGCTGCGGCTGAGGAATTCGTCTTCGCTCCAGGCAAACAGCTGCGGCAAGGTTGCGGTGTCGAGATCGTTGCGGGCGCGGAAATCGGCCTCGTCATTGCGCCGGGCGAACTTGTTCCACGGGCAGACCAGCTGGCAATCGTCGCAACCGAAGATGCGGTTGCCGATCAGTGGGCGCAGTGCTTCGTCGATCGCACCTTCGTGTTCGATGGTGAGATAGGCGATGCAGCGGCGCGCGTCGAGCTGGTAGGGCGCGACGATCGCCTGGGTCGGGCAGATGTCGATGCAGCGCGCGCAGGTGCCGCAATGGTTTCCGGCAGGCTGGTCGACAGGCAGGTCGAGATCGACGAACAGTTCGCCGAGGAAGAACCACGAGCCGCCGTCCTTGTCGATCAGGCAGGTGTGCTTGCCGATCCAGCCAAGGCCGGCGTTGCGCGCCAATGCGCGCTCCAGCACGGGTGCCGAATCGACGAAGACGCGGTGGCCAAGCGGGCCGATCATCGCGGCGACATCGTCGGCGAGCAGCTGCAGGCGCTTGCGCATCAGCTTGTGATAATCGCGCCCCAGTGCATAGCGCGCGACATAGGCGCGTTCGCCATCGTCAAGCGTGGCCCATGCCGTTTCGGGATCCTGGCCGTAATCCATGCCGACGCAGATCACCCGCAGCGTGCCCGGCACCAGCTGTTCCGGCGCACTGCGCTTGTCGTGGTTGCGCTCCATCCATGCCATGTCGCCGTGACGGCCCTGCGACAACCAGTGCTCGAGATGCGCGATGTCCTCGCCGAGCTCCACTCCCGACACGCCGAAACGCTGGAAACCGCGCGCCCGCGCCAGTGCCTCGATCTGCTGGCGCAGTCGCGACGGATCGTTCGGGGCTGGAGAGGCGGGCGTGGGCACGATGCGCAAAGTATAGAATCCGCGCATGACCGCAGCCTCGCGACATCACGTGGCCACGCTTGCCGATGCCCGGGCGCAGATCCCGCAACGTCCCAGCGATGCCCACAAGGGCATGTTCGGCCATGTGCTGTGCATCGGTGGCGGCCACGGCATGGGCGGTGCGCTGGCCCTGTGCGCCGAGTCGGCATTGCGCGCGGGCGCCGGGCGGGTTTCGGCGGCGACGCGTGCGGAGCATGTCGCGGTGCTGCTGACGCGGCGCCCGGAATGCATGGTGCATGCGGTGGAATCGCCGGCCGATATCGCCGAATTGATCGACAGTGCCGACGTGATCGCCATCGGTCCCGGACTCGGACGCGATGCCTGGGCGACATCGTTGCTGGCCGCGGCGTTGTCGTCCGGACGTCCATTGGTGATCGATGCCGATGCGTTGACGCTCATTGCAAGCGACCCGCGGCCACTGCCTGCGGGGAGTGTCATCACTCCGCATCCGGGCGAAGCCGCACGTTTGCTTGGAATCTCCACGGATGACGTGCAGGCCGATCGTTCCGGCAGTGCGCAGGCATTGGTTGAGCGCTACCGCTGCGTCGCGGTGCTGAAAGGCCAGGGCACCTTGATTGCCGCGAATGGCGAACGCACGCGGATTGTTTCCGGCGGCAATCCCGGCATGGCCTCCGCGGGCATGGGCGACACCCTGACCGGAATCATCGCCGCATTGCGCGCGCAACACCACGACGCGTTTGCGGCGGCCTGGATCGGCGCGGTGCTGCACGCCGCGGCCGGCGACGCCGTTGCGGTGCGACAGGGCGAACACGGCCTGCTCGCCTCCGATCTCATCGCCGCACTGCCAACGGTATTCCCGCGGAGAATGGAGGGATGAGTTCCGGTTTCTCCCTTCATCTCGTCGACGAGGCCGCGACGATTGCACTGGCCGATGCATTGGCGCGACGGCTGCCCGCGCGCGCGGTGGTCTGGCTGCATGGCGATCTCGGTGCCGGCAAATCGACCCTGGCCCGCGCGATGCTGCGCGCGCTGGGCGTGCAGGGCGCGATCCGCAGTCCGACCTACACCCTGGTCGAGCGCTATCCGATCGCCGGCGGTGACGCCTTTCATCTCGACCTCTACCGCATCGGCGATGCCGGCGAACTGGAATTCCTCGGCCTCGATGCCGACGACGGCCGCCTCTGGCTGGTGGAATGGCCGGAACGCGGCGCCGGCGCATTGCCGCAGGCCGATCTCCATGTCAGGCTCGAGGTCGCGGGCTCCGGTCGCGCCGTCAGCTTCGAGGCCGGCTCGGAAACCGGGCGAGACTGGCTGATAAAGCTCGAGGAACCTGAGAGATTGCTGACCCAAGTTCCCGATTCGCAAGGAATTCGTTGAAATGACGCAGGCAGGATGCTTGAATCGCCGGAGCATAGTCCAGGGGCGAGTGGTGCGCGCGGTACGAACAGCGATCCCGATGATGATCCTTCTGCTGCTCGCGTTGCCCTCATGGGCCGCGGATGTGCGCGCCGTGCGCGTCAGTCAGGGTGCGACCGGCACCCGCGCCGAGATCCAGCTCGATCGCGACGCCCAATACACGATCATCAACCTCGAGAATCCGCGTCGCCTCGTCGTCGATTTCAAGGACAGCGCGGTCTCGCCGGACCTGCCGATGCCCTATGGCGCCGGCCTGGTCCGCGGCGTGCGCAGCGGGACACCGGAGCCCGGTTCGGCGCGGCTGGTCTTCGACCTGCGCGGCGATGTCGTGGCGATCCATCCGCAGATGGAAGCGAACGGCAATGGCCGCATGCTGGTGATCGAGTGGCCGGATGACGGCGAAGGCGATGCGCGTCCGGTCGCCGCGACGCAAACCGCGCCGCCAGCAACGAATGGGTCGCAGCGCGTCGAACAGCCAACGGCTCAGCAGCCGGCGATCGAGCGTCCGCCGGTCGTCGTCGCGCCGCCGGCCAACACCACGCCGACCGCGCAGGCGCCGGTGCGGACCCTTGCCGATGTCGCCAAGCGCGGCGGAGGGCGGCCGCTGCTGATCGCCATCGATGCCGGCCACGGTGGCCAGGACACCGGCGCCCATGGCGCAGCGGGCAGCCTCGAGAAGAACATCACCCTGCAGGTCGCCAAGGAACTGGCGCGCCAGGTCAACGCGACGCCGGGGATGAAGGCCTATCTGACCCGCGATTCCGATTTCTTCATCCCGCTGGTGCGGCGCTACCAGCTCGCGCGCCAGCACAAGGCCGACATGTTCGTGGCGATCCATGCCGATGCCTTCACCGATCCTTCGGCGAGCGGTTCGTCGGTCTGGGTGTTGTCGCGCCGCGGACAGACCTCGCAGGCCGCGCGCTGGCTGGCCGACCAGGAAAACGCCGCCGACCTGGTCGGTGGCGTGCGCCTGCGCGACAAGGACAATACGCTGGCTTCGGTGCTACTCGATCTCTCGCAGAGCGCCACCCAGCGCGCGTCCGAGGAAATCGCCGGGCAGGTGCTGCGCGGCCTCGCCGATCTCGGCAAGACCCATCGTGGCGAGATCGATCGCGCCAACTTCGTGGTCCTGCGTTCGCCGGACGTGCCGTCGATGCTGGTCGAGACCGCTTTCATCAGCAATCCCGGGGAGGAGCGCAAGCTCAACAACCCCGAATACCAGCGTGAACTGGCGCGCGCGGTGCTCAACGGCATCCATACCTATTTCCGCCGCCAGCCGCCGCTGGGCACGCAATATGCGGCGATGTACATGGGTGGCGGGAGCAACACGGCCGCACGGCCCTGAGTCGTCGCCGGTATCATTGCAGGGATGCCGATTCGCCCATTGCCCGAAACCCTGATCAACCAGATCGCCGCGGGCGAGGTGGTGGAACGGCCGGCGTCGGTGGTCAAGGAACTGGTCGAGAACGCGCTCGATGCCGGCGCCCGGCGCATCGAGATCGAATTGCAGGATGGCGGCACCCGCCTGATCCGCGTACGCGACGACGGCGGCGGCATTCCCGCCGACGAATTGCCGCTGGCGATCCAGCGCCACGCCACCAGCAAGATCGCTTCGCTGGATGATCTCGAAGCGGTCGGCACGCTGGGATTCCGCGGCGAAGCGCTGCCGTCGATCGCATCGGTCAGCCGTTTCAGCCTCGGCTCGCGTCATCGCGATGCCGCGCATGGTGCCGAACTCGTCATCGAGGGTGGCCGCATCGGCGAGGTGGTGCCGAAGGCGCATCCGACCGGAACCACGGTGGAAGTGCGCGACCTGTTCTTCAACACGCCGGCGCGGCGCAAGTTCCTGCGCGCCGAACGCACCGAGCTCGGGCATATCGAGGAATGGCTGCGTTCGCTGGCGCTGGCGCGCCCCGACATCGAACTTCGCCTCAGCCACAACGGCAAGCCATCGCGCCGCTATCGCGGCGAGCCCAACGACGCCGGGCTGTTCGCACAGGGGCGATTGCAGGAAACCCTGGGCGCGGAATTCCTCGCGCACGCATTGCACCTGCAACACGAAGCCGGCGGTATCGAAGTCTCGGGCTGGATCGCCGAACCGACCTACAACCGCGCCAGCGCCGACCAGCAATACGTCTACGTCAATGGTCGTTCCATCCGCGATCGAACCATCGCCCACGCGGTGAAACAGGCTTACGCCGACGTGCTTTATCACGGACGCCAGCCGGCCTATGTGCTGTTCCTTGCGCTGGATCCGCGCCGGGTCGACGTCAACGTGCATCCGGCCAAGCACGAAGTGCGTTTCCGCGATGCGCGATTGATCCACGATGCCGTGTATCACGCCGTTGCGGCGACGTTGGCCGAGGCGCGGGCAGGACGCGAAGCGCCAACATCGCCCATGACTGCAGCGAACGATAGTCCGGCGTTTGCGTCGAACGGCATGGCGCTCCCGCAATCGTTCGCGCAAAGCGGCCTGGGGCTGCGCATCGCCGATGCGCCTGCGATGTACCAATCGCTGTATGCCGCGTCGGCAGGGCAGCCTGCATCGACGATGCCGCTGCCGCAGGAAGTGCCGGGCGAGATCCCGCCGCTGGGTTACGCCGTCGCGCAACTGCACGGCATCTACATTCTTGCCGAGGCGCGCGATGGCCTGATCGTGGTCGACATGCACGCCGCGCACGAACGCATCGGTTACGAGCGCCTGAAGACCGCACACGATGGCCTCGGCTTGCGCACGCAGCCGCTGCTGGTGCCGATCACGCTGGCGGTCGCCGAGCGCGAAGCCGAGGTGGCCGAACAGGAAGCGGGGACATTGCTGTCGCTGGGCTTCGAACTGACGCGCTCGGGTCCGGGCAGCGTGGTCATCCGTTCGATACCGGCATTGCTCGCCCACGGCGACATCGAAGGCCTGGTGCGCGATGTCCTCGCCGACCTGCGCGAACATGGCGCCAGCCGGCGCGTGGCGGAAACCCGCGATGAACTGCTCTCGACCATGGCCTGTCACGGTGCGGTGCGCGCGAATCGCCGTTTGACGATTCCGGAAATGAACGCCTTGCTGCGCGACATGGAAGCGACCGAACGTTCCGGCCAATGCAACCATGGCCGCCCGACCTGGGCGCATTTCACTCTCGCCGACATCGATCGCTGGTTCCTGCGCGGCCGTTGATCCCGCCAAACCCTGGAATTCCATGAGACACGCCCGCATGAACTTCTTCCGCACGCTTGGCCTGGTGCTGCTCATTTCTTGCGGAAGCGCGGTGGCGCGCGATGCCGCGCCGGCGATCCCGCGTCCGGTTCCGTTGCTGTGGAAGGCCTGCGATGCCGACAACTGCGTCTACATCCTCGGTTCTTTCCACGTGCTCAAGGCCAGCGACTACCCGTTGTCGAACGACATCGATGCCGCGTTGGCAAAAGCATCGCAAGTGGTGTTCGAGATCGCGCCGGCGGAAATGCAGGACAAGAATGCAGCCGCGATGGCGCTGTTCAAGGCCGGGATACGCATGGACGGCACCACGCTCGACCATGACCTGGCGCCGGAGCAGCAAGCCAAGTTCGCGGCATGGTCGAAGAAGCACGAAGCCGCACTCGCGAAGTCCGGGCTCAATGGCGAGATCCTGCAAGGCTTCAAGCCGTGGTTCGCCGCGATCGCGATGACCCAGGTCGAATACCAGGCGGCCGGCATGTCGCCGCAATACGGGCTGGACGAACACATGACCAAGGCTGCCGGCGACGCCGGCAAGCAGACGCTTGGCCTGGAGACGGTCGCCGAACAGGTGCAATTCCTGTCCGGCCTGTCGCTGAAGGACCAGGTGCAGATGCTCGAGGAATCGCTGGATGAAAGCGACTCGACTGCCGGCGAGATCGAATCGCTGCACAAGGCCTGGCGAGCCGGCGATGCCGACAAGCTTTGGAAGGAGATGGGCCAGAAATTTCGTGACGATTATCCGGACGCGTATCGCGCCATCGACGCCGATCGCAATGCCCATTGGTTGCCGCGTCTTGCTGCCATGCTCGATACGCCCGGTGGCAAGGACACGCTGGTGGTGGTCGGCTCGCTCCACCTGCTCGGGCCGGATGGCCTGGTGGAAGGGTTGAAGGCGCGCGGCTACAAGGTCGAGCGCGTGTGTTCGGCCTGCGGGATCACGTCTTCGCGCTGACTGCCGGTTCGCCTGCCGGCGCTACCATCACGATGCAATCGACCGGGCAGGGTGGAATGCACAGTTCGCAACCGGTGCAGAGCGCGTCGATCACGACGTGCATCAGCTTCGGTCCGCCGATGATGGCGTCGACCGGACAGGCGGTGATGCACTTGGTACAGCCGATGCACTCGCGCTCGATGATTTCCGCCACCATCGCCGGCTTGCATTCGCCACGCGCGCGATCGTAGGGGCGCGCAGGCACGCCGACCACGGCGGCAAGCGCGGACGCGCCGTCATCGCCACCAGGCGGGCACTGGTCGATGCCGGCCTCGCCACGCGCCATCGCCTCCGCATAGGGGCGGCAGCCGTCGTAACCGCACTGGCCGCATTGCGTCTGCGGCAACAGGCGGTCGAGGCGTTCGACCAGCTCGAGTTTCACCGCACCGGCATGCCCGGCTGCGCGCCGGAATCGGCATCGAGCAGGAACAGGCCGCCGCCATCGAAACCGGCGGACAGGATCATCCCTTCGCTGGTGCCGAAGCGCATCTTGCGCGGGGCGAGATTGGCGATGAACACCACGCTGCGGCCCACCAGCTTTTCCGGTTCGCCGTAGCTGGCGCGGATGCCGGAGAAGATCTGGCGCTGGCCGAGATCGCCGGCATCGAGCAGGAAACGGAGCAGTTTGTCCGAGCCTTCGATGAAGCCACATTCCAGCACCTTGCCCACGCGCAGGTCGAGCTTGGCGAAATCATCGATTCCGATGAAGGCCGGTTCGTTCTTCGCTTCGGCGGCGATGGTGGCCACGGCAGGCGCGGGCGTGGTTTGCTGCAAGGTGTCTTTCGAGGCTTCGGTCATGGCGTCGATCTGCTTCGGGTCGATACGGGTGAACAGCGGCTGGTAGGCGTTGATGCGTTGCGCGATCAGCGGGCGATCGCAGTCGGCCCATGCAGACAATGGCGCCTGCAGCCAATCGGCGACGCGCCTGGCGACATCGGGCAGCACCGGTGCCAGCGCCAGAGTCAACACGCGGAACAGGTTGATGCCCTGGGTGCAGACGGCCTGCAGTTCGGCATCGGCGCCGTTCAGGCCGTTATCAAGCTCCTTCGCGATCACCCAGGGTTTGCGTTCGTCGATGTACTTGTTCGCCTCGTCGGCGAGTGCCATGGTCAGGCGCAATGCCTGCGCGATGTCGTCACTGGCGTATGCGGTGCGGATCGGTGCGAGACGCTTGACGAAATCGTCGTACATCGCCGCTTCCGGCAATGCCGCGGCCAGAGTGCCGTCGAAACGCTTCTCGATGAAACCGGCGCAGCGGCTGGCGAGGTTGACGAACTTGCCGACGATGTCGCTGTTCACGCGCGCGATGAAATCGCCGAGGTTGAGGTCGAGATCGTCGACGCCGCCGGACGACTTCGCCGCGAAGTAGTAACGCAATGCTTCGGGATCAAGTCCCTGTTCGAGGTAGGTGCGCGCCATCACGAAGGTGCCGCGCGACTTCGACATCTTGGCGCCATCGACGGTGAGATAGCCGTTGACATGCAGCCGCGTCGGCGTGCGATGGCCGGAACCATGCAGCACCGCCGGCCAGAACAGCCCGTGGAAGTTGACGATGTCCTTGCCGATGAAATGGTGCATCTCGGCAGTGCTGCCGGCGCGCAGGTAATCCTCGAAGTTCAGGCCGCGTTCCTTGCACAGCACTTCGAAGCTGGACAGATAGCCGATCGGCGCATCCAGCCAGACGTAGAAATACTTGCCGGGCGCGCCGGGGATCTCGAAGCCGAAGTAGGGCGCATCGCGCGAGATGTCCCACGCGCGCAGGCCGCCGTCGCCATCCAGCCATTCCTGCAGCTTGGCCTTGACGCCGGGAATCGCGACATCGCCGGCCAGCCATTCGCGCAGGAAACCCTCGAACTGCCCGAGCTCGAAGAAATAGTGTTCGGAATCGCGCAGCACCGGCGTCGCGCCGGATACCACCGATTTCGGGTCCTTCAAATCGGTCGGCGCATAGGTCGCGCCGCAGACCTCGCAGTTGTCGCCGTACTGGTCGGGGCTGCCGCAGTTGGGGCAGGTGCCACGCACATAGCGGTCGGGCAGGAACATGCCGCGTTCGGGATCATAGAGCTGCGACACGCTGCGCTTGCCGATATGGCCGTTGGCGAGCAGGCGCGCGTAGATCGACTCGGTCTGCGCGCGGTTGCCCGGCGAGTTGGTGGAATCGTAGTGGTCGAAGGCGACGTGGAACGCGGCGAAATCGCGCTCATGCGCCTGCTGGATGCCGGCGATGAAGGCTTCCGGCGTCTGCCCGGTCTTTTCCGCCGCCAGCATGATCGGCGTGCCGTGGGTGTCGTCGGCGCAGACGAAATGCACCTCGCGGCCTTCCATTCGTCGTGCGCGCACCCACATGTCCGCCTGGATGTAGCCCACCAGATGGCCAAGATGGATCTGCCCGTTGGC
>JAEKKW010000117.1 GCA_019510195.1 Lysobacterales bacterium | reverse complement strand
TGTGAGCGTAATAACTCCAACTGCCTACCAAATCCTTGCGTCAGCTCCAATTGCCATCGTATTCACGATGCGTCCAATCATATTGCGGCGCACAATAACCGCATGACGCCCACCCAACCCGTCCCCGCAACCACTCCTCACGCACCGCTGACCCCGAGCCAAGTCACCTGGGTCATCTTCGCGCTGGCGATGGGTGGTTTCGCCATCGGCACCAGCGAGTTCGTGGTGATGGGCCTGATCAGCGAGATCGCGCGCGGTTTCGGCGTGACCGAGCCGCAGGTCGGCCATGTCGTCAGCGCGTATGCATTGGGCGTGGTGGTCGGCGCCCCGCTGCTCGCCATCCTTGGTGCACGCCTGCGTCGGCGCACATTGCTGTTGCTGCTGATGGGCTTCTACGCCTTCGGCAACCTCGCCAGCGCGTTGTCGCCGAGCTACCACGCGATGTTGCTGTTCCGCTTCATCGCCGGACTGCCGCACGGCGCGTACTTCGGTGTGGCGGCCCTGGTCGCGGCGCACATCAGTCCGCCTTCGCAGCGCGGCGCTGCGGTCGGGCGGGTGATGCTCGGGCTGTCGGTGGCGTTGTTGATCGGCAATCCGTTGGCGACATGGCTGGGACAGGTGCTGAGCTGGCGTTACGCTTTTGGTCTGGTCAGCATCATCGCGGTTTCCACGGTGCTGATGACGGCGCGCGTGTTGCCGCCGGGCATGGGCGCACCGCGTGCGGATGCGCTGGCCGAGCTCCGCGATTTCAATCGCGCGCCGGTGTGGCTGTCGCTGGCCATCGGCGCGATCGGTTTCGCCGGCATGTTCTGCGTCTTCAGTTATCTCTCGCCGACACTGGTGCAGGTCACCGGCATGCCCAGGAGTTTCGTGCCGGTCGGGTTGGTGGCATTCGGTATCGGCGGAATCCTCGGCACGCTCGGCGGCGGCTGGTTGTTCGATCGCTACGGATTCCGCGCGGCGGGCATGGTGCTGGTGTGGTCGATCCTGATTTTGCTGGCGTTTCCGTTCGCCGCGCATTCGCCGTGGACGGTGCTGCCGGTGGTGGTCGCGGTCGGCACGATGGGCGCCCTGGCGACGGTGCTGCAATCGCATCTGATGGACGTGGCCGGCAGTGCGCAGACGCTGGCCGCGGCATCCAACCATTCCGCGTTCAACGCCGCGAATGCATTGGGCCCGTGGCTCGGCGGGATGGCGATCACCGCCGGTTATGGCTGGACGTCGACCGGTTACGTCGGCGCCGCTACGGCGCTGGGCGGATTGCTGATCTATCTGTTGGCGCGTCGCGCATCCGTGCCGCGGCGGCAATGAGATCGGGAAAGAACGTTTCGAAGGTCGCGTCGATGTTCGCTTCGTTCTCCCGCAATACCGACAAACAGGCGACGAGACGGTCACCATTGCGCGAGAGCCGGGTGGCGATGCCGCGCACCACGCGATCGACGCTGGCACGTTCGCGATAGGAGCCGAGCCAGTCGTGCGCCGCCATGTGCGGGGCGATGGCCTGCAGGCGCGGTGGCAGCACGTCGTGATGTTGCTGCAACACCCGATACACGCGCACACTGAAGTCAGCGAGCGGGACATCGCTCCAGCGCGACCAGTCGCGCGCCAGGCAGTGATCGAAATACACGTCGAGGACGATGCCGGCGTAGCGGCGCAGGTCGCCGAACAGGACGCGTGCGGCGGTGACCGCGGGATGGGTATCGGTATGGCGATCGATGTGGCGATGGCGCACGATCTCGGCGCGCACCGTCGGCGGCCAATCCTGCAACGCGGATTGGCCAAGCACGAAATCGCCGAGCAGGGCGCCGAGGATGGCGTCGTCGGACTGGCGCGCCAGCCAGGCATGGGCGAGGTAGTTCATGACATCTGTCACTGTAGTTGGGGGTAGGGTCTCGCGCTAGACTCCGCCCATGATCGAACTCCAACATCTGGGCAAGCGCTACGGGGACTTCACCGCGGTCCGCGATCTTTCGTTCCTGGTGGGTGCGGGGGAAGTGATGGGACTGGTCGGGCCGAATGGCGCCGGCAAGACCACCCGGGAATGCATATGTCGGAGGCGTGGATGTCGCCGCCGATCCGGTCGCCGCCAAGCGCCAGCTCGCCTTCATCCCCGATGAACCGCGACTGTTCGACCATCTCACCGTCGAGCAGCATCTCAACTTCGTCGCCCGCCTGTATGGAGTCAGTGACTGGCAATCGCGCGCGCAGCCGATCCTCGACGAGTTGGAAATGGGCGACAAGCGCAAGTTGCTGCCGTCCGAACTCTCGCGCGGGATGAAGCAGAAGCTGGCGATCGCCTGCGGACTGCTGCACGCGCCGCGCGCGGTGATCCTCGATGAACCGCTGACCGGCCTCGATCCTTACGGCATCCGCCGCATGAAGGACACCATGCGCCGGCTCGCCGGCGAAGGCGTCGCCATCATCCTCAGCTCGCACCTGCTCGACCTGGTCGAAGAGGTGTGCACGCATCTGCTGATCCTCAAGGACGGCAGCAAGGTGGTCGATGGCACGGTGGCGCAGGTACGCGCGCTGTATGCCGCCGAGGCCGATGCCAGTCTCGAAGACGTGTTCTTCCGCGCCACCGGCGACAGCGGGCACGTCCACGCATGATGGCGGCGGGCAATCGGTTCGGGGCGGTGTTCGGCGCCTTCGTCTACCTGCAGGCGACGTCGCTCTACAACAACGTGCGCCAGCGCGTGCTGCGGCTGCGCCAGCCGAAATACCTGGTCGGAGCGGTGATCGGCGCCGCCTACCTGTATTTCTTCATGATCCGCAAGGTCGTCGGTGTCGGCCATGCGCGGGCCAGCATGCAGGCGGCGTCGCCGGCGATGATGGCGGATTTCGCCACGCTGGCGGCACTTGGACTGGCGCTGTACGTGTTCATGGAATGGATCCTGTCGCGCGAAAGCGTGCGCCTGTCGTTCACTGAAACCGAAATCGATTTCCTGTTCCCGGCACCGCTGACGCGCACGTCGCTGATCCATTTCAGCCTGTTGCGTTCGCAGCTGGCGATTTTCTTCTCGTCGTTCCTGATCGGCTTGCTGGTGCGCCGTGGCGTCGGCTTCGGCGGCGGTCATCCGCTGCAATACGCCACCGGCATCTGGTTGCTGATGTCGACCTTGAAGCTGCACTCGCTGGCGACTTCGTTCACCTTCGAGCGATTGATCGGATTCGGCGTGCGTCCGTGGTTGCGCCGCGCGGTACTGACGTGCGCGTTGCTGGCGGTTGCGCTGGCCTGCTGGTGGCCGCTGCGCGATGCGCTGCAAATGCCGATGATCGAGAAAGGGTCTGACATCGGTCGCCTGCAACCGTGGTTCGACGGCATTGTCGGCAGCGCGCCGCTGTCATGGTTGCTGGTGCCGTTCCGCTGGATGGTCGCGCCGATCTTCGCGCCTGATGCCGGGAGTTTCCTGCGCGCCCTGGTTCCCGCGGTCGCCTTGCTGGTGCTGAACTACTTCTGGGTGGTGCGCGCGCAAGTATCGTTCGAGGACGCCGCGATCGTGCATGCGCAGCGCCATGCCGAGAAGGCCGCGGCGAAGCGCGAAGGACGGCTGGGCCTGCGTGCGCCGAGCAAGCCGCGCAGCGAACCGTTCCGTCTCTCGGGTCGTGGCGAACCTGCGTTGGCCTTCCTGTGGAAGGGGCTGGTGGCGATGGGACCGATGTATCGCTTGCGGACGTGGCTGGCCGCAGCCGTGGTCGTCACCATGGCGTCCCAGTGGCTCATTGCGGATCCCGCGCGCAAGGGCGCGGTGGCCGCGATCGGCATTTCCGTCCTCGGGCTGGGCGCGTGGTTGCTGCTGCTCGGGCCGATGATGGTGCAGAACGGACTGCGGCGGACGTTCGAACGCCTCGACGTGCTCAAGGCTGCACCGTTGCGTGGCTGGCAGATCGCCTTGGGCGAATTGTCGACGCCGGCCACGGTGATGTGCTTCGCCTTCTGGTTGCTGTTGTTGCTCGCCGCCCAGTTGCTCTCCGTCAGGTACGGCATGGCCGCGCCGGTGCAGGTGACAGCGGCGGCGATCGGCCTGGCATTGATGGCGCCACCGCTGTTCGGGCTGATGCTGTGCGTGCCGTTCGCGGGCATGCTGTATTTCCCGGCGTGGATCCTGGGCGGCGACGGCAACAACCGCGGCGTCGAAGTGATGGGCCAGCGCATGTTCTTCATGTTCGGTTATTTGCTCACGCTGGCGCTGGCGGCGATCCCTGCAGCGCTTGTCGGCGGGCTCGCCTTCCTGCTCGGGCGCTGGATGATGGGCTGGGGCGTCGGCGGATTGCTGGCGTCGATCTGCGCAGGCGTCGTGTTCGCGCTTGAACTGTCCCTGGTGCTGCGCCTGCTGGGTGGACGCATCGAGCGTTTCGATCTCTCGCAGGAATTGCGCTGACGCCGCGATTCAGTGCGGCGTTGCTGCGGGTTGGCAATCGGCACCGGGCACGGACGCTGTGGTGGTGACGCAAGGGCGGAAATCGACCAGTCCGGTGAGCTGGCGGCTTTCTCCACGCGCAACCGCGAAATGTTGCAGCGGCGGCAGCTTGCAGCCGGCTAGCCCTCCGCAGGCATCGGGATACAGCGTGTACTGGCACTGCCCGCTGCTGCTGTCGACACATTCGAAGCGCGACACGCCATCCTGGACGTGGATCCTGCTGTACAGGATTTCGCTGTCCGATTGCACGCGATGGCTGTAGGTGGTGCCGCTCTGCGAACAGCCGGACAGTGCGAGCAGGAACTGGAACAGGGCGATGAACTTGGACATGGCGATTCCTCCGGATCACATGTGTTTGAACAGGGCCATGAAGGGCTGGCTGACCGCGAGCGTTTCCGGGCGCTGCTTCAGGCGCACGGTGCCGCGGCCGCTGTCGTCGCGGACGATGCCGGCGATGGCCTTCAGGTTGACGATGGTGGAACGGTGGATCTGCTTGAAGTGGGCGCCATCCAGTCGCGGCAGCAGTTCGCGCAACGGCGTGCGCAGCACCGCTTCGCCATCGGCGGTGACCACCGTGGTGTATTTGTGGTCGGCACGGAAATAGGCGACGTCATCGACCAGGATCAGCTTGGTCTCGCGGCCGGCGCTGGCGGTGATCCAGGTCAGCGGTTCGATCGCGCCTGCTGCGTTCGGCAATGCGCCGAGCTTGTCGAGCAGGGCGGCGAGCGTGACAGCATCGGGCAAGGCATCCTGCGCCTGCAAGCGCGCGATCGTCGCGTCCAGCCGTTCCGGTGTCACCGGCTTGAGCAGATAGTCGATCGCGCCGCGTTCGAAGGCATCGATGGCGTACTGGTCATAGGCGGTGACGAAGACGATGCGGGTGCGCGGACTCGCTTCGGCGGCAAGCGCGGCGACTTCGATGCCGTTGAGGCCGGGCATGCGGATGTCGAGGAAGGCGACGTCCGGCGCGTGCTCGGCCAGCGCTTCCACTGCACTGGCGCCGTCTTCGCATTCGGCGACGATTCGCAGGGCCGGCCACGCACGCCCGAGTTCGGCGACCAGCGCATGCCGCAGCAGGGTTTCGTCTTCGGCGACGATGCAGGTGCGCGGGTCAGACATGGCTCGCGCGCTCCGCCACCGTGGTCGCGGGAACGGTGATCGTCGCCGCGACGCCGCTGGGGAAATTGGCGATCACCGACAGGTTGGCATCGAAGCCGTAGCGCAGGCGCAGGCGTTCGCGCACGTTCTTCAGGCCGATGCCGCTGCCGCTGGTCTTGCCGGTGAAGCCTTCGCCATTGTCGGCGACGGTGATCGCGATGCCGTCGTCATCGCGGCGCGCGCGCAACCACACGACGCCACCACCGGTGCGTGGTTCCAGCCCGTGCTTGATCGCGTTCTCCACCAGGGTCTGCAGCATCATCGCCGGCAGCGGGGTCGCGCGCAGCGCCTCCGGGACATCGACCTGCACGTCGAGGCGATCGCCCATGCGGATCGCGAGGATTTCGAGGTAGGCGAGCGCGCGTTCCAGTTCCGCGCCAAGCGTGGACATCTCGTCGTCGGCACTGGGCAACGAACGCCGCAAGTACTGGATGAGATGGCCGAGCATCGCTTCGGCGCGTTCGGGATCGCTGCGCACCAGCAATTGCGCGCTGGCCAACGTGTTGTAGAGGAAGTGTGGTTCCACCTGCGCGTGCAGCAGCTGCAACTTGGCTTCGGTGAGTTCCTTCTGCGCGGAGGTCTGGGCGACGTCGGCGCGTTCGTTGCGGCGGCGTTCGCCGATGCGGCGGGTGATCGCGCGCAGGATGGCTTCGGCATTCTCGTAGTTGCTGCCGTCATCGACCAGGAACAGGTCGCTCCATGTCGGGTTTTCCGGTTCGCAGACCAGGGTGACGCGACCGCTGTCCTCGCCGGGCGTCACCGTCGCCAGCAGCTGGTTGCGCGGCTGGCCGAACCAGCGCAGCGGATTCCAGCGCTGCAGCGGATGTTCGCCCCAGGCGTGCGGGCGCAGGACCTTGGCTTTCACCTGCAGGCTGTCGCGGGTGCTTTGCACCTGCTGGATGCCGGGCAGTTCGCGGATCGCGGCATCGAGCAGGTCGAAGGCCTCGCCGGCTTCCAGCGGGATCTCCACCAGTCGGCGTTGGCGGTTGCTGAGGGCATCGCCATCGGTGCGTCCCGCGATCAGGCGGACGCGATGGAGGTGCGAGAACGCGCCGGCGATGACCAGCGCCATCGTGCCCATCGCGAAGATCACCATCGGCGCCGCGAACTCGCCAATGCCGGGGATGGACGAGTAGAGCGCGACCGCGAGGAAGACCAGCGCGCCCCAGGCAATCGCGATGCGCAGGACGAAGAACAGTTGCTTCAGCAGGGACTTGAACATGCGCGGCTCGCGTGCGGATGGGTGGAATGCGCTCGAGCATAGCGACGGGCGGTGCCAGCACCAGAGGGCGTGCGACGAAGCGGGGAATGATGCGATGAACGAGGGGGTTGACAACATACCAACTGGTCGGTATAGTCCAATCCATCGACACATGGAGTCAACGCGATGGGCATCGTCATCACTGCGTTCGAGCGGTCCCCCGACGGCGGCAAGGGACTGGCGCGCGATACCCGCGTGCGCTGGGCACTGGAAGAGACCGGCCAGCCCTACGACGTCGAACGCCATCCCGGCCTGTTCCCATCCGACGCCAATGCCCGCGCGCGGGCGATCACCTGGATGTTCGCGGCACTCAGCACGATCGAGCCGCCGATCCTCGATCTCGTGACCGTGAGAATTCATGAGGGCGACAAGCCCTGGGCCGCCGAACGCCTGCCCCTGGTCGCCGATCGCATCCGCAATCGCTTGAAGCAGCTTGCGGCATACCTCGGCGATGCCGAGTGGCTCGATGGCGACTTCAGCGCCGGCGACCTGATGATGGTGTCGGTGTTGCTCAGGCTGCGGCCCTCGGGAATCCTCGACGAATTCCCGAAACTCGCCGCCTATGTCGCCCGCGGCGAAGCGCGTCCCGCCTACCAGCGCGCGTTCGCCGCGCAACTGGCGGTTAATGCCGCTCCGCCATCGGCAGGTTGATCCCATGTCGACGACAGCCGCCGCCGTTTCCTCCCGCCAGCGCCTGCTCGATGCCGCGTTGGGCGAGTTCCGCACCCGTGGGTACGCCGCGACCACGGTCGATGACCTGTGCCGCGCCGCCGGCGTCAGCAAGGGCGCCTTCTTCCACCATTTCGCCAGCAAGGAAGCGCTGGCATTGGCCGCGGTGGAGTACTGGAACACCTACACCGGGCAACTGTTCGCGCAGTCGTCGTACCACGCGTTGCCCGATCCGCGCGATCGCGTGCTGGCCTACATCGATCTTCGTGGCGAATTGCTGCGCGGCGAACTCGCGCAATTCACCTGCCTGCTCGGCACCCTGGTGCAGGAAACCTACGAGAGCCACCCCGCGTTGCGCGCGGCCTGCCGCGCCGGCATCGAAGGCCACGCCGACACGCTGGTGCGCGACATCGCCGAGGCAAAGAAGAAATACGCGCCGAAGGCGACGTGGTCGCCGGAAAGCATCGCGTTGTACACGCAGGTGGCGTTGCAGGGCGCCTTCGTGCTCGCCAAGGCGCAGGGCGGACTGGCCGTCGCCACCGACGCCATCGCGCACCTGCATCGCTACATCGAACTGCTGTTGCCGTCTTCACCCGCACGCCCAATCCCCAAGTCCAGGAGAACGCAATGAAAAAGCTCGAGCCTTATCTGTTCGCGAATGGCCGTGCCGACGAAATGATCGGCTTCTATCAACAGGCCCTCGATGCCGAAGTGCAGATCCGCATGACCTTCGGCGAGAGCCCGGAGCCGTCACCGATGCCGCTGCCGACCGGCTGGGACGCCAAGGTGATGCACGCCACCCTGAAGGTCGGTGATGCGCAATTGATGATTTCCGATGGCGATACCGACAAGCCCGCCAACCACACCGGATTCCGCATCTCGCTGGGACTGGACAGCCAGGACGACGTGCGTCGCGCCTTCGAGGCGTTGTCCGCCGGCGGATCGGTGCAGCTTCCGTTGTCGCAAACCTTCTGGTCGCCGCTGTTCGGCATGGCGACCGACAAATTCGGCATCGGCTGGATGATCGGCGTCAACGCCTGACCCTCGAGGAGAAACGACATGACGGCATCCGGAAAAAACACCATCTGCCTGTGGTACGACGGCGACGCCGAAGAGGCGGCGAAGTTCTACGCCGCGACATTCCCCGACTCGTCCGTTGGCAAGGTGCATCGCGCGCCCGGCGATTTCCCCGCGGGCAAGCAGGGCGACGTGCTCACGGTGGAATTCACCGTGATGGGCATTCCCTGCCTGGGCCTCAACGGTGGTCCAGGCGTCAAGCACAGCTACGCGTTTTCCTTCCAGGTCGCCACCGCCGACCAGGAAGAGACCGATCGCTACTGGAACGCGATCGTCGACAACGGTGGCGAGGAAAACGCCTGCGGCTGGTGCCAGGACAAATGGGGCCTGTCATGGCAGATCACGCCGATGGCGCTGACGAAGGCGGTGACCAGCACCGACGCGGCGGCGGCCAAGCGTGCCTTCGACGCCATGATGACGATGAAGAAAATCGATGTCGCCGTGATCGAAGCGGCCGTCCGCAACTGAACGAGGAGAGCAACCATGGCTACCGGAACCGTCACCCTGCATCGCGTCCTGCGCGCACCCGCCGCGCGCATCTACAAGGCATTTCTCGATCCCGACGCGATGGCCAAGTGGCTGCCGCCGAACGGATTCACCGGCAAGGTCCACGAGATGGACGCGCGCGTCGGCGGACGCTACAAGATGAGCTTCACCAATTTCTCGACCGGCAACAGCCACCACTTCGGCGGTGAATACAAGGAGCTGGCTCCCGGCGAAAAGATCGTCTACACCGACGCCTTCGATGATCCCAACCTCCCCGGCGAGATGCGCACCACCATCGTGCTGAAGCCGGTGATGGGCGGCAATACCGATGTCGCGATCGAACAGACCGGCATTCCGGAAATGATTCCGGCGGAGATGTGCTATCTCGGCTGGCAGGAATCGCTGGTGTTGCTGGCGCAACTGGTGGAAGCGGAAATTCCCGACGGAATGTAAGCGTCAGGCGGCCGGTTCCGTACTGCGGTCTTGTTGTTCAGTGCCGAACAAGCTGCGCGTCGAAGAAGGCGAGGATGTCGGCGAACTCCAGCGCGAACGCATTGTCATTGGTGGCGAAGTGGCCGAACTGGTCGTCGGTGCGATACCACATCGGCGTCTGCGGCGAAGCGGCCGTCACTCGTGCGCCGAACTTGCCGCTGTTCCATGGTGCCACGCGCTGGTCGACCGCGCCGGTGATCAGCAGCAGTGGCGGGTAACGTACGCCGTCGCGCACGTGCTGGTACGGGTCCATCGCCTGCAACTGCTTCATGCCCGCTTCGGTGCGCGGGTCGCCCATCTCGGCGATCTGGTTGGCGCCATTCTTGGCCGCCAGCAGGCGCACCGGGTTGAAGATGCCCGATTGCACGGCCATCGCGCCCCATGCTTCGGGCGCGGTGGTGTAAGCGCCACCGGTGAGAATGCCGCCCATGCTGCCGCCAAAACCGCCTGTGCGTGCCGGCACGCTGTAACCACGCTTCGCCAGTTCCCGTGCACAGGCGATGAAATCCTCGATGCCGCGCTGCTTGTTGGGCCCGGCGCCGCCGGTACGCCATGCATCGCCGTTTTCGCCGCCGCCGCGCACATGGCAGTCGGCCAGCACGTTGCCGGCCTGCGGCCATTCCAGTAGCACGGGGAAGAAAAACGGCTGGTCGCTGACGCCATAGCCGCCATAGCCTTGGACGATGGCGCGTGCATGGCCGTCCCTTGCCAGGTTCCTGGGATATACCAGGCTCAAGGGCACCTTGGTGCCGTCGGCGCTGGTTGCCTCGATTTCCTCGCTGGCCAGGTCGGGATACGCCGTCGACGTGATCGTGCCCAGGCCGGTGTCGTTCAATCGCCCGCTGGCAGGATCGAGCAGATAGACCTTGCGCGGCGTGGTCCAGCCCTCCAGGGACAGCAGTGCGCCGTCCTGGTCGGGATCGGTTCGCATCAGGTAACTGGAGCCGACGAACGGCATCGCCACCGCTTTCAATTCACCGCTGGCGTAATCCATGCGTTCGATGTGGTCCAACCCGGCGTGCATCGACTTGAGGTACAGCGCATCCCTGGCGACCGCGAATGTGGTCAGCACGGCGTCCTTGCGCTCGGGCACGACGACCTTCGCGTTGGCCACGCTCGCATTCGGATCGCAACAAGGTGTCGCCGTGCAGGCTCGTGTCCTGGATGTTGTCGGCATCGTCGACCAGGCAGCGCCACTGCGCCTTGCCCGCTACGGCATCGGCCAGTGGCGCGATGCAAGCGCGGCCGGAGGCACGCGCGCCGCCGATGCCCAAAAGGGCCCAGGCGCTGCGGGGCGCCGCATCGATGCTAGGAAAATCATTGGCCGCGATCTTCAACGCATCGTCCGCGCCGGAGCGGGCCAGCAGCCGGTCGGCGGATTGCGGCTGACCGAGCTTGTGCAGATACGAGCCCATGCCCTGCATGGGGTCGCCATCGCCTGCAGCGGCATCGCGCATGCGGGTGTAGAAGAAACCACTGCCATCAGGCAGCCAGCTCGCCCTGAATTCGCTCCACACGGGTTTTTGCGTGTCGGTCAGCTGTTTGCCGCTGATCGTGTCGTACAGTGCGATCTCGCCGATTTCGTTGCCGCCGTGGCCGAGATTGACCGCAACCTTGCCGCCGTCAGGCGACACGCTGAAACCGCTGATGCTGGCGCCGCCCTTCGCCGCGTTCGGGTCGAAGATCATGCGCTCCTTGCCGTCGGCGTTGCGCACCATCAGCGCCCTTTCCTTGCCGGCCTGTGCGCGCAGGAAGAACAGACGATTTCCAACCAGGCGATGTCCGCCATGTTCGGTACTGGCACCGGCCGCGGCGGCCAATTTCCTGCGCCAGGCTTCCAGTGTCGGCAGTGCATCCAGCTTCGCTCGCGAGGCCGTGCCCTGTACCTTCAGCCATGCGTTGAATTCGGCGTTGTTCTCGCCTTCCATCCAGCGATAGGGATCAGGCAACGACAGGCCGAAGTCGCGATCCACCACATCCACGCGGCGCGTGGTGATGGGCGCATCGGCAGCAGAGGTCAGGGTGGTTGCGGCGGCAAGGGCAAGGCCGATGGCAGCAGGCAAGATAATGCGCATGGGGACTCCATTCCCGTGTGGTCCGGCGAGCATACTCCGCCTTGGACGACATGGTTTTCGCGATGCAACATCAGGCCGTCGGTTCCGTCAATCGATCCTGGATGTCTTCCAGCGACACGCCGCGCGTCTCGATGCCGTTGCGCATCAGCATCGCTGCGGACACCAGCATGATCACCGCGATCCCCGTGGCGGAAATCGCCAGATGCTGGAACAGTCCCAGCACGCCGAAGCCTGCACCAAGCACGCCGCCGGCCTTGGTGCTGGCAGCGATCACGCCGGAGCCGGTACCGCGCAACTGCACCGGATAGATTTCCGCCGCATAGGGAATCAGCATCGCCACCACGCCGCTGATGCTGACCAGCAACAACGCGACCGCGCCGATCGTGAAACCCTGAGATGCGATGTGGAAGATGCCGAGCGCCGCGAACACCAGCAGCGACAACGCGCTCAGCACGATGAACAACACCAGCGATCGCACGCTGCTCCAGCGGTGGTACAGCCAGACCACCACCGCGATGCCTGGCAACGCCAGGATGGCGCCTTTCGCCAGCAGTGCGCTTGCGGCCTTGGGGTCGACGCCGAGTTGCGTCAGGTTCACCGGCAGCCACAGCAGGAAACCGAAGTTGGCCAGCCCCCATGCGATGCCGCACACGATCAAGCCCCAGCTGATGCTGGCGTGGCGACCGCGCAGCAATGCACGCAAGCCGGTGATCGCATGCGGATTGTCGATGTCGGGTGCGCCGGGGTGGGTGGCGTCATCGTTTTCGATCGCGGCGGCCGCGCCGGCGAAGCGCTGCAAGACCGCGCGCGCCTGGTCTTCCAGTCCGGCGTTGGAGAGGAAGCGCGGCGATTCCGGAATCCAGTGATTCAGCAACAGGATGACGATGCCGGTCGGCAGGTTGAGCAACCACAGGACGCGCCAACTGAACATCGGTTCGAGGATCGCGGCCGCGCCGGACGCCAGCAGATAGCCCGCCGATGTGCCGATGCCGCCCAGCGCGACCAGCAACCAGCCGCGATGCACCGCAGGCACGGTCTCGGCCATCAGGGTGAAGGCGATCGGCAGCAATCCACCCGCCGATGCGCCCATCAGGAAACACATCACGAGATTCCAGCCGAACAGCGGCATCGCGCCGCAAATCGCGGTGCCGATGAACATCAGCGCCGACAACAGGATGCCGGCGCGACGACCGAACACGTCGGCCAGCCAGCCCCAGACGATCGATCCCACCGTGGTGCCGATCAGTGCAACCAATGCCAGCGTGCTCGCGGTCGGCTTGCTGATCTGGTATTCGGCGCTCATGCCGGGCATCACGAAGCCGAGCGTGGCCGGCTTCATCACGTCGATCGCCAACGCGACCACCAGCACGATCACCAGCGTCCAGTGCGCGCGATTGAGCGGCACGCCATCGGCGACATGGAAGTGCAGATGCTTGCCGCCGCGCTTGGCTTCACGCATTTGCGCAAGGCGCGGCATCAACCCGTAACCGGCCAGAAGCACGCCGAGCGGAATCAGCGCCATGCCCGCGATCATGGTGTTGTCCATCGGCATGCCGACCATCTGCCAATGGGTGTGTTCGCCCATCATGAACATCGGCATGTGCATCAGCACGCCGGCGATGATCGCCGCGCATCCGCTCCAGAAGGCGAATGGGTGATGGAAGGTGATGCCGCTGGAGGCTCTGGTCGACGTCGCGGGCTGTGTGCTCATCTGCCGATTGTCGCAGATGAGGATGTCAACACGCGGGTTGCACTACTTTCCGGTCGCCAGCGACTCCTCGATGGCGCTGAAGGCGGAATGCGCGCCGCTCGCCGCGTTCTCGACGCCGGTGGCGAAATAGGCGACGCCGGTGCCGGCCTGCGGGTCGATCCACACGCCCGAAAGCAGGCCGTAGGCATTGCCGGAATGGCCGACGTGCATCCGGCCATCGCCGAACAGATCGTCGCGACAGGATTTGCCGTCGCCGCGGGCGAGCTGCTGCGAGGCATAACCGTAGCTGCAGAAGAAACTGCCGCGCTGCGGCTCGTCCATTTCGCCGATGTCGCCGTCGTGGCCGTCGTAATGCCAGTGCGAGGCCAGCATCGTCTGCACGGACTTCGCGCCGAGGAACCGCATCTTGCCGACGCGGCCTTCGTTCAACAGCAGTTGCCCGATCTTCGCCAGGTCCATGGCGGAGATGCGCAATCCCCCTTGTGGCGAGAACAGCGTGCCGTTGCGTCCGGCCAGCCATTTCGTCAGGTCGCAACTGCCGTCGCGTGCGGGAATCACCGGACACTCCGGCGCCTTGCCGTGCAGGTCGTCCTTCTCGGGTTTGCCGTTGGCGTCGTAGAGCACGACCGCGCGCGCGATGGTCGCGGCATCGCAACTCGGCCAGTTGAAGCAGGCATGCAGGTCCAGCGGCCGCAGCACCAGGCGCTGCATCAGGCGGTCGAAGCGTTCGCCGCTGGCGCGCTCCATCACGCTGGCGACGATCGGGAAATTGAGATTGGTATAGCGGAACCAGCTGCCTGGCGCGTGCGCGTTGTCCCAGGCTTTCGGATCATTGGCAAGCGTGCGGATGTCCTCGTCCAACGCGACGTTCCAGTAGCCGGCGTTGTCGGTCAGGCTGGAGGTATGCGACAGCAGCATGCGCAGCGTAATCGGCGTGTCGGGGAACGCCGGATTGCGCAGCGTCCACCCAAGTTGCTTCGACACATCCTGGTCGAGATCCAACTTGCCCTGTTCGACCAGCCGCATCACGCCCAGTGTAGTGACGAGTTTCGAGATCGAAGCGATGCGCGCGGGATCGTCGACGCTGATGCGGCGCTGCGCGGCGATATCGGCGTAACCCCTGGCGTCACGAATGAGGATGTGCTGGCGATCGAAGGTGACGCGCACCTGCGCGACCGGTTCGGCAGCGGTGGCGCAGGTGCATGCGATGGCAGCGAGCAATGCCGGCAGGATCGATGTCGTGCACTTCATGGGGGATTCCTCGTCGGGTCATTCCCGATGATAAAGCGCGTCGTGATAGGCGCGATCAAGTTCCCGCAGTTTCTCGTCGAAGGAGGCACGCAAGCCGATCGGCAGGCGATCGATGTCTTCCGCGGTGTACTGGCTGCGGAGTTGCCGGTAGGCGGCCTGGATATCGGCCAGCGGTGCATCGGACGGCACGCCGAGGATCTCGAACCACGGGCGCGGGGCGGGATCGGGCCGCGATGGCAGTGCCGGCGGCGATTCGCGCTTGAGGTTCGGCAGCAGCACCGCGACCAGCCAGTAGCCGAACAGGAAGCAGCCGATGACGACGGCGATGAGCTTGATCATGCGGGCAGTCTCCGGGTGATGCGTTCGCGACGCGCCTGCAGGCTGGCATGCAATTCGCTGCCGGGATCGGCGGGCTGCGCGATCACGTTTGTGGCAATGCTCCGCGGCGAATGCGACGGGATCACCGCCGAAGGCATGATGGCGGCACAGGCGGCGGAGATAGTTGACCGAATACGGCGGGCACAACAATGTTTCCGCGATCAGGCCCAGCGTCGCCCTGGTGTCGAGGCCGAGCGCGCCGCGGCGGCGCCAGGCGTAGACGCCCATGATCGCGGTGACGGAATACGACGCCAGTAATTCCGCCAGCAACCATGTCGCCGGACGATGCGCGAGCACGCTGGCCGGGATCGCCACCAGCACGATCGCCCAGGCGACGGCGCACCCGATGCGGAATGGCAGCAGCTGCGACAGGAACGCTTCGAGTCCTGCCCCGGCGTTGCCGCCACCGACAGTGGTCCATATCGCACGAAACAGCGCGCGCTGCGGCACCAGCGGATTGGGCACGAATAGATGGCGCCCGGCGAGTTCGACGCCGGCGCTGGCGGAGACATTCCAGCTCCGCCAGCGTTCGCTGATCGCGACTTCATCGTGATACAGCAGCAGCGCGGAATCCTGCAGGTAGAACAGCAGGATTCCAGCGACCAGCAGCCATTCGCCCGCGATCCACATCCGCGATCAGGACTTGTTGCGCGAGAAGAAGCGCTTGATCGCCGCGCCGCAGGCGGCGAAGCCGACCAGCAACAATTTCCAGAATTTCACCAGTGCGATGCCGATGGTCGCGAACAGGCCCTTTTTGGCGGCGATCGCCGCGGCGCCGCCGGTAATCAGCGCAGCCAGGCCGATTTCCGCGACATGATCGCCGGCCTTGAACTGCGCGTAGCGTTCGCCGTCGTTGAAGTCGTAGCCCGGCAGCAAGCCCTTGAACTCGCCGATCGATGCGGTCACGGTTTCCGGGTCGGCGAGCACGACCACGTTCATCACGCCATGGCGACCGAGCAGGCGCGTGTTGTAGTTGATCGTCTGGCCCTTGGTCTGTTCGTTCTCGCCAATGATCGCCCATTCCAGCCGGTGGGATTGCGAGTCGTATTGCGGCTTGAAGCTCCAGCCGGTGGCGTGGATCGCGCCCCAGCCGCGCTTGCGGCGTTCCTCGTTGCTGGCTTCGGTGCCTTCCTGCACCGACTTCAGCAGCGCGTCGGCATCGAGCTTCTCGTCATCCTCCACGTAACCGATGGCGTCGAACGAGAGCAGCGCGATCCAGTGCAGGTCATCCGGCGCCAGCGTGTACAACTCGCCTTCGCTGGGCGGGTTGTGCATCAGTTCTTCCAGCTTGTGCGAATTGGCGCTGTCGAGGAAGCGATGGCCCTTCGGCACCTGCAGCGTGGCCTGGCTGCCTACCCTGGCCGTGACCGGCCCGACCTGCCAGGCCAGTTGATCGACCGGATCGGCCTGGGCGGAACTGTCGTCGGCGAAGGCCGGTGCGGCCAGCAATGCCAGTGCGAAAGCAAACAGCAGGCGCGTGCAACGTTGAATCATGTCCCCATCCCCTTGGTTGTTGATGATGCAATTACTTGCGGTCTTTCGCGCTCTTGTCGCGAGCGGCGCGGAATTCGGAATCCCGCGACCAGTTCGGCCATTCGCGCGAATTCGCCAGCTGCCAGCCGAGTGCGTAGGCCACCTGCAGGTCACGCGCGGCGCCGGTCACCGGCCATGAGGCTTCCCACTGGTCGGCGGGCTGGTGGTAGCGGTTGCGCGTGTAGTCTTCCTGTAGCTTCTTCGCGGCCGCGACGCCGCCATCGATCAGGTCGTCGCCGGAATCGAGCGATATCGCGGGCACGCCGCGCTTGGCGAACGAGAAGTGGTCGGAACGGAAGAAACTGCCTGCTTCCGGCCGCGAATCGGGGCTGTAGGTCATGTTCCAGTTCTTCGCGGTGGCGATCAGGTCATCGAGGAGATCGAGTTTCGCGCTGCCGGAGATGCTGAAGTCGCGGGTAGGCCCGTACATGTTCATGCCGTCGATATTGATGTCGCCAACGGTCTTGCCCAGCGGATACACCGGCTTGCTGGCGTAGTACTCGGAACCGAGCAGGCCTTTTTCCTCGGCGGTGACGAACAGGAAACCCAGCGAACGTTGCGGCGCCGGTTTCGCCTTCGCGAACGCGCGCGCCAGCGCCAGCACGCCGGCAACGCCGCTCGCGTTGTCGACCGCGCCGTTGTAGATGCGATCGCCCCTGGCATCCGGCTGCCCGATGCCGAGATGATCCCAGTGCGCGCTGTACATCACCATTTCATCTGGATTCGTGCGTCCCGGCACCATCGCGATCACGTTGTGCGAGGTGATGACTTTCGAGTCCACAGCGTACTTCGCCGAGAATTGTTCGCCCTTGAGCTCCACCGGCTTGAAGTCGCGCGTCTGCGCCTGCTTCTTCAGTGCATCGAAATCGAGGCCGGCGCGCTTGAACAGGTCGACCGCGACATCGCGCTGGATCCAGCCTTCCAGCTGCGGATGCGTGTCCTTCGGATGATCGCGCACCACGTCGAACATGGTGTTGGTATTGGAATTCTTCACCGTCGCCCAGCCATAGGACGCCGGCGCGGTTTCGTGCACCACCAGCACACCCAGCGCACCCTGGCGCGCGCCTTCCTCCAGCTTGTAGGTCCAGCGGCCGTAATAGGTCATTGCCTTGCCGCCGAAATCACCGTGGCCGGTTTCGAAATCAGGATCGTTGACCAGTACCACCATGATCTTGCCGCGGAGTTCGATGCCCTTGAAATCGTCCCAATGACGCTCCGGCGCCTTGACGCCGTAACCGACGAAGACCAGCGGTGCGTCGTGGATATCGACTTGTTTGGAGCCATCGAGCGCGGCGCGGATCGCGATCTGTTCGCCCTGCGCAAGTGGCATCGACACGCGTTGTTCCGCGTGCGGGTATGCCTGCCCGCCCTGCGTCAGCGAAGATGCCATGATCGGTCCCTTGATCTCGGAACGCAGCAAGGGCACCGCCTGGGTCCAGCCGCGCTTGCCGTTCTTCATCGTGCCGCCGGGCTTCAGGCCACCGGCCTTGAGCTGTGCGATCAGCCAGTCGACGGTTTTCGTTTCGCCGGCGGTCGCCGGACCGCGGCCTTCGAACGCATCCGACGACAGCACGCGGATGTCACTGGAAATCGACTTGGGATCGAAGGTCGGCGTGCCCTTGGGGCCATTGGCTGCCTGGATGGGCGCAGCGATGGCTGCGCACAGTGCGATTGCAAGGAATGAACGACGCATCGGGCATCACCGGGGCGGGAAGCATTCGATGTTAGCAATGCCCGCCGCCGCGGTGATGTTGCATCGCGCCAGTGGCGCGCTGTCGGCGAGCGTCAGTGCTTGCCGCCGGCTTCGCTGATGATGAAGCTGCCGAATGACACCCCGAGTTCGACGCCCTTGCCCTTGCCGGACAGTGCCAGCGAGATCGGCCCCTTGGTCACGACCTGGGCTTTCACGGCATCGCCGGCCGCGGCACTCGCTTCGGCGGTGGCATAACCGCCAATCACGTCATGGATGTTGTTGACGCTGGAGAACTTGCCCTGGCCGTCGCGGATATTCGACTTGCCGAAGGTCAGGCCGCCGCCCTTGGCTTCGATCTTCACCGGCAGGGTGCTGCCGTCGCTGCAGCGGACGATGCCGTTGCCTTCGGAGTGCTTGTAGAAGGCCGACCAGCCCTTGAGGTTGAAACGCAGGTTGCAGCTGAGTTCGCCGGCGCTGGCGTTCTGCGCGAACAGCGCGGCGGCGGCCAGTGCGGCGATGGTGATGGTTTTGCGCATGGGCATTCTTCCTGTGGCGCACCCAGGCGGTGCCCGCACATGTTGGACCATCGCGACCTTAAGCCGGCGTGAGCGCCGACGCGGCGGTCGATGCGCGGTTCAGGTGCGGAAGTACGGTTCGACCGTGCCCTTGATCTTCATCGTCATCGGCTGGCCGCGACGATCCAGCGCACGGCCCATCGCCACGCGGATCCAGCCCTCGCTCACGCAATATTCCTCGACATTGGTGCGTTCGACGCCGTTGAAACGGATGCCGATGCCGCGTTCGAGCAATTCGGGGTCGTGGAACTTGCTGCGCGGATCATTGCTCAGGTGGTCGGGCGGGGTGTCGGTCATGGCGGATCTCGGCGGGGAATGCGTACAGGATACGGAGCATGAACGCAGCTTTCATCTTTTCACGCGGCATCGCGCTTTTGCCGGTGACGATGTGCGCAGGCCCGGAGACGAGGACGCCCCATGTTCCGCACCCTCAATCGCGCATCGGCAAGACCGAGTCGCACGGATGCATCCGCATGACCAACTGGTCGGCACTGGCGGTGGCGGATGCCGTGGTCGCGGGCACGCCGGTGGAATTGCAGGAGTAGGCCGTGGACGCACGCGAACTCTCGAGGCGTTTCCTTCGCGGATTCCTGCTGTTCGCCGTGGGTGCGCTGGCGGGCAGTGGCGCCGTCATGTATTTCGGCATGCGCCACAACGCAGCGGTGCGGACGCAGACGGCGGCCCCCGTTGTGACGGCGCCGGTTGCGCCAGCTCCGGCCTTCGCATCCGCGCCGCCGACGCCATCCCCGGCTGCGACGCTGCCGGACGTGCCGGCCGGCCAGTTCGACAGCGCGCGGAAGCCCGTCGACGCCGTGGAAACACCGGTGATCGATGCCTCGAAACTGTTGATTCCCGTGCAGGGAATACGCGCAGCGCAACTGGTGGATACGTTCACCCAGGCCCGCAGCAACGGCCGCGTGCACGATGCGATCGACATCATGGCGCCGGCAGGTACCCCCGTCCTTGCCGCTACCGACGGCAGCGTGGCCAAACTGTTCGCGAGCAATCTCGGCGGGACCACGCTCTACGAGTTCGACGCCAGCGGCACCGTCGCCTATTACTACGCCCATCTCCAGGCCTACGCGCCGGGCGTGGTGGAAGGCAAGCCGCTGAAGCAGGGCGAGGTGATCGGCTATGTCGGCAGCACAGGCAACGCCAGTCCGTCGGCGCCGCACCTGCACTTCGCGATCTTCGTGCTCGGTCCGGAAAAACGCTGGTGGCAGGGCACCGCCATCAATCCCTATCCGCTGTTGTCGGGCGCTGCCGCGCGCTGACTGTTTCAGCAGCGTCGCGTAAAGTGGCGCGGTGAATGATCCTGCCCTCCAGGCCCTGTGGCTGCCGCTCGAAAGCGGTCGTATCGAACTGCCCGCCGGGGCTTCCGGTGTTCTGCTCAACGCGCGGGCGCCGCTGCCGTCACGTTGGCACGCACTCGCTTGCGTGCAGTCGTTCCGGCCCGATCATGATGCGTTGCTGCGCGTCGGCGCGAACGTGCGTCCCGCGGATGAGGATCTCGTCGCCGGATCCCGGCCGCTGGTCATGTTGCTGGTGCCGCGCGCGCGCGCCTGGAGCCGGGCGCTGCTGGCACGCGCGGCGACATTGTGCGCGGCCGATGGCCAGGTGGTGGCCTGTGCCGCCAATGACGAGGGGGCGAAATCCATGGAAGCGGATTTCATGCGCCTGTTCGGCAGCGGCACCGTGTTGTCGAAGCACAAATGCCGCGTCGTCTGGGCATCGCCGCAGACGGTCGACTACGCATTGATGGAAGAGTGGTTGCGCGCCGCCGAGCCAAGGCAACGCGGCGACGGGCTATGGACGCAGGCGGGGGTGTTTTCCGCGGATGCAGTCGATCCCGCCAGTGCATTGCTGATGAGGCATCTCCCCGCCGATCTGTCCGGCAGCGTCGCCGATTTCGGTGCCGGTACCGGCGTGTTGTCGCGACACGTGGTGCGGCATTGCCAGCAAGTGCGCCGGGTTGATCTCTACGAGGCCGACCACCGCGCGCTGCAACTGGCACGGCGCAATCTCGACGATGCCAATGCCGACGCGCAACTCCATTGGCATGACATCGCGACCGGCGTGCAGGAGCGTTTCGACGTGGTGGTGATGAATCCGCCGTTCCATCTCACCGGAAAGCGCGGCATTCCCGAACTCGGGCAACGTTTCATCGATGTCGCCGCCGATGCCCTGCAAGCGCGCGGGCAGTTGTGGATGGTGGCGAACGCGCATCTTCCGTACGAAGAGGTGCTGGCGCGACGTTTTGCCCGGGTCGATGCGGTGGCGAAGCACGCCGGCTTCAAGGTGCTGCATGCGGCGGAGCCGCGGCGATGAGCCGGGTCAAGCTGCTGCGCTATCTCGCCAACCTCGGGTATGGCAGTCGCCGCGAGGTGCTGGCGATGTTCGCTGATGGACGCGTCGGCGACGTCGCCGGCGAACCGTTGTATGGCGATGATGTCCGCGCCCACGACGACATCCGCATCGATGGCGCGTTGCTCGATCCCGCACCCGGCCTGCTGCTGTTGCTCAACAAGCCGACCGGCTACACCTGCTCGACCAAGGACCAGGGTCGCCTGATCTACGACCTGCTGCCGCGACGATTCCGCCTGCGCGATCCGGTGGTATCTCCTGTCGGCAGGCTCGATCGCGACACCTCCGGCCTGTTGCTGATGACCGATGACGGCACGCTGCTGCACCGGATCATCGCGCCGAAGTCGAAGTTGCCGAAGGTCTATCGGGCGAAACTGGCCAGTGACCTGCGCGGTGGCGAAGGCGCCGTGTTCGCCAGTGGCACGTTGCTCCTGGAGGGCGAAAAAACGCCGCTGCTGCCGGCCGAGCTCGAAGTGCTGTCAGCGCGCGAGGCACGACTCACCCTGCACGAGGGCCGCTACCACCAGGTGCGACGGATGTTCGCGGCGGTCGGCAATCATGTCGATGCGCTGCATCGCGAGCGCGTCGGCGGACTCGATCTCGGCGACCTGGCCGAAGGCGAGTGGCGCTTGCTGGATGGCGACGCCCGCGCGAGATTGTTCGCTGCCTAATCGCGCAGCAATTCGCGGTAGCCGTCCGCGCCCAGTGCCGTCACCATCGCGATATTGCGCTCGATGATGGCGTCGGGATCCGGATATGCCGCCACCGCGCGATCGATGCTCGCCTCGCGCAGCAGGTGCAGCACCGGCCACGGCGCGCGATTGGTCAGGTTTTCCGCATCGTCGGGCTGCGTGCCGGCGAACTGGTAGTGCGGGTGGAAACTCGCCACCTGCAACTCGCCGTCGAGTTCCAGCGACTCCACCAGCGCATCGGCGTGCTCGAGGAAATCGTTGTAGTCGAGGAAATCCCCGAGCACCTGCGGATGCACCAGCAGCGTGGTGTCGATCGTCTCCGCCGGCGTGTCGCGCAACAGTAAAAGTTCCTCGCCCAATTGTTCGAGCAGTGCCACCTCGGTGCTGGCATCGCTGACCACGATCCGGACCTGCTGCTTCACGTAGACCGCCTTGGCGAACGGGCACAGGTTCAGCCCGATCACCGCCTTCTCGATCCAGCGGCGAATGCCGGCTTCGACCGTGGCCGCGTCGACTTCGCCCATCTCAGTCACGGAAGTTGTCGAACTGCAGCGGGCGTTCGAACTCCTGCCCGCGCAACAGCGCCATCGCCGCCTGCAGGTCGTCGCGCTTCTTGCCGGTCACCCGCAGCTTGTCGCCGTTGATCTGCGATTCCACTTTGATCTTGCTGTCCTTGATCGCGCCTTGCAGCTTCTTCGCCAGCTCGCGCTCGATGCCCTGCTTGACCGCGATCGCCTGGCGCGCCCCCGCGACATTGGTTTCGACGTCGCCCGGCTCCAGGCAACGCGGATCGATTTTCCGCGCGGTCAGGCGCGCGCGCAGGATGTCGCTCATCTGCTGCAACTGGAATTCGCTGGGCGCCGACATGGCGATCGACTTGTCGTCGAGCGTGTACTTGGCGTCCACGCCCTTGAAGTCGAAGCGCGTCGACAGTTCGCGATTGGCCTGGTCGACCGCGTTGGTGAGTTCGTGGATGTCCACTTCGGACACGACGTCGAACGAGGGCATGGTAATCCTCCGCTTTGCAAGGCGGGCAGGGTAGCGCATTCACCCGGCGACGCGAACGTTTCAGGAACCTGTCCATCGCGGCGCGGAATGCAAAATTTGCAGTTTCCGGAACGCAGAATGCCCAAGTTGGAAACGGATGTTAAACCGCGACCGGTTTCTCATTGTCAACGGTCTGCGGTTGCGCGAGGATCGGCGGCGCCCCTCCCCCGATAGGCATTCCAGATATGAAAAAAACCACGTTCCAACTCACCCTGCTGGCAACCGCGATTGCGATCGCGCCGTGCGCCGCGTTCGCCCAGACCACCGGTACGACGACGAGCACCACCTCGACGACGACGACCAAGGCCGAAACCGACCTCATCACCCGTTATACGACGCTGGCGGGTTCGGCCACGGCGGCGCAAAGCCTGATCGAGGCCTTGCACAATGGCACCAGCTTCACCTTCCCGACGTCGACCACCACCACGACCGGCACCACACGCCGACCACCGTCACCGTGACCAATCCGGCCAAGCCGATGGGCTGGGGCGAAATCAACAACGCGCTGTCCATCGCCCAGTCGATGATCACCGCGGGTACCGCAACGGATCTGCAGAGCGCGCTGCTCGGCACCACCACCACGTCGACCACCGGTGGCACTACCACCACGACCCAGGGCATCCTGCAGATGCGCGCGTCGGGCATGGGCTGGGGCCAGATCGCCAACAAGGAAGGCGTGAAGCTCGGCAACGTCGTCAGCGCCGGCCATCGCAGCGATCGTGCGCCGACCTCGCCGTCTGGCAACTCGAACCGTCCGGAGCGCACCGACATGCCGACCCGCCCGGACCATCCGGACCATTCGGTTCGTCCGGAACGCCCCCAACTTCCGGAACGTCCCGCGCATCCGGGGCATGGCTGATCGCATCGCGATCGCATGATTGAAACAGCGAGCGACAGGCGTCCGATGCGGCGCCTGTCGCTTGCTCATATCCAGAACAAGACCAAACAACGGACTCAGGCCCATGAAAACAACGACATTGGCATTGGCGATCGCCGGTGCATTGCTGGCATCGCCGGCGTTCGCACAAAGCTCGATCAGCA
>JAEKKW010000116.1 GCA_019510195.1 Lysobacterales bacterium | reverse complement strand
CTCGCGATCCGGGCGGGCGCGGGCGGCGGTGGCACCACAGGCAACGACGTCCTGGCCGCGGCTGACGGCAACGGCGATCTCCTGGCCGGCGGTGACGGCGACGACGGCCTCACCGGCGGTGCCGGCGCGGATGCGCTCCTGGGCGGTGCCGGCGACGACACGCTCGACGGCGGCGCCGGCGACGACAAGCTCGACGGCGGCAGCGGCAACAACACGTTCCTGTTCGGCCGTGGCGACGGCGTCGATTCGGTCAGCGCGCCGACCGACGGAACGACGACCGGCGTCCTGCGCTTCAAGGCCGGCGTCAAGCCCTCGGACATCGCGGTGGTCGCGCGGCCTCTCGGCGACTGGTCCGTCGGCTTCGCGATCATCGGTACCGACGACCGCATCGTGATCGACGGCTTGATGACCGGCTACGACGGCTCGTCCACGGTGCCGGCCATCCGCCAGGCCGTCTTCGAAGACGGCACGGTGTGGAGCGTGGCCGACATCGTCGCGCTGGCCAACGAGGGCTCGCCCTACGACGACTCCCTCTACGGCACTTCCGGCGCCGACCTGCTGCAGGGACGCGCAGGGTCGGACTACCTCGAAGGCAAGGGCGGCGACGACACCCTGGATGGCGGCACGGGCGACGACTACCTGTATCGCGGCGCGGGCGACGTCACGTACCTGATCGAGGCCGGCGGCGGCAACGACTACATCGGAGCGCTCGATCCGGGCGTCGTCGGCAGCGGCACGCTGCGCTTCGGCGTCGGCATCAGCTCGTCCGACCTCACCTTCTCGATGAGCGGCACCGACCTGATCGTGACGATCGGCGGCGCAGGTGACGCCGTGACGATCGCGACATTCTTCTCCGCCTCGACCAATCCGGTCCAGACCCTGGCTTTCGCGGACGGAACGTCGATGTCGCACGCCGACATCCTCGTCGCAGCGACGGTGGGCGACAACGTCATGAACGGCACGTCGGACAACGACACGCTGGATGGCGGCGCCGGCAACGACACGCTCTACGGCGGCCGCGGCAACGACGTCCTGCTGGGCGGCGACGGCGATGACGTCCTTCGGGGCGACGCCGGTGACGACACCCTCGAAGGCGGGGCCGGCAACGACACCATCGACGTCCAGGGCGGCGGCAACGACACCTACGTGTTCGGCCGTGGCGACGGCGTGGACGTGGTGGCCGACTACCCGACCGACGGCAAGCCCGATCGCATCGATACGCTGCAGCTGAAGGCCGGCGTCGCACCGGAGGACATCGTGCTGGGATGGGCCTACGACCAGACCCTCGGCATCGACGGCGTGGCGTTGCAGGTGTCGATCGCGGGCACCGGCGACAGCATCACCATCGACAACTTCAACCCGAGCGGCGGCTCCAACAGCCTGAGGCAGATCCGCTTCCACGACGGCACCGTCTGGAGCACCGACGACATCTATCGGCGGATGCTGCAAAGCACCGACGGCAACGATCGATTGCTCGGCACCAGCGGCGACGACACGATCTCCGGCGGCCTCGGCGACGACGCGATTTTCGGCAACGCCGGCAACGACTACCTCGACGGCGGCGCCGGCAACGACAACCTCTCGGGCGGCGCCGGTGACGACACGCTTGCGGGCGGCCCCGGCACCAACTGGTTCGAGTTCAACCTTGGCGATGGTCACGACACCATCATCGAGACCTCGCTGGACACGAACGGCGTGTTGTACCTGGGCGTCGGCGTGAAGCCTTCGATGCTGGCGCTGTCGCGCGTGAACGACCCTGACTGGGGCACCGGCGCCGCGCTGAAAGTGACGATCCTGGGAACGTCCGATTCCATCGTCATCCGGGGCTATTTCGCCCACGGATCGAGCAGCAACAACGTCAAGCCGGTATCGCAGTTCTTCTTCTCGAACGGGTCCGTCTGGTGGGATGCCGATGCGATCGCGGTGGCGCTGGCCAATTCCCCGCTCGTGGGCACCGATGGCAACGACACCATGTCGGGCGACGGCGGGGCCAATGTCATTCTCGGGCTCGCCGGCAACGACACGCTCTCCGGCCTGGGCGGCAACGACTCGCTGGCCGGCAACGAAGGCAACGACATTCTCTACGGCGGGGACGGCGACGACACGCTCGACGGCGGAACCGGCAAGGACACCCTCGAGGGCGGCACGGGCAACAACGCCTACCTGTTCGGGCGCGGCGACGGCCAGGACTACATCTCCAGCAACTTCTACTGGGCGTCCAACTTCGGCACCCTGAAGTTCAAGGACGGCGTCTCTCCCGCCGACATCCAGCTCAGCCAGGTGCCCGATCCGATCAGCGGATCGCCGGCCCTGCGCGTCTCCATCGCGGGCACCGACGATCGGATCGACATCGGCGCGTTCTTCGTCGCCAGCGATCCCACCCGCAACGAGAACGAGGTCAAGTCGTTCCAGTTCGCGGACGGCACGACCTGGAATCTCGCGCAGATCGAGACACGGCTGTATTCGGGCACGAGCGGCAACGACAGTCTCGTCGGGACGGTCGGCGCAGACACCATGGGCGGCGGCCTGGGCAACGACACGCTGCAAGGCGGTTCCGGCAACGACGTCCTGGCGGGCAACGAGGGCAACGACCTCCTCTATGGCGGCGACGGCGACGACACGCTCGAGGGCGGCATCGGCAACGACACCTTCGAGGGCGGCACGGGCACCAACACCTTCCTGTTCGGGCGTGGCGATGGCCAGGACTACATCTCCAGCAACTTCTACTGGGCGTCGAACACCGGCACCTTGAAGTTCAAGGACGGCGTTTCTCCCGCCGACATCCGGCTCAGCCAGGTGCCCGATCCGGTCAGCGGCTGGCCCGCGCTTCGCGTGGCCATCGCGGGCACCGACGATCGGATCGACATCGGCGCATTCTTCGTCGTCAACGATCCCACCCGCAACGAGAACGAGGTCAAGTCGTTCCAGTTCGCGGACGGCACGACCTGGAATCTCGCGCAGATCGAAACCCGGCTCTATTCGGGCACCAGCGGCAACGACAACTACGTGGGCACCGTCGGCGCCGACACCATGGGCGGCGGCCTCGGCAACGACACGCTGCAAGGCGGCTCCGGCAACGACGTCCTGGCGGGCAACGAGGGCAACGACCTCCTCTATGGCGGGGACGGCGACGACACGCTCGACGGCGGTGCCGGCAACGATACCTTCGAGGGCGGCACGGGCAGCAACACGTTCCTGTTCGGGCGCGGCGACGGCCAGGACTACATCTCCAGCAACTATTACTGGGCGTCGAACTTCGGCACCCTGAAGTTCAAGGATGGCGTCTCTCCCGCCGACATCCAGCTCAGCCAGGTGCCCGATCCGATCAGCGGATGGCCGGCCCTGCGCGTCTCCATCGCGGGTACCGACGATCGGATCGACATCGGCGCGTTCTTCGTCGTCGACGACCCGACCCGCAACGAAAACGAGGTCAAGGCCTTCGAGTTCGCCGATGGCACGACCTGGACGCTCGCGCAGATCCAGGCCCGGTACTTCACGGGCACGAGCGGCGACGACCGCTATGTGGGCACCGGCGGCGCCGACTCGATGTACGGGGCACTGGGCAACGACAGCCTGTTCGGCGGCAGCGGCAACGACCTGCTGGTGGGCGGCGAGGGCAACGACTTCCTGCGCGGCGATCAAGGCGACGATACGCTCGACGGCGGAGCCGGCGACGACACGCTGAGCCTCTACAACAACGACGGCAACGATACCTACCTGTTCGGTCGCGGCGATGGCCACGATACGGTGATCGACTACAGCAACAAGACAGCGGGTAGCTATGTCGAGACGCTGAAGCTCAAGCCGGGCATCGCGCCGTCCGACATCGTGCTCAGCCAGGTCTCCGACAGCACCTGGGGCGGCCTGAATGCGCTCAGGGTGGGCATCGCGGGTACCCCGGACAACATCTACTTCAATGGCTTCACCGCTCAGGGCACCCTGCACGGCAACTACAACAGCCTGACGCGGATCGTCTTCGACGACGGCACCACCTGGAGCGCGGACCAGATCCTTGCCATGCTGCTGCAAGGCACCGATGGCAACGACACCTTGCTGGGCATGGACGGTGACGATGCCGTCGCGGGCCACGCCGGCGCCGACAGCCTGCAAGGGCAGGGCGGCAACGACTCGATCGACGGCGGCACCGGCAACGACAGCCTGTTCGGCGGCAGCGGCAACGACCTGCTCGTGGGCGGGGATGGCGACGATTTCCTGCGCGGCGATCAAGGCGACGACACGCTCGACGGCGGAGCCGGCGACGACACGCTCAGCCTCTACAACAACGACGGCGGCGATACCTACCTGTTCGGTCGCGGCGATGGCCACGACACGGTGATCGACTACAGCTACAAGCTGGCGGGCACCTATGTCGAGACCCTGAAGCTCAAGCCGGGCGTCGCCCCCGCCGACATCGTGCTCAGCATGGTCTCCGACAGCACCTGGGGCGGCCTGAATGCGCTCAGGGTGGGCATCGCAGGCACCCCGGACAACATCTACTTCAACGGCTTCACCGCTCAGGGCACCCTGCACGGCAACTACAACAGCCTGACGCGGATCGTCTTCGACGACGGCACGATCTGGAGTGCAGATCAGATCTTCGCCATGCTGATGCAAGGCGGCGACGGCAACGACACGCTCGTCGGCATCGGCAGCGACGATGTCATCTCGGGAGGCGCGGGCGCCGACAACCTGCAGGGGCAGGGCGGCAACGACTCGATCGGCGGCGGCACCGGCAACGACAGCCTGTACGGCGGCGACGGCAACGACCTGCTCACTGGCGACGCGGGCGACGACTACCTCGAAGGAGGCTACGGCGACGACACGCTCGCCGGCGGCGCCGGCAACGACGCGCTGTCGGGCGGCGAAGGCAACAACGTCTACCGTTTCGCGCGCGGCGATGGCCAGGACGTGATCTACGGCCAGTGGAACGCGAACGGCACCATCGAATTCGGCGCCGGCGTCCTGCCTTCGGACATCGGCATTCGACGCGTGTTCGACACCCAGGAGAACAACGGCAACGCGCTGGAGCTGTCCATTGCGGGCAGCGACGATCGCATCACCGTCAACTACTTCTTCTACGGCGACGATCCGAGCCAAGGCCCCAACCCCGTCCACACGATCCGCTTCGCGGACGGCACCAGCTGGAACCTCGCTGCCATCGTCGCGGCGCTGGGCACAGGCTCGGCCCGCGACGCCAACAGCATCCGCGGCACGGTGGGCAGCGACACGCTGACCGGCGGCGCGAGCAATGACTACCTCGATGGTGCCGCAGGCAACGACTTGCTGCAGGGCGGCAGCGGCAACGACCAGCTGATCGGCGAGGACGGTGACGACACGCTGGACGGCGGCGCGGGCAACGACTGGCTCGACGGCGGCTACGGCAACAACGTCTACCGGTTCGGCCGCGGCGACGGCCAGGACACCATCGGGGACGTCTACTACGGCGACGGTGCGCGCCAGAGCACGATCGCGTTCAAGCCGGGTGTCTCGGCCAGCGACATCGTGCTGCATCGCATCGGCGACACGCAGGGCGGGGGCAGCGTCGCGCTGCAGCTGAGCATCGCGGGCACCACCGACGCGATCACGATCAACCACTTCTTCTACAACGACGATCCCGCCAATCCGTTCAACCCGGTTCAGCGCGTCACCTTCGCGGATGGCACGAGTTGGGATACCGCTGCCATCCTGGCCGCGTTCGACAAGGCCGGGGTTGCAGGCGACAGCATCACGGCGACGACCGGCAGCGATACGCTCGTTGGCGGCGCGGGCAGCGACAGCCTGTACGGCCAGCCAGGCAACGACAGCCTGTCCGGTGGCGCGGGCAACGACGGCCTGGTGGGCGGCGATGGCGACGACACGCTCGATGGCGGCGCCGGCAACGACTGGCTCGACGGCGGCTACGGCAACAACGTCTACCGGTTCGGCCGCGGGGACGGCCAGGACACCATCGGGGACGTCTACTACGGCGACGGTGCGCGCCAGAGCACGATCGCGTTCAAGCCGGGTGTCTCGGCCAGCGACATCGTGCTGCA
>JAEKKW010000138.1 GCA_019510195.1 Lysobacterales bacterium | reverse complement strand
GGCGGCTTCGCGGAGTGTCGGGGGCGTGCCGGGCAGGGCGGGCATTGCCAGCGCTTCGACAAGATCGAGCGCTGCATCGACCTGATCGGTGAAGCGCGTGCGGACGACCTCCGCCTGCGCAATCTCCTCATCGGTAATGCGGGCCGCGCGCGACAGGCGTTCGTGCACGTCCGGCCCGAGGAGGTTCGATTCCAGCAGAGGGCCGAACGCCAGGAAGTTTTCCCGACCGATGATCGCCAGTCCAGCGGTCATGGCGGCGGCAAGCCCGGTCAACGGCAAGGGCACCGTCTCGAACGATTCTTCGACACCCTGCCTCAGTTGGCGGGACAGCCCAGGATCCGAACCCGCATCCGCCCACCCCAGCCGACGGGATGTCGGCGTCGCAGGCGACCAGTCACGCGCGATAATCGCCATCGCTTGTTCGATCATCGCGACGCTTCGGGCGAAGGGTCCGACGCAGTCGAGCGAACTTTGCGCCGGTGTCGCGCCGACGCGGCTCACGCGCCCGAACGTCGGCTTGAACCCGACAATGCCGCAACACGCCGCCGGGAGCCGGATCGATCCGCCGGTATCGGTACCGATCGAAAAATCCGCCAGTCCCGCGGCGACCGCGGCCGCGGAGCCGCTCGACGAGCCGCCGGGGATGAGCTGCGGATAGCAGGGGTTGATCGGCGTGCCGGTCCACGCGTTCACGCCCGTCACCCCATAAGCCAGTTCGTGCAGGCTGGTGCGCCCCACCAGCGCGCACCCGGCGGCCTTGAGGCGCCGAACCACCTCGGCATCATCCTCAGCCGGTGAGCTCGCTGCCAGCGCGCGCGATCCGCACGTCGTGACTTCGCCCTGCATGTCGAGGACGTCCTTGACGGCGACGCGGAGCCCTTCGCTTATCGTCGACGGATACGGCGTGACGAAGATC
The DNA here is from genome assembly GCA_019510195.1 of Lysobacterales bacterium. GTDB lineage: Bacteria > Pseudomonadota > Gammaproteobacteria > Xanthomonadales > Xanthomonadaceae > Solilutibacter. The sequence continues at coordinate 599 of JAEKKW010000138.1, read as the reverse complement.
GACCGATGACGGGCGACGAGCGTCACGGCGCGGCCGGTGCGGGCAAGGGCGGCGCCGCGCCCGTATCGTTGCGATAGACGACGCCCTCCTTCATCACGAAACGCACCAGGCGGAGTGCCGTGATGTCCGAAACCGGATTGGCGCGAACCGCGATGATATCGGCGATCTTGCCGGGTTCGATCGTGCCCAGGTCCTTGGTGCGATTGAGCAACGCGGCGGCGTTGACTGTCGCCGCCTTGATCGCATCGCTCGACGGCATCCCGGCAAGGACGTAGAATTCGACTTCGTGGGCGTTGTTGCCGTGGATCGCGACACCCGCGTCGGACCCGGCGGCGATTTTCACACCGGCGCGGTAGGCGGCCATCATCCGCGGTCCGTGATTGGCGAGGAAGTTCGCCATCACGGCGCGCATGTCGCCCTTGGCGGTCTTGATGTCGCGGCGGATATTGTCCTGCACCGAGAGCGTCGGGACGAGGAAGGCGCCGCGGGCAAGGAACAGCGGGATCGCGTCGGGAGGCGTGTAGGAGCCGTGCTCGATCGAGTCGACGCCGGCAAGCAAGGCTTCGCGGATCGCCGCTTCGCTGTGCGCGTGCGCCGCG
>JAEKKW010000055.1 GCA_019510195.1 Lysobacterales bacterium | reverse complement strand
GTCGCTGGACAGGTAGTAGTCGCGATCGGGCAGGCCGAGGCCGCCCTGCAGCAGGTAGGGAATGTTCTTCGACGGATCGGTCAGGCCCTGGGTCACGAACAGGCCGAACAGGCGATCGGTGTGGAAATTGGTGGCATTGATCGGATCGACGTCGGCGCGCAAGCCGGCGCCGAGGTATTGCGCCAGCGCGGTCTTGTCCTTGATGCCATCGATGGCATCGAGCTCCGGCTTCAACGGCGCGATCCCGCGCTGCTCGATGCCGGCGCTGTCCATGTAGGCGTTGTAGGCGTTGGCGATGCGGGCTTCGTCGCTGCCGGCGGCCGGCTTGGAGGTGGCGATGCCCTGGATCAGCTCCTTCTCGCGCTGCTCGGCCTTGTTGAACACGTCGAGGAAGGCGCCGGTGGAGGAACGGTCGGCGGGAATCTCGGCCTTCTTCGCCCATTCGCCGTTGGCGTAGTTGTCGAAGTCGTCGCCGGGCTTGACCGTCTTGTCGATGCCGGCGAGGTCGATGCCGATGGCCGGTGCAGCCGGCGCCGCGGCCTTGGCCGGTGCGTTGGCATCCGCGGCGGGCGCGGAGGCATTGGGTTTGCAGGCGGCGAGTGCACCGAGCACGGCGAGTGCGAGGACGGTGCGGCGAAGGGGTTGCGTATTCATGCGGGGACCTTTGGAGAGGGACCCGGCGATGTTGCGCCGTTCAGTCTTAGGAACATGTGCAGGAAGTCATTCCGTTCCGGCGCATTCACCCAAAAGGACGCCGGCCACTGGCCGGCGTCTGCAATGCCCGAGGGAGACGGGCGGTGGGCGCGCGATGATCGCGGCGCCCGAAGTCGCGGCTCAGTGGCCGGAAGCCTTCGTTGCGCCCAGTCCGGTTTCCGCGCGGACTTCCTGCGCCTCGTAGTCGGCACGTTCGCGACGGGCGTTCGCACTCTTGTCGGTGATCGAGAACAGCCAGATCGCCACGAACGCGATGGTCATCGAGAACAACGCCGGCGAGGTGTAGGGGAAGGGCGCCGATCCCTTGGCGTAACCGAGCGTGGCCTCCCACACCGACGGCGACAGCAGCGTCAGCACCAGCGAGGTGATGAGGCCGAGCGAGCCGCCGATCACCGCGCCGCGCGTCGTGCAGTTCTTCCACAGCAACGACAGGAACAGCACCGGGAAATTGGCCGACGCCGCGATCGCGAAGGCCAGCGACACCATGAAGGCGACGTTCTGCTTCTCGAAGGCGATGCCGAGCAGCACCGCGACGATGCCGAGGATCACGGTGGTGATGCGCGACACCCGCAGTTCCGAACCCGGTTCCGGCTTGCCCTGCTTGATCATCGTCGCGTACAGATCGTGCGAGACCGCCGAGGCGCCCGACAACGTCAGGCCCGCCACCACCGCGAGGATCGTGGCGAACGCCACCGCGGAGATGAAGCCCATGAAGACGTTGCCGCCGACCGCGTTGCCGACCAGCACGGCCGCCATGTTGGAGGCGCCGGCGCCGCCCTTGATCACGCCCTTGGCGACATCGGAGAACTCGGGATTGGTCAGCACCAGTGCGATCGCGCCAAAGCCAATGATGAAGATCAGGATGTAGAAGTAGCCGATCCAGGTCGTCGCCCACAGCACCGACTTGCGCGCCTGCTTGGCGTCGGGAACGGTGAAGAAACGCATCAGGATGTGCGGAAGTCCCGCGGTGCCGAACATCAGCGCCATGCCGAAGGAAATCGCCGAGATCGGATCCTTGACGAAGCCGCCTGGCCCCATGATCGCCAATCCCGCCTTGTGCGCTTCTTCGGGCGTCTTGCCCGCGGTTGCGGCGACCTGCGTCTTGACCTCGACCGCAGCAGCGAACAGGCGTTCGAAGCTGAAACCGAAATGCGCCATGATCATCAGCGCCATGAAGGTGACGCCGCACAACAGCATGCAGGCCTTGATGATCTGCACCCAGGTGGTCGCGGTCATGCCGCCGAACAGCACGTAGATCATCATCAGCGCGCCGACCAGCACCACCGCGACCCAGTAGTCGAGGCCGAACAGCAGCTTGATCAACGCACCGGCGCCGACCATCTGCGCGATCAGGTAGAACGCCACCGTCACCAGCGTGCCGGCGGCGGCGAACATGCGGATCGGTTTCTGCTGGAAACGGTAGCCGGCGACGTCGGCGAAGGTGTACTTGCCGAGATTGCGCAGGCGTTCCGCCATCAGGAAGGTGAGGATCGGCCAGCCGACCAGGAAGCCGATCGCGTAGATCAGGCCGTCATAGCCATTGGCCATCACCGCTGCGGTGATGCCGAGGAACGACGCCGCCGACATGTAGTCGCCGGCGATGGCGAGGCCGTTCTGGAAGCCGGTGATGCCGCCGCCCGCGGTGTAGAAATCGGCGGCCGAGCGCGTGCGTTTCGCCGCCCACTTGGTGATCCACAGCGTCATCGCGACGAAAATCACGAACATGCTGATCGCCAGCCAGTTGGTCGGCTGCTTGGTGGTCTGGCCAATGTCGCCACCGGCAGCGAGCACGTTGCCGGAGACCAGCGCGAGCGTGGCGAGTGCGGAAATGCGGAGGATGCGATTCATCGGGTTTCCTCCAGCACCTGCGCGGCAAGGCGGTCGAATTCGTTGTTGGCGCGACGCACGTAGTAACCGGTCAACGCGATGGTGAACACCATCAGGCCGATCGCGATCGGAATGCCGATCGTGCTGACGCCATCGCCGACCGGCTGCGCCAGGAACGATTTGTCGAAGGCGATCAGGCCGATGTAACCGAAGTAGGCGACCAGCATCAGGATGGTCAGCGTCCATCCCAGCGTGTTGCGCTTGTGTTTCAGCTCCTGGTAGACCGGGCTGGCGGCGATGCGGTCGATGCGGGGATCACCGGTGGCGTTCATCGTGCGGGTTCCTTGTCGTTATTGTCGTGTTGGAATGCGGCCGCGCCGCGATCAGAAGCTGTACTTCACCGTCGCCTGGATGCGCTTGAGATCGCCGGAACGGTTGTCCTCGAGATCGCGCTTGCCATAGGTGATTTCGGCACCGAGGTCGAGTTTCGGGATCGGCGAATAGATCAGGTTGGCGTGGATGGAACTGGTGCGCTCGGTCACTGTCCAGCTGTTAGAGACCACAGCATTGGTTTTTGGGTCGTAGACGATGCCCCAGCCGGGCAGGCTCTTGTTGTTGTCGAAGGCGGCCATCGAATACATCAGGTTGCCGCGCAGTTTCGGCGAGAAGGCGTGGCGCCAGGACACGAAGCCGCCGTAGCCGTCGAGCGCGTGCAGGTTGTTGTCGGCATCGAGCACGGTGTCGCTGCCGAGGCCGAAGGCCAGGTAACGGCCGATGCCGCTGCCGGCGTTGACCATGTAGCGCAGGTCGTCGTTGCTGCCGATGTTGAAGTTGCCGGCCACGCTGACTGCACCACCGGTCGCGGTCTTGGCCGACTGGTAGCTGCCGTTGGCGAGCTTGTTCTGGTATTCAAACTGGCGCGCCAGCACCGCCACCGAGAAGTGGCCCCAGCCGCCCTTGGTGGTGTAGCGCGCGGTGAGGTCGGGCATCACGTTGGCGCCGGAATTGGCCAGGCGCGCGCCGGTGGCGACGCTGCCGATGGTGGTCTGGGGATTTTCCGCGGAGAACGACCAGTTGCCTTTTGCATAGCGGATCTGCGCCTGGCGCACGAAGATGGTGCCGTCGGTGGGGCCGACGAAATCCACCGCATCAGGCAGCGCCGCGGTGTCCTGGAAGTTGCTCCAGGTCTGACCGGCCAGCCAGTTGTTCCATTGCACGTAGGCCTGGCGCAATGTCACGCCGTAGGTATTGGTCGAGGTCTCGTTGCCGTTCAGCGCATTGCTGCCGCCGCCGTAGAAATCCATCTCGACATAGCCCTTCAGCTTGTCGCCGCGCTGGGTCACGGTGTCGGCGCTCAACCAGAAACGCGACAGTTGCGCCGAGATGTCGGTATAGGCATTGCCGCCGTTCGCAGTGGCACCACCGACGGGGATCTGGCTCGGCAGGTAGAAGATGCGGCCGGCGCTGCCATCGTCCATCTTGCCGTCGCTGGTCTTGGTCGCCATCGCGTCGAGCTTGATGAAGCCGCCATAGGAGAACGTGGTGCCGGGGTTGGCGCCGGTATTGATCGCGGTCGCCTGGATCGGCTGCTTGCCGGCCGCCAGCGGCGCCGGTTGCGTCGCCTTGATCTTGTCGAGTTCGGTCCTGGCGTCGGCAACCCGGGCATTGGCATCGGCAGCCTGCGCCCTGGTGGTGTCGAGTTGCGCTTGCTGTTGCTGCTGGGCGTTCACCAGCGCCTTCACCTGTGCTTCGAGCTGGGCGACGCGCGTTTCCAGCTCCTTTTCCTTCCTGGTGGCGGCGAGCGAGAGATTGGGCGCGGCCAGCGCGAGGGTGATCGCAAGCGCCAGCGGTGTGCGGAGACTGGGTCGTTTCATGTCGGCTTCCCCAAGCAGGAGTTTCCGTGCGAGGCCACGGCAAGCGGAGCGTGCGCCGCGCGTCGGGGGCTGACCATTCGCCTTTGGTCGAATGCGGAAGCAAATACGACCAAGGTCTAAGCCGGATGTTGCAATGCCGCAGCATGGATGCGGCACACTCTCTTCCTCACTCGAACACGATCCACCGGGAGGACGCCATGACCGATCACGCCGCCGACATCTACAAGGCCAGCCCCGGCTTCGCCGCCGCGGCGAATACCGGCAAGGCCGACGCGGAGCGCGATTACGCCGCATCGATGACCGATCCCGACGCGTTCTGGGGCAAGGTCGCCGATCGCATCGAGTGGTATCGCAAGCCGGCGAAGATCCGCAACGTCAACTTCCACGCCGACGATTTCCGCATCAAGTGGTACGAGGACGGCGAACTCAACGCCACGATCAGCTGCCTCGATCGCCACCTCGCGACCCGCGGCGACAAACCGGCGATCGTGTTCGAGCCGGACGATCCCGCGACGCCTTCGGAAACCATCACCTACCGCCAGCTGCACGCGCGCGTCTGCAAGCTTGCCAACGCGCTGCGCAACCTCGGGGTGAAGAAGGGCGATCGCGTCACCATCTACCTGCCGATGATTCCCGACGCGGTGGTCGCGATCCTCGCCTGCGCCCGCATCGGCGCGGTGCACATGGTGGTGTTCGGCGGCTTCGCCCCGAATTCGATTGCCGACCGCATCGCCGATTGCGGCAGCAAGCTGGTCATCACCGCCGATGAAGGCCGTCGCGGCGGCAAGGCGATCGCACTCAAGGCCAATGTCGACGCCGCGCTGAAACTGCCCGGCACCAACTCGGTCGAGACCGTGCTGGTGCTGCGCCATACCGGTGGCGCGATCGACATGCAGATGCCGCGCGATCGCTGGTTCGATGCCGTCGTCGACGGCCAGCCGGAGACCTGCGAACCGGAGCGCATGAACGCCGAGGATCCGCTGTTCATCCTCTATACCTCGGGATCGACCGGCAAGCCCAAGGGCGTGCTCCATACCACCGGCGGCTACCTGGCCTTCGTCAGCTACACGCATGAAAAGGTCTTCGACCTCAAGGAAGACGACGTCTACTGGTGCACCGCCGATGTCGGCTGGGTGACCGGGCACAGCTACATCGTCTACGGACCGCTCGCCAACGGCGCGACCGCGCTGGTGTTCGAGGGCATTCCGAGCTGGCCGGACGCATCGCGTTTCTGGCAGGTGATCGACAAGCACAAGGTGACGATCTTCTACACCGCGCCGACCGCGATCCGCGCGCTGATGCGCGAAGGCGACGCGCCGGTGAAGAAGACCTCGCGGCGGTCGTTGCGCCTGCTCGGCAGCGTCGGCGAGCCGATCAATCCGGAAGCGTGGCGCTGGTACTACACGACGGTGGGCGACAGTCGCTGCCCGGTCGTCGATACCTGGTGGCAGACCGAAACCGGCGGCATCCTGATTTCGCCGATTCCCGGCGCGATCGACATGAAACCGGGTTCGGCGACATTGCCGATGCCGGGCGTGCGTCCGGCACTGGTCGATGCCAATGGCACGATCCTCGAAGGCGCGACCGAAGGCAACCTGGTGCTGCTCGATTCGTGGCCGGGCCAGATGCGCACGGTCTATGGCGACCACCAGCGCTTCATCGACACCTATTTCAAGGCCTATCCCGGCATGTATTTCACCGGCGACGGTTGCCGTCGCGACGAGGACGGTTATTACTGGATCACCGGGCGCGTCGACGACGTCATCAACGTCAGTGGCCATCGCATCGGCACCGCGGAAGTGGAATCGGCGCTGGTCAGCCATCCCAAGGTTGCCGAAGCGGCAGTGGTCGGTTTCCCGCACGACATCAAGGGCCAGGGCATCTACGCCTATGTCACCTTGAAGCAGGGCGAGGAAGGCAGCGACGATTTGCAGAAGGAATTGAACGCGCACGTGCGCAAGGAGATCGGGCCGATCGCGACGATCGATCATCTGCAATGGGCACCGGGCCTGCCGAAGACGCGCAGCGGCAAGATCATGCGCCGCATCCTGCGCAAGATCGCCGAGAACGCGCCGGACCAGCTGGGCGATACCAGCACGCTGGCCGATCCCACGGTGGTGAGCGCACTGGTGGAAGAGCGCAAGGTGAAGTGAGCAAGGCCGCCACGCTGCTGATCGCGGACGACCACCCGCTGTTCCGCGAGGCGTTGCGCGGCGTGGTCGCGCGATTGTTGCCCGAGGCGAGGATCCGCGAAGCCGAGAACGCCGGCGCGTTGTACGCACTGGTGGATGCGCATGCCGATGCCGACCTGCTGCTGCTCGACCTCAACATGCCGGGCGTGCACGGATTCTCGGCGCTGGTGCACCTGCGCGCCAGCCACCCACAATTGCCGGTGGTGATGGTGTCGGCGCGCGAGGAGCCGGCGGTGATGCGGCGCGCGCTCGACCACGGCGCCGTCGGCTTCATCCCCAAGTCTTCCGATGCCGCGACGCTCGCGCATGCATTGCAACAGGTACTGGATGGCGAACGCTGGGTGCCGGAGGCCGCGCTCGCGGCGGGTCCGACCAGCGAGGAGGAACACGCCGTCGCCGCTCGCGTGCGCGAATTGACGCCGCAACAGTTCCGCGTGTTGCAGATGCTCGGCACCGGCCTGCTCAACAAGCAGATCGGCTACGAGCTCGGCGTGTCGGAAGCGACGGTGAAGGCGCACATGAGCGCGATCATGCGCAAGCTCGGCGCGCGCAACCGCACCCAGGCGATCCTGATCGCCGGCAAACTCGCGGTCGATCCCGATGCCGTGCAGGCCCCGCCGGAAGACCTCGATTGATCGTGCGCGCATGCCTGAATGGGCGCCTGCCATGCGCTTGCAACACGATGGCGTAAGATAAGCGTAATCCCGGAGCCAAGACGGCACCGGTCGTGGGCAACAAGGACAGTTCCCGGCAAAGGCCAAGCGCATGGAATCGCTGAAATCCCTCGTGGTCAAACCAGTCCAGTCGGCGGCGCTTGCGACCGGCCTGTCGCGGCGCATGGCGAAACGGATGCCGGTGCGCAGGATCGTGATGCTGCATGGCGTCGGGCCGGGAGAACTCGAGGTCGCCGCTTTCGTCGCGCAGATGGAATGGCTGGCGCACAGTTTCCGCGTGGTGCCGCTGGCCGAATTGATCGCCGGCGTGAGCGCGGGAACACCGGCCGTGCAGGAAGTCGCGCTGACCTTCGACGACGGCTTGCGCTGCCACGCCGAAGTGGTCGCGCCGGTGCTGTCGCGCCTCGGCCTGCCGGCGACGTTTTTCGTCTGCCCGGGCCTGATCGCCGGACGTCGCTGGTTGTGGAACCACGAAGCGCGCGTGCGCCTGCGCCTGCTTGATGATGCGCAACGCCAGGCGCTGGCCATCGATACCGGTGCGCCGGGCGCGGCGATCGAGCCCTGGATCGAGTGGATGAAAACGCTGTCGCTGGCGGCGCGCCAGCAGGTGGAAGCACTGATCCGTGTGCGCACGTCGTGGTTCGCGCCGACGCCGGAGCAGCATGCACGTTTCGATCCGGTGAGCTGGGAACAGCTGCGCACGCTGGACAGCGATCTCTTCACCGTCGGCTCCCACACCTCCAGTCATCCGATCCTCACCACGCTGGACCAGGCGGAACTGGAAAGCGAATTGCGCGGCAGCCGCGATGCCCTCGAACAATGCCTCGGCAAGCCGGTCGACCTGTTCTGTTATCCGAACGGATCGCAGGACCGGCGCGTGCGCGAGACCACGGCGAAGGTGTATCGCGCCGCGGTGACGACCGAAAGCGGATTCGTCGGCGCGGGCGGAGACCTGCACGATCTTCCGCGCTTCCCGGTTGCCGACACTGTCGCGCTGTTCGCCTGGCGCATGCATCGCCCGCAAGCCTGAGTCCATGTCGTCGACGCCATCCAGCGCGGTGCTTGTCCTCGACGGCGATAGCCGCGCCGGCCTCGCAGTCGTGCAATCGCTGGGCCGGCGTGGGATTCCACTGCATGTCGGCGTGCGCGCGACTGGCAGCCTGACCGCGCATTCGCGCTGGAGCACGCACATCCACCGGCAACCGGCGGTCGAAGCCGTTGCCGAGGCACATGCGTGGATGCGCGATCTGCATGCGCAATACCGTTTTGCGCTGGTCGTGCCGGCGACGGAAGCGTCGCTGCTGTGGTTGCGGGCCTTGTCGCCGCAGGATCCGTTGCGCCGGTTGGCACTGCTGCCCGCGGACGACGCACTCGACATCGCGCTGTCGAAGGAACGCACGCGCGCGCTGGCCGAACGCATCGGATTGCCGGTGCCGGGATCGCGCTTGCTGGCGCGGGGCACGTCACCGGGCGATCACGAATCCGCCGGGTTTCCCTGCGTCCTCAAGCCTGCAAGCAGCAAGGTCCAGGTCGACGGGCGACTGGACACGCTGGCGCCGGTCGTGGTCCGCGACGCATCGACGCGCAGCGCGGTGCTGGAGAAATGGCTGCCGCATGTCGACGTGCAGGAACAGCAATGGGTACCGGGACGTGGTGTCGGCGTCGAGCTGGTGTATGCGAATGGCGAGGTCGTCGCCGAATTCGTCCACGAACGCCTGCACGAGTTGCCGCTGACCGGCGGTGGCAGCACCCTCCGGCGCGCGGCGAAACCGGATCGGCGCCTGCTGGAATTGTCGAAGCGATTGCTGGGCGAATTGCACTGGCAGGGCGTGGCGATGGTCGAATGGCGCCGTGCCGACGATGGCGCGATCCACTTGATGGAAATCAATCCGCGGTTGTGGGGCTCGTTGCCGTTGACGATCGCAGCGGGCGTCGATGTGCCGGCGCTGCTCCATGACATCGCGGCGGGGAAACCGGTGCAGCCGGTGACGCGCTGGAAGGAGAACGCCAGCGCACGCAACATCGGCGAAGACGTGAGCTGGATGAAGGCCAATCTGCTCGCGGACCGTTCCGATCCCCTGTTGCTCACGCAATCGTTGCCGGCCATGTTCGCCGGCTGGTTGCGCGTGTTCAGTGGCCGCGAGACCTGGGACGGCTGGCGGCTTCGCGATCCCGCGGTTGCCATCGCGGAACTGGGGCGCATTGCGCGCGGCCTGTGCGCGCGTCCCGCGGAAATGTTGCGCAAGCGATCCTTGCGCCGGCGCATCGTCCAGGCGCATGCGGCGCGCTTCGACGCGCATGGCGAACAGGTTCGCCCGATCAGGAATCTGTTGTTCCTGTGCTACGGCAACATCTGCCGCAGTCCGTTCGCCGAACGCCTGGCGCAACGAAGCATGCCGGCATTGGACGTCACCAGCGCCGGATTCCATCCGCGCAGCGGTCGTGCAAGCCCTGCGCATGTGGTGCATGCGGCGCGCGTGCATGCGATCGACCTGACGGACTGGTCGTCGCGGGAAGTCACCGGGCGCATGGTGGCGGACGCCGACTGCATCGTGGTCATGGATTTGTCGCACGTGGAGAAGATGCAGGCCAATTTTCCCGAAGCGATGGAGCGGACCACATTGTTGGGCCTGTTCAATCGCGGTGGACCGGTCGAACTGGCGGATCCCTATGCCTTGTCGCCCGAGAAAACCGGAGTGGTGATGGGCGACATGGTGCGCGCGATCGCGGGACTCGCGCGCACGTTGCGCTAACCTGCAAGTGGAGCTGTCGTCGCGCGCCGCGCGGCCAGGAACGCCCGCAGCGATGCCGGTTTCACCGGTTTGGTCAGCACCTGCACACCACGTTCCTGCGCGCGCTGCTTCAAGGCATCGCTGCCATCGGCGGTGAGCAGGGCGCCGCGCGCATCGGGGCATCGTGCCTGCAATGCAGTCAATGCGTCGAGTCCGTCCATGCGGTCGTGCAAGTGGTAATCGACCAGCAGCACGTCGGGTGACCGGCCTGCCAATGCCAGCGCCTCGTCGATGGTCGCCGCGCACGACACCTCGACCTGCCAGCGCCCGAGCAACGCGCGCATCCCGGCGAGGATGTCGGGATCGTTGTCGACGCAGAGCACGCGCAATCCGCTCAGCGAGGGGTCGACCGCGGCCAGCGTCGCGCGTGCGGATGAGGGAGCCGAAGCGTCGACAGCGACGCGCGGCGCGCGGATCGCGAACATGCTGCCGTGGCCGATGGCGGAGCGCGCATCGAGCGCGTGGCCGAGCAGTTTGGCGATGCGCTGGCAGATCGACAGGCCGAGGCCCATGCCGCGACCGTCCCAGTCGAATGCCTGCTCGTAGCGATGGAACTCGTCGTAGATCTGCCGCATGTGGTGTTCGGGGATGCCGGGGCCGGTGTCCCAGACCTGCAATTCGACCTGCGCGCCACGTGGACGTGCCGCCAGCACGATGCGGCCGCGCGGGGTGTAGCGCAGCGCGTTGGCGAGGAAGTTCTGCAGCACCCGGCGCAGCAGGCGGCGATCGCTGCGCACGAACAGGCGTGGCGCGTGCACGCGGATGTCGATGCCGCGACCGGCGGCCATCGGCGCGTACTGCGCGGCGAGTTCCTGCAGCAGTTGCCCGGCATCAACGTCCTGCGGCACCGGCATCAACGCGCCGGCATCGAGGCGCGAGACATCGAGCAATCCGTCCAGCAATTCCTCGGCGGCGCGCAGCGACACGTCGACGCGCTCGGCGAGGTGGCGCGATTCGGCGGGATCGGCGCTTTCACGCAATGCCGACGCGAACAGGCGCGCGGCGTTCAGCGGTTGCAGCACGTCGTGGCTGACCGCGGTGAGGAAGCGCGAGCGCGATTCCTGCGCGGCTTCGGCCTCGCGCGTGCGTTCATTGACGCGCTGCTCCAGCGTCTCGTTGATCTCGCGCAGCTCGCGTTGCGCGTGGACGTGTTCGGTGATGTCGCTGTAGCTGGTGACGTAGCCGCCGCGCGGCAGCGATTGCCCGTGCAGTTCGATCACCCGGCCGTCGCCGCGGATGCGCACGGTGACGTGCGGCGAGCCCGCGCGCATGTGGCCGATGCGCTTTTCGATCTGCTGCTCGATGTCGCCATCGCTGACCTCGCCGATTTCGCCGCGCTCGATGTTGTGGCGGATCAGGTCGGCGACCGGCCGGCCGACGTAGAGCATGCCGTCGGGATAACCGAACAATTGCTGGTAGCGACGGTTCCACGCCACCAGGCGCATGTTGCGATCGACCACGCTCACGCCCTGGTCGATGTTCTCCAGCGTGTTGGAAAGAATCTCGCGGTTGAAGCGCAATTCCTGCCCGGCCTCGTCGAGCACCGCGACCACTTCCGCCACTTCCATGCCGGAACCGCGCAGCGCGCTGGTCAACATCAATCTCGCCGATGCCGCGCCGATCGCGGCGGCGAGCAGGCGCTCGCTGAACTGGATCCACTGGCGTCCGGCGCGCGCCGCGGGTTGCAGGGCATGGCCGCTGGTGCGCGCCTGTTCCTCGAAGGCGCGTTGCGCGGTGCGTTCGCCGAGCACGCGCGCGCACAGCGTCAACAAATCGGCGATCTGGATGTTCCCCGACCATTCGCCGGCGGCCAGCGTGCGTTCGGCATAGGGATCGAGGAAGGGCGACGCGCGCAGGCGTTCGTCGAGATTGGGACGCCAGCGCATCGAGCCGAACAACAATCCGCCGGTGTTGAACAGCAGCGACCAGATCGTGCCGTGGGTCAGCGGATCCCAGCCGGACACGCCGAACAACTGGTGCGGACGCAGCCAGCCGATGCCGAATGGTCCGGCATCGATCCACCCGTGCCCGAACCAACCCGAGTCGGCGAGCGCCGGCAACAACAGGGTGTAAATAGCCCCAGGCCATCGCCGCCAGCATCACGATCGCGGCACGGCGGATCCACAACACAGTCGATGCGACATCGGCGCCGGCGTGATCGACCCGGCGCGAACGCAGCAGCAGCGGCATCACGATGTCGTTGCTCACCATCGTCGCCAACGCCACGCTGGCGACGATCACCATTCCCGTTGCCGCGGAGAATCCGCCGACGTAGGCCAGCATCGCCAGCGCATTGCTGTGGCCGGCCAGCGGCAAGGCCAGCACGAAACTGTCGGCCAGTGCTTTCCCGTCGCGCCCGAATGCGCTGACGCCGGCGGCGGCGATCGGCAGCACCATCAGGCAGATCACCACCAGGTAGGCGCCGAACAGCCAGCGCGCGCGGCGGATGTCGGCGACGTCGCCGCATTCGACCACGGCGACATGGAACTGGCGCGGCAGGCAGAGGATCGCGGCGAACGCGAGCAGCGTCTGGCCGACGAAACCGATCGGCGGCGAACTCTCCACCAGCGCACGCGTCGCATCGATCACCGAGGCATCGCGCCTGCCGAGCCAGCCGATCGCGAACACGCCGACCGCGATCAGCGCGACGATCTTGACCAGCGATTCCAGCGCGATCGCCAGCATCATGCCGGGACGATGTTCGGTGGCATCGACTTCGCGGGTGCCGAACAGGATCGCGAACAGCGCCATCAACGCCGCGATGTAAAGCGCGGGGTCACCGAAAGATGTCATCGCCGAACCGCTGCCGCGCAGCACGTCGAGACTGGTCGCCACCGCCTTGAACTGCAGCGCGAAGTAGGGCACCGCGGCGATCAGCGCGATCACCGTCACCAGCGCCGCGAGTTGCTGTGAACGGCCGTAGCGCGCGGACAGGAAGTCGGAGATGGAAACGGTGTTCTGCGACTGCGCGATCAGCGCCATCCGCTCGATGATGCGCCAGCCGAATGCGAGCACCAGCAGCGGGCCGAGATAGATCGGCAGGTAGCCGATGCCCTGGCGCGCGGCGGTGCCGACCGCGCCGTAGAACGTCCACGACGAGCAATACACCGCCAGCGCGAGACTGTAGACGATCGGCCGCAGCCAGCGCAGCCGCGGATAGACCGGATGGCGATCGCCCAGCCAGGCCACGCCGAACAGCAGGGCGGCGTAGCCGATCGATGCCAGCAGGAGCATCCAGCCAGGCAGCATGGGATTCCTCGGTCCGTGTCAGCCGAGTGTGCGGGTGCCGGGGTTGGCGGGCAAATCGCCGCGCGCCGGGACCATGGGGGCACCCGCTTGCGCATTCCCCGCGGCCGGACTACTGTGAACCATATGGTTCAGTATCAAGCCCGCCTCGACACCACGTTTGCCGCACTCTCCGATGTCACCCGGCGCGGCGTGCTGGAACAGCTCGCGGGCGCTGACGCCTCCATCACCGACCTTGCCGACCGGTTCCACATGACCCTGACGGGCATGAAGAAGCACGTCAACGTCCTGGAGCAGGCGGGGCTGGTGATCACGGAGAAGGCCGGGCGCGTCCGCACCTGCAAGCTCGGGCCGCGGCGGATGGAAGAAGAGGCCGCGTGGCTCGAGCGCCACCGCCAGCTGTGGGACGCGCGTTTCGACGCGCTGGACACGATCGTCCACCAATTGAAACGCAAGGAGAAGGCAGATGCCCGCAGGAAACGCAAATAGTCCCGTCATCAACCGCACCGTCGTGGAGCGCAAGTCCGAGCGCGAACTGGTCGTGACGCGAACATTCGATGCCCCGGTGCACATCGTCTTCGAAGCGTGGAGCAACCCCGAATTGTTCCAGCGCTGGTGGGTGCCGAAATCGGTCGGCATGACGCTGGTTTCCTGCGTGATGGACGTGCGCACCGGCGGGACGTATCGCTTCGAGTTCAGTCATCCGGCCTTCGATCAGCCGATGGCGTTCTTCGGCACGTACAAAGAAGTCACGCCGGACAAGCGCATCGTGTGGTCGAACGAGGAAAGCGATGAGGGCGCCGTGACCACGGTGACGTTCGAGGAGGACGCGGGCAAGACGCGGGTGACATTCCATGAGCGCTATCCGACGACGGAAGCCCTCGAAGAGGCGCTTGCAGGTTCGGCGGAAGGCCTGCCGGAACAGTTCGCGCAACTGGATGCGTTGCTCGCGAGTGGGTGGTGACCGCGGCAAAGGCGCTTGCGGGAACTGATCAAGCGACGCCGCAAGATGGCGTCGGCCGACCTGGACGGATTGTCAGGCTGCGCCCGCGGACGGCATGGTGATCACGACCTTGCCCCTGGCCCGGCCCTGTTCCACGTATGCGATCGCCGCGGGTGTCTCGTCGAACCCGAACGTGCGGTCGAGGACCGGACGCAGGGCTCCAGCGTCATAGAGCGCGGAGAGTGCCTGCAACTGTCGGCCATCGGCACGCATGAAGAAGAATGCGTAGCGCACGCCGAGTTTCTTCGCTTGTGCTCGCACCTTGCGACTCATCATCCACATGACGGGCTTCAGCAGGGGCTGCCCGAGCTGGTCGGCGAATGCGGGATCCGGCGGACCCACGACGCTGATGGCGAGGCCGCCGGGCTTGAGCACCGTCAGTGATTTCGCGAGATTGTCGCCACCCAGCGAATCGAGCACCACGTCGTAACCGGAGAGCAGTTCGGCGAAATTGCGTGTCGTGTAGTCGATGACCTCGTCGGCACCGAAGGCGCGCACCTTGTCCGCATCCTTGCCGCTCGCAGTCGTGGCCACGTAGGCGCCGAGATGCTTGGCAAGCTGGATGACGGTCGAGCCCAGTCCGCCTGCGCCGGCATGGATGAGCACCTTCTGGCCCGGTTCGATCCGCGCCAGCTCGACCAGCGACTGCCACGCGGCAAGCGCGACCAGCGGAACCGCCGCGGCCTCTTCCATCGTGAGCGAACTGGGCTTGAGGGCGAGGTCGGCATGATCGACGGCGATGTATTCCGCAAATGTCCCGATGCGCAGGTCGCGCGGCCGCGCATAGACCTCGTCGCCGATCTTGAAATCGCGAACGTCGCGGCCAAGCCCGGTCACGACGCCCGCAAGGTCGTGCCCGAGCACGAATGGAGGCTTGTATTTCAGGAGCTGCTTGAATTCCCCGTTGCGCACCATCTTGTCCAGCGGGTTGATGCTGGCGGCGCTGATGCGCACCAGCACGTCACGCGGTCCAATGCCTGGATCCGCCAGCTGGGCGGCGCGAAGGCCGTGCTTTCCGTATTTTTCGACAACGAATGCTTTCATGTTCGCTCCCTGACTTGACCCGCTTGCGATGGATGCAATTACGCAGTGAACCCGTTGACCTTGCGAACGATGCCGTCGAACATGCGTTCGGGCATGAACCGGCGAAGTGCGCTGACCTGGCGCGACTGCTTGCTCGCGGAATAGCACAGTTTCGGTTTCCTGTCCGTCGCGGCCTTGTGCCGGCCTCTCCGCAAAAAGAAACCCCGCTTTTCAGCGGGGTTTCCTGTATCGCATCAACAAGCGGAAGGCTTACTTGATCTTGCCTTCCTTGTAGATCACGTGCTTGCGGACGACGGGATCGTACTTCTTGATCTCCATCTTGCCGGGCGTGTTCTTCTTGTTCTTGTCGGTGGTGTAGAAATGGCCGGTGTTGGCCGAGGAGATCAGGCGGATCTTGTCGCGCTTGGTTGCCATGGTGTTTTAACTCCTCAGACCTTGTCGCCGCGTGCGCGCATTTCGGCGAGCACGGCGTCGATGCCGTTCTTGTCGATGGTGCGCAGGGCCTTGGTGGACAGGCGCAGCTTCACCCAACGGTTTTCCGAAGCCACCCAGAAGCGGCGCTCGTGCAGGTTGGGGAGGAAACGGCGGCGGGTTTTGTTCATCGCGTGCGAGACGTTGTTACCCGTCGTCGTACGCTTGCCGGTGACTTGGCAGACTCGTGACATTGCGCACCTCATGGTGTCGGTTTTGCCCTCCGTAGCCCGGAAGGTGGCGGCCCCGGCGAATTGCTTCGCCACACGATGCGGGGGTGCTGCAGGGCGGCCGGGATCGTGTTGCCGGCACGCGAATCCGGAACTCTGGACGCAGCGAGCCGGAAATTATGCGGGAAACCGGGCCCCGGGGCAAGTCGGGGTACCGATTGAGCCTCAGCCGAGGATCGCGTGAGGCAGGAAGCGGGCGCCGTTGCCGGTGACCAGGCTGCTGTCCTCGCGGATGCCGATGCCGACCGCTTCGTCGCCGACCACCCAGCTGCCCACCAGCGGGTAGCGCCCGCCGAACGCCGTCAGCGGGCGGGCCGCCTGGAGGATGGCCAGGCCGGAATCGTAGGGGCCGCCGGTGTCGATGCGGTTGCCGGCGCCCAGCGCCAGGGTGATGTTGGCGCCCTCGCGCGAGAACAGCGGCTTGCGCACCCAACCGGTCGCGACCGGTTCGCCGCGTTCGGCAAAGCGCGATTCCAGCAGGTTGGGGTGGCCGCGATGGCGTTCCCACAGCAATGGCAGCACACCCTTGTTGCTCAGCACTGCCTTCCACGGCGGTTCGATCAGGCGCATCGCGTCGTGCACGAGGTTCGCGCCGAACCGGTCGCGGAACATGTCTTCCAGCGGATAGAGCTTGAACAGGGTTTCGATGATGCGATCGTCGGGATCGGTGAAGCGGCCATCGGCGGTGATACCGATGTCGTCGATGGCGAGGCCTGCGGTGTCGACGCCCGCCTGTTCGGCGCAATCGCGCAGGTAGAGCACGGTCGCCTCGTCTTCCGGGGCGTCCGGGAATGATGCAAAGTGCACCCGTCGTTGCGCGGCGATGGCGGCGAAACGTTCCTGCAACGCTTCCTGGATGCGATTGAACTGGTCGGCATCGCCGGGCAGCCGGCGCGCGCGCTTGAGGTCCTCCAGCCACATCCACTGGAAGTAGCCGGCCTCGAACAGGCTGGTCGGGGTGTCGTAATTCAGCTCGAACAGTTTCGCCGGACCGTTGCCGTCGTAGGCGAAATCCATGCGGCCGTAGAGATGCGGATCGCGGCGTTGCCATGAACGCGCGATCCAGTCCCAGTACGCCGGTGCGATGCCGAGCTTCTCCAGCAGTTCAGCGGAACGCACCACGTCGTCGACCAGCGCGATCGCCATCTCGTGCAGTTCGCTGGTCGGCGCTTCGATGTCGTCTTCGATCTCGCGCAGGGTAAAGGCGTAGTACGCCGATTCGTCCCAATACGGTTCGCCATCGATGGTGTGGAAGGTGAAGCCGTCGCGTTCGGCCTGCGCGCGCCAGTCGGCGCGCTCCCTGATGTCGACGCGTTGCATCGATCAGCTGCCGAATGATGCGTGCGCGGATCCGGTGCTGCCGAAGCCGCCACGCGCGACGGTGGTGCCGCGGACGCTTGTGGCAGCGCGTCCGGCCTCGCCGCTGACGAAACCACTGCGCGTTCCCGCCGATTGGCCATCGGCCTTGAAGAAATCGCCGCTGCTGCGGTCGCGATAGAGCGGTGAACCGCCGGCGAATCCGCTGCGGCCATGCATTGCCGAGCTGGCGAGATAGCCGATCAGGAATCCGCTCATCGGCGGCATGAAGCTGGAGTGGCCTGTCGCGTCGGTGCGTGCGGTGCAGTTGCCGAACTGTGCATCGCAGTCGTTCTTGTTCTCGAACTTCGGCGCGGTGGCGTCGTGCTTGGCCAGCGCCTGCCCGTAGGCGGCGGCGCATTCCTGTTGCGTGCCGGCCTTGGCCTGCACGCATTCGTCGATCGATTGCGCGATCGCGCCGGTCGGTGCGTCATTGCTGCAGCCGGCCAGCGCCAGCGGCAAGGTCGCCGTCATCAGTGTCAGCCGGATCTGCGTGGAGCGTTTCACGTCGCGTATTTCCCTCGTCCCGATGCCAATGATGCCTGATCGCTTATTTGCCGTTCTTTGCCGGCCGCGCCTTCACCGTCTTGATCCAGTCGCGCACCTGCAGTTCCAGCACCGGCATCGGCACCGAACCCTGCGCAAGCACCGTGTCGTGGAATTCGCGGACGTCGAACTTCGCACCGAGCGCGGCTTCGGCCTCGCCGCGCAGGCGACGAATGGTCAATTCGCCGAGTTTGTAGCTCAGCGCCTGTCCCGGCCACGAGATGTAGCGGTCGACCTCGGTGGTGACCTCGTGTTCGGACAATGCAGTGTTGTCGCGCAGGTAGGCCAGCGCCTGGTCGCGCGTCCAGCCCATGTGGTGCACGCCGGTATCGATCACCAGCCGGCAGGCGCGCCACATCGCATAGGTCAGGCGGCCGAAATCCTGGTAGGGCGTCTGGTAGATGCCCATCTCCTTGCCGAGGTATTCCGAATACAGGCCCCAGCCTTCGCCATAGGCCGAGATGTATTCCTTGCGGAACTCGGGCACTTCGCCCATCTCCTGCACCAGCGCGCCCTGCAGCGAATGGCCGGGCGACGATTCATGCAGCGTCAGCGCCGGCAGGTTGTACAGCGGGCGCGACGGCAGATCGTAAGTGTTGAGCCAGTAGGTGCCGACGCCACCACGGCCTGCGGTCCAGAACGGCGCGATGTCGGCGGGCACCGGCACGATGGTGAAGCGCCCGCGCGGCAGTTTTCCGATCACCTTGCCGACTTCGCCGTCGACGCGCTTGGAAATCCACGCGGCATCGTTCAACAGTTCCTGCGGCGTCTTCGCGTAGAACTGCGGATCGCTGCGCAGGAAGTGCAGGAAGGCCTTGTAGCTGTCCTGTCCGGGCGGCGCCTTGAAGCCGACCTGCTGGATGATCGCGTCCATCTCGGCGCGGATCGATGCGACTTCCTTCAGCCCGATGGCGTGGATCTCGTCGGGCGACAAATCGAGCGTGGTGTATTTGCGGATCTGTTCGCGATACCAGGCCTTGCCGTCCGGCATCGCTTCCGCAGCCAACGTGGTGCGGGCCTTCGGCAGGTATTCGCCGCGGAAGAACCCCAGCAGTTTGCCGAAGGCGGGGATCACCGCATCGCGGATCGCGGCGCGGGCATCGTTGCGCAGCTGCGCCTGCGCGTCGGCGGGGATGGAAGATGGCAGCTTCTTCAGCGGTTCGTAGAAGGCCGATTGCTCGGGATTCTTGAGGTCGGCGACCATCGCGATCGACTGGTCGCGGCCGTCGAGGGTGGCGCGCGGCACGCTGAAACCGCGGGCGAGCCCGGCACGCATGTTGCCGATCTGCTGGTCGAAGTAGTGCGGCACGTCGCGCAGCAGGCCGATGTAGTTGCGCACGTCCTGCGCGCTGCGCAGCGGCTTGCGGGTGAGGAAACCGAGGCCGGACCAGAACTGGCTGTCGGCGTTGAACGGCATCTCGTAATCGCGGAAGCGTTCTTCCGCCGCATAGTGTTCGATCTGCGGCTTGTAGACGAGATAGTTGATGCGCTCGGTGGGCGACAATTGCTGCGGATCGATCGTCGCCAACTGTTTCAGCACGTCGTCCCAGTAGGCGAGCCGATTTGCCTGCGCCTGCGGCGAGACGTCGGGCAGATGCGCGGACACGGTGTCGCTGACGCTGTCCTCGTCGAGGTCGCTGCTGTCCTGGTGCTTGCGCCACTCGCCTTCGCGTTGCCAGATCGCCTTGAAGCGGGCGTCGGCCGATGCGGATGCCGTGGCCGTCGTGGAATCCGAAGCCGTGGTCTGCGCGCGCAGTGGCAAGGCAGTGGCGAGACAGGCCGCGAGCAGCAATGGCTTGGGGAGCATCGAGGAGTCGCCGGATCGGATGTGGCGAGAGTAAAGCACGCGCCCGGCCAGCGCGTGCATCGAGAACTAGTGGCTCGCGCGATCGCGCTTCCAGCCGCGGTGGCGGATGTCGAGATACAGGCTGTAGCTGGCAGTGAAGGCCGGGAACAGGTTGCCGAGGATGCCGACCGCATCGTTCTTGCCGAACACGAAATAGCTGAGCGTCATCAGGCTGCCGATGATGCTCATGTACCAGAACAGTCGCGGGATCACCGGCTTGCCATGGCGCTTGCTGGCGATGAACTGCACCAGCCAGCGGCCGCCGAACATCAGGGTGCCGACGATGCCGATGATCTTCCACGGGCTCATGTGGATGCCGGTCCACTCCAGCCACTTGATCGGCGTATCCATCGCGCCTTTGGGCGCGGATTGCACGGCGTCGGCAATGGCCTGCGTCGCCTGCAACAACAGCATCGACATCACAACTCCTCGGTGCGGGTGCGGCGGCTGCGGTCGATCAGCCAGGACACGCCGCGCAGGTCGCGCACGCCGACCATCGCGCGGCCGAAGTTGGTGTACTTGGACGAACCGCTGGCGCGATGGCGATGGTTCACCGGCACGCTGACGGTCTTCCAGCCGGCGCGTTGCATCAGTGCCGGCAGGTAGCGGTGCATGTGATCGAAATACGGCAGGTCGAGGAAGGCGTCGCGTTCGAACAGCTTGATGCCACAACCGGTGTCCGGCGTCGAATCGCGCAGCATCCGCGAACGGATCGCGTTTGCCCACTTCGAGGCCCAGCGCTTGCTGCCGGTGTCCTGGCGGTTGACGCGCCAGCCGGCGAACATTTTCGTATCGCGGTCGGCCTGTTCGCGTTGTGCGAGCAGGTTGGGAATATCGGCGGGATCGTTCTGGGCATCGCCGTCGAGCGTGGCGATCCACGGCGCGCGCGCAGCCTTGACGCCGTTGCGCACGGCGGTGCTTTGCCCGGCGTTGGCGAGATGGCGCACCACGCGCAGTTCCGGCACTTCGGCCTTGAGCCGCTGCAGCACCGCCAGCGTGCCGTCCTTCGACTGGTCGTCGACATAGACGATCTCGAACGGCAGCTTGCCGCGCAAGGCCGCGAGGATTTCGCGGATCAGCGGTTCGACGTTGTCCTGCTCGTTGTAGACGGGGACGACGACCGAGAGTTGCGGTTGTTCGCTCATTTGCGCAGTCGCTCCAGGATGCCGTCGAGCGCGTCGAGGCTGCCGTATTCGATCATCAGTTTGCCGCGGCCTTTCGCGCCCTGTTTCACGGTGACGCGACTGCCGAGCGTGTCGGACAGTTCGCGTTCCAGCACGGCGATGTCGGGATTGCCCGCCGCGGACTTGCCGCTGCGTCTCGATGCAGTGCCCGGCACGCTGCCGGCGGCGTATTGCTGCGCCTTGTGTTCGATTTCGCGCACCGACCAGCCGTGCTGCGCGGCTTCCGAGGCCAGTCGCGATGCCAGCTCCGGCGACAACGTGAGCAGCGCGCGGGCGTGGCCCATCTCGAGTTGGCGCGATTCCAGCAGCGCGCGGATCGCCGGCGGCAGGTCGAGCAGGCGCAGCAGGTTGGAGACGCTGGCGCGCGAACGGCCGACCGCTTCCGCGGCGAGCGCGTGGGTGAGGTCGAATTCGTTGATCAGGCGTTGCAGCGCCTGCGCTTCTTCCAGCGGGTTGAGGTCCTCGCGCTGGATGTTCTCGATCAGTGCCATCGCGATCGCGGTGCGATCGTCGAGTTCGCGGATCACCACCGGCACGACTTCGAGACCGGCGCGTTGCGAGGCGCGCCAGCGGCGCTCGCCGGCGACGATTTCGTATTTGTCCTTGCCGATGGCACGGACGACGATCGGCTGGATCACGCCTTGCGCACGGATCGAGTTGGCGAGGTCGTCCAGCGCTTCCTCGCGCATCTGCTGGCGCGGCTGGTACTTGCCGGTCTGCAGTTGGCCGACGGGCAGGTGATCGAGGCGATCGCCCGGTTGCGGCTGTGCGGCGTCGACCTTGGCGACGGGCGCGTCGGTGTTGCCGAGCAGGGCGGTGAGTCCGCGGCCGAGCCCGCGCTTCTTGGCTGGCGTCTTGGCGGCGCTCATGCGGTTTCCTTGGTGCGTGTCTTGCGGGCGTGGTCGCGACGGACGATTTCGCCGGCCAGACCGAGGTAGGCGATGCCGCCGCGCGAGGCGCGGTCATAGCGGAGGATGCTCTGGCCGTGGCTGGGCGCTTCGGCCAGGCGCACGTTGCGCGGCACGACAGTGTTCAGGATGAGTTCGCCGAAATGTTCGACCAGGTCGGCCGACACCGCGTTGCCGAGGTTGTTGCGGACGTCGTACATGGTGCGGACGATGCCCTCGATCTGCAGCGCCGGGTTGAGCTTGGCCTTGAGCGCGTTGATGGTTTCGATCAGCGAGCTCAGGCCTTCCAGCGCGTAGTACTCGCACTGCATCGGCACCAGCACGCCATCGGCGGCGGTGAGCGCGTTGAGGGTGAGCAGCGACAACGCCGGCGGACAGTCGACGATGATGTAGTCGTAGCGCTCGCGCACGCTGTCGAGCGCGCGCTTGAGGCGTTGCTCGCGGCCCTGTTCGTCCATCAGTTCGAGCTCGGCCGCCGTCAGGTCGGTGTTGCCCGGCATCAGGTCGTAGCCTTCCTCGCTCTGCACGATGGCGTCTTCGGCGCGCATTTCTTCCAGCAGGACATCGCAGGTCGAGGCCTCGATGGCGCGCTTGTCGATGCCGCTGCCCATGGTCGCGTTGCCCTGGGCGTCGAGATCGACCAGCAGCACGCGCTGCGGCATCTGCGCGAGCGCCGCGGCGAGGTTGACGGCGGTGGTGGTCTTGCCGACTCCGCCTTTCTGGTTGGCGACTGCAATGATGCGGGCCATCGTCTGCCGGTTTGAAGCCACGTCAGTGGCTGGATCGGACATTATGCCCGGCCCACGACCACCAGTTCGCGGCGGGCGTCGAGGCCGGGGACGCGCAGTGGATGGACCTCGCGGATCGCCCAGCCGGCCGGGAGCTCGCGGCTCTCCTCGTTGGTGGTACCGGACTTCATCGCCAGCAGGACGCCATCGGGCGCCAGCAGATGGCCGCCGACGTCGAGGATGCCGGCGAGCGTGGCCAGTGCGCGTGCGGTGATCTGGCGGTAGGCGCCGGGTTCGGCCACCGCCTCGGCGCGGCTCTCCAGTACGCGGGCATTGGCGATGCCGAGGCTGCGCACCGCCTCGCGCAGGAAGCGCGCCTTCTTGCCGTTGCTCTCGACCAGCGTGACCGCGACATCGGGGCGGGCGAGGGCGAGCGGGATGCCGGGCAGGCCGGGGCCGGTGCCGAGGTCGGCCAGCGCCCCGGGCTGCAGGTGCGGGTGCATGGCCAGCGAATCGAGCAGGTGGCGGGTGACCATCTCGGCGGGATCGCGTATCGCGGTCAGGTTGTAGGTGCGGTTCCAGCGCGCCAGCAGGGCGAGGTAGTCGAGCAGCGGCGCCGACAGCGCCGGATCGAGCGCGAGTTCGGCGAGTCCGCTGTCCAGCGCAGGGCGCAGCGTCGCGATTTCGGGGGGAAGCGTCATCGCGCCATTATCCGGCCCGCCACGCCAGCGCGGCGAGATAACCCGGCGCCGGGCTCCACTCGCGCAGCTGCCATGAGGCTGTATCGCCGAGTTCCGGATCGGCGTGATCGAGCCGCAACATGCCATCGACCTCCGCGAAATGCAGGCGATCGAGTCCGAAGCTCAATCCCCGCCCATGCGCTTTCAGCACCGCTTCCTTGGCGCACCACAGGCGATGGAAGGCGTACTCGCGTGTGCCGGCATCGGCCTGCGCTTCCAGCCATGCCTGTTCCCGCACGGTGAAATAGCGGCGGGCGATCTCGGCCACCCGCCGCCTGCCATGCGGAAGCTCCAGATCGACGCCCAATGCCACCCCGGAACCGTAGGCCAGCAGCAGGCCGTCACCGCTATGACTCCAGTTGATGTCGTGGCCTTGCAGTGCGCCGACCAGCTGCGGGCGATCCTGCGCATCGCGGACCAGCGGCAGCTCCGCGGCGGCGATGCCGGTGCGCACGGCCAGCCATTCGCGCACCTGGGCTTCGGCGCGACGGTCGTGGTGGCGCGGGATCCAGGCGGTTTCGGGCGGGGCAGCAGTCATGCGTGCAGCGTAAAGTAAGCGCCATGGGGAACGAAGACCTTCAAGCGAAGGCGGGGGTGGCGGCGTCACGCTCCCTGTCCGATGGATCGCGCGGGCAGCCGGTGCTGTTCGCGCCCGATGGCACGCCCGTCTCGCGCGGGGAATTCCTGGCGCGCGTGCGCGCGCTCGCGGCACGGCTGCCGGATGCGGCCCACGTCATCAACCTGTGCGAGCGCCGC
This sequence comes from Lysobacterales bacterium, assembly GCA_019510195.1. Taxonomy (GTDB): domain Bacteria; phylum Pseudomonadota; class Gammaproteobacteria; order Xanthomonadales; family Xanthomonadaceae; genus Solilutibacter. The sequence continues at coordinate 57,446 of JAEKKW010000055.1, read as the reverse complement.
GATGCCTTCATCATCGGCCTGTGCGCGGCGGCCAGTCGCGGCCAGGTCACGTTGCTGCCGCCGTCGCGCGCGGAAGACGTGGTGGCGGAAGTGCAATCGCGCCATCCCGGCAGTTATCGCATGGGCGATGCCGCGGCCAATGGTTCCGTCGACGTGCATGTCGATCCGGCAGCGGCGGGCATTGCCGGCGGTGATCCGGCGATCGATCCCGATGCCACGTTCGTGATCGGTTTCACTTCCGGCAGTACCGGCGCGCCGATGGCCTATCCGAAAACCTTCGCCGGATTCCGCATCAGCACCGCACAGAATGTCGCCGCGCTCGATGGCCTGCTCGAACGCGACGAACAGTTCAGCGTCGTTGCGACCGTGCCGCCGCAACACATGTACGGCATGGAATTGTCGGTGCTGTTGCCACTGGTCGGACCGGCTGCGGTCCATGCCGGACGCCCGTTCTTCCCGCAGGACATCGTCGCCGCCCTGGCACAGGTGCCGGCGCCGCGACTGCTGGTGACGACGCCGCTGCACCTGCGCACGCTGGTGGAGTCCGGTGTCGAATTGCCGGAACTGAAAGTGATCGTCACCGCGACCGCGCCATTGCCGCAGGAACTCGCGCTGGCCGCGGAAACGCGTTTCGCCTGTGAAGTTCGCGAGATGTTCGGTTCCACCGAAACCTGCGTGATCGCGCGCCGGCGCACCGCCCACGAAAGCGACTGGACCATGTTGCCGGGCGTCGAATTGCAGCCGCAGGCGGAAGGCACGCTGGTGCTGCGCGAATCGCTGCCGGAGCCGGTGCTGCTGGCCGACCGGGTCGAGCTCGACGGTCGCCGCTTCGCATTGCGCGGGCGCAGCGCCGACCTGCTGGAAATCGCCGGCAAGCGCGCATCGCTGGCCGATCTCACCCGCCGCCTGCAACAGGTGCCGGGCGTGCGCGATGGCGTGATGGCACAGGCCGCGCCGGATGCCCAGGGCGTGCGCCGGCTGATCGCGATCGTTGCCGTCGATGCGGGCGTCGCCGACGAAGACATTCTTGCGCCGTTGCGGCGATCGAGCGATCCGGTGTTCCTGCCGCGGCGCATCCTCCGTGTCGATGCGTTGCCACGCAACGAAACCGGAAAATTGCCGCGTACCGAGATCGACGCGATCGTGGCGCAGGATGCAAAAGCCCGCTCGCCACGCTGAACCAGACGCATTCAGCATCGCTGTACAAATCCATCACGATCGATCACCAACACTGGCCCGGCACGCAATTTTGCGTCGCACAACCCCATATTGGAGAAGGGTCATGCTTGGTTGGATCATCTATCTCGTGATCGGCGGCATCATTGGCTGGCTGGCCAGCATCATCATGCGCCGCGATGCCCAGCAGGGCATCTTCATGAACATCATCGTCGGTGTCGTCGGTTCGCTGCTGGGCGGCTGGATCGGCGGCATGATCACCGGACACGGCGGCAATGCCGCGAGCGGGCAATTCGACATGGGCAGCCTGCTGTGGTCGCTCATCGGCGCGGTCGTGTTGTCGGCGATCGTCAATCTGATCACGCGCGGGCGCGCCCGCTGATCAGGCCGCAAGTTCGACCCAGGCTGGCGTGTGGTCGCTGGGTCGTTCCCAGGTGCGCGGTTCGGTATCGATGCCGGCCGCCACCACTTTGTCCTTCAATGCATCCGACACCAGCAACAGGTCGATGCGCAGGCCCCAGCCGCGCTGGAATGCCGCAAGCCGGTAGTCCCACCAGCTGAACTGCTTTTCGGCATCGGGATGCAGCAACCGGAAACTGTCATGCAGCCCGAGTGATTCCAGCGCCCCCAGTGCCGCGCGTTCCGGGATCGAGCACAGGATTTTTTCCTTCCAGCGCTTGGGGTCGTGGACATCGAGGTCGGCCGGCGCGATGTTGAAATCGCCCATCACCACCAGCTGCGGATGGCGTGCCAGTTCATCCTCCAGCCATTCGTGCACGGCGGTGAGCCAGCGCATCTTGTACTCGAACTTCTCGCTGCCGACGGCCTCGCCGTTGACGACATAGAGATCGACGATGCGCACGCCGTTGATGGTCGCGGCGATCGCGCGCTGCTGCGGATCATCGAGGCCGGGAATCCCGCGCTGCACGTCGGCGATCTCATGGTCGCGTGCAAGCAGGGCGACGCCGTTGTAGGTCTTCTGGCCGGAGAACACGCAGCCGTAGCCGTCGGTGGCCAGCGCCTCGTGCGGGAAGCGCGCGTCTTCCAGTTTGGTTTCCTGCAGGCCGACCACGTCGGGCTTGAACGCCTGCAGCCAGCGCTGCAGGTGCGGCAGGCGCACGTTGAGCGAATTGACATTCCAGCTGGCGATTTTCATGGCTTGCAGTGTAGGCCGGAACGAAGGCGGCCGCGATGGCATCATGTTGGACATGGACATCATCGACCTGCGCAGCGACACCGTCACCCGGCCCACGCCCGCCATGCGCGACGCGATGGCGCGTGCGGAAGTCGGCGACGACGTCTACGGCGAAGACCCGACGGTGAATGCACTGCAGGAACGGCTGGCTTCCGATCTCGGTTTCGCAGCCGGGTTGTGGTGCCCGACCGGTACCCAGGCCAACCTGGTCGGGATGCTGGCGCATTGCCAGCGCGGCGACGAATACATCGTCGGGATGGACGCGCACACTTACAAGTACGAGGGCGGTGGCGCGGCGGTGCTGGGATCGGTCCAGCCGCAGCCGATCCCGCAGGCCGCGGACGGCAGCCTGCCGCTGGCGGATGTCGAGCACGCGATCAAGCCGGTCGATCCGCATTTCGCGCGCACGAAACTGGTCTGCCTCGAGAACACCTGGATGGGGCGGACTTTGCCAATCGACTACCCAATCGCGATGCGCGCGCTGTGCGATCGCCATGGACTCAAGCTGCATCTCGATGGCGCGCGCCTGTTCAATGCCGCGGCCGCGGATGACATTGCGCCGAAGCAACTGGCCGCGCCGTTCGACAGCGTGTCGGTGTGCCTGTCGAAGGGCCTGGGTGCGCCGGCGGGATCGGTGTTGCTGGGATCGCGCGAGTTGGTCGATGGCGCGCGGCGCTGGCGCAAGATGGTCGGTGGCGGATTGCGCCAGGCTGGTGTTTTCGCCGCGGCGGGTCTGCATGCGCTCGATCACCACGTCGCGCAGCTGGCCGACGATCATGCGCGGGCGAAACGACTCGCCGGCGGCTTGCGCGACCTGCCCGGACTGGCGGTGAACGCGCAGCACACCAACATGGTCTTCATCGATGTCCCGGTCCAGCGCCTCGATGCCTTGAAGCAGGCGATCGCCGCGGCCGGCATCCGCATGTCGATCGGCTACACCCCGAGCATCCGCATGGTCGTCCATCGCGACATCGACGACGCCGCGATCGACCGCACCATCGAAACATTGCGCACTTTCGGAGCCGCCGCATGAGCACGACCATCCGCCCCTATCTCGACCACAGCCCCAAGCTCGGCGAGCGCGTCTACATCGACGAATCCGCGCGCGTGATCGGTGACGTGGTGCTGGGCGATGACGTCGGGGTGTGGCCATTCGTGGTGATCCGCGGCGACGTCAACTTCATCCGCATCGGTGATCGCACCAATGTCCAGGACGGCACGGTGATCCACGTCAGCCACGACGGTCCGCACGCGAAATTGGGCGGGTTCGCCACGGTGATCGGCAGCGACGTCACCATCGGCCACAAGGCGATCGTGCATGCCTGCAGGATCGAGGACGCATGTCTCGTCGGCATGGGCTCGTGCGTGCTGGACGGCGCGGTGATCCGCAAGCACGGCTTCCTCGGCGCCGGTGCATTGCTGGCGCCCGGCAAGGTAGTGGGCGAGGGCGAGATGTGGCTGGGCAGCCCGGCGAAGTTCGCGCGCAAGTTGTCCGATACGGAGATCGAGGCGCTGTTCTATTCGGCCAGTCATTACGTCAAGTTGAAGGATGAATACCTGACCGGCCAGCCGCGCGCGTGATGCTGGATACCGTACGGGAAATCCACACGCCCGAAGGGGTGGCGTTGCGCCTGCCGGCGGCGGGGCCGGTGCCGCGCGCGTTGGCATGGTTGCTGGATGCGTCGATCCGCTTCGGCGGCGTGATGCTGGCCGGCATCCTGCTCGGCGTGCTGGGCGCGACCGGTTCCGGTGTGTGGCTGGTGCTGCTGTTCGTGATCACCTGGGGCTATCCGATCCTGTTCGAGGTGCTGTGGCACGGACAGACGCCGGGCAAGCGCGCGCTGGGATTGAAAGTGGTCGCGGCCGATGGCGCGCCGGTGGGATGGATGGCATCGATCACCCGCAACCTGTTGCGCGTCGCCGACGGCTTGCCGTTGTTCTATGCCTTCGGGTTGCTGTCGTGCCTGGTCGATCCGTGGAACCGCCGCCTGGGCGATCTCGCCGCGTCGACCCTGGTGATCCACGTCGTGCCGACCAATGCGATCGCCGCGCTCACCGTGCAGGGCATTGCCACGCCGTTGTGGCCGATGCAGCCAGGCGAGCAGGAAGCGGTGATCGCTTTCGCCGAACGCCTGCCGCAACTGGGCGCGGAGCGCCAGCAGGAACTCGCCGACATCGCGCAACCATTGACTGGCGAACGCGGACCGCTGGGCGTGGTGCGGCTGGCGGGCATTGCCAATTGGCTGCTGGGGCGCTGATGAGCGCGGTGAATGGTGGTGGCACGTTGCGCCAGGAACGCTTCGTGGCGCGTTACCAGGACGAGTGGCGCGAGTTCGAGGACTGGCTGCAGCAACGCGGCGAACTGCCGCAGGCGCGCTGGTCGGGACGGCCATGGACCGGTTTGCGCGACGAGGACGTGCCGTTGCGCTATCGCCGCATCTGCCAGCACCTCGCGCTGGCGCGCCGCCGCGGTTACAGCCCGTCGGTCACCAATCGCCTGCAGGACCTGATGCAGCGCGGCCACAACGTGTTGTATCGGGCGCCGGCCGCGCGCTTGCGGCCAGTGGTGGATTTCGTGCTCAACCGGTTCCCGCGGCTGGTGCGCGCGCATCGCGGCTACATGCTGGCGTCGCTGCTGCTGTTCGTGGTGCCGCTGGTGGTGACCTATGTGCTGTCGCTGGAAAGGCCCGACATGGTCTACACGCTGATGGATCCGGCCCAGGTCGCGAACGTCGAGCGCATGTACAACCCGGCCGACCACGGCCATTACGAAATGCGCGCGGCCGGCACCAATGTCCGGATGTTCGGCTACTACATCATGAACAACATCAGCATCGGTTTCCGCACCTTCGCCAGCGGGATCTTCCTGGCGATCGGCACGGTGTTCGCGCTGGTGTTCAACGGCCTGTTCGCCGGCACCATTGCCGGGCACCTGCAGCAGATCGGTTCCGGCGCGACGTTCTGGCCGTTCGTGGTTGGCCATTCGGCACCGGAACTGAGTGCCATCGTCATCGCCGGTGGCGCCGGTTTGCGCATCGGCATGGCGGTCGTCGCGCCGGGGCGCCGGCGACGCGTCGATGCATTGATCGCGGCCGGACTCGATGGCGCGCGCCTGAGCATGGGCTTCTTCGCGATGCTGATCGTGGCGGCGCTGATCGAGGCGTTCTGGTCGTCGAACGGTGCGATCCCGCCCACGGTGAAATTCGCGGTCGGCGCGCTGCTGTGGATCCTGGTGCTGGCGTGGTTGCTGCTGGGCGGACGCGGAGGCGCGACGCGTGCAGATTGAGCGCATCGCCGTGGTGTTGCGCCCGCGCTCGGCGTGGGAAGCGATGGAACTCGGCAGCGCGCTGGTCCGTCGCAATGCCGGCGCGGTGTGGAAGCCGTGGCTGGCACTGACCTTGCCGGTGTTCGTGGTGGTGAATGCGCTGGGCTGGATCTTCGACCACGCATGGTGGGCGCTGATGGTGATGTGGTGGCTGAAGCCGCTGTTCGATCGCATCGTCCTGCACGTGCTGTCGCGCGCGGTGTTCGGTGATGTGCCGGGCATGCGCGAGACCCTGCGCGCGCAGCTGAAGTGGGGCCTGCCGCGGCCGATGCTCGACTATCTCACCTGGCGACGCCTGGGTCCGGCGCGTTCGCTCCATCTCCCCGTGGATCTGCTGGAAGGCGGCGATGCCGGGCAGCGTCGCGAACGTCGGCGGGTGATCGGCGCGCGCGCCAGCGGCCACGCCGCGGCACTGACGCTGGTGTGCATCAATTTCGAATTGGTGTTGATGCTGGCGCCGATCGCGTTCGTGATGATGTTCGTGCCGCCGGAATTCCTGCCGCAGACCTGGGCCGGCGCGATGCAGAGCTTGCAGGCCGGGTTCACCCCGGGCATGGCGCTGGCCTACAACGCGCTGGCGTGGCTGGCGGCGACGCTGGTCGAGCCGTTCTATGTCGGCGCCGGATTCGGGTTGTACCTCAATCGCCGCACCGAACTGGAAGCCTGGGACGTGGAGATCGCGTTGCGGCGGATGCGTGCACGCCTGCAGCGGCTTGCCGGTGCGACCCTGGTGGTCGCGTGCATCGCATTCGCGCCGCGTCTGGTGCATGCGCAGGCCAATCCGCGCAATGCCGTGCATGGAACCGCCGGCGCCGGCCCGCAGAAACTCGTGCCGGCCCAGCTGCTCGAAGTGGCGGCGGGGCCGCTGCAAGCGCAGCAACAATCCCTGCGCGACGCCCTGGTGAAGCTGAAGGAAGATCCCGAGCTGCATCCGCGCAAGCAGGTCACGCGCTGGGAGCCGATCCGCAAGGCGAAGCCGCAACAGGCCCGCGATTGGAATTTCCCGTCATGGCTGGGCGCGCTTGCGCGCGGGCTGGGCACCTTCGGGCAGGTGATCGCATGGGCGATCGTTGCACTGGTCGTCGGGGCGCTGGCGTGGTGGCTGATTCGTGCATGGCCGCAGTGGAGCAGTGGCGGGACGTCGCGCCGTCGCGCCAGCGAGATCGCGATCGCTGACGTCGAAATGCCCGAGGCCCTGCCCGACGACATCGCCATCGCGGTGCGCAAGCTGTGGGCGAGCGGCGATCGTCGTCAGGCGATGGCATTGCTCTATCGCGCCGGCGTCGAATCGATGGTTGCGCGCACCCAGGTGCTGCTGGTGCCGGGCGCGACCGAAGCCGAATGCCTGCGCGCCTCGCAACAACTGCCGGGAGAGGAGGAGCGCTCGCGCTTTCGCGCGCTGGTGCGTGCGTGGCAGTACACCGCGTATGCGCATCGCTTGCCGGAAGACGCCGAGTTCGACGGCTTGGTGGCGGGATTGGCCAGCAGCTTCGGGTGGTCGCGATGAACGCGCGCGGACGCGGTATCGCGATGATCGTCGCCGGCGTATTGCTGGTCGCGGCGCTGGTGGCGTGGTGGTTCCATGGCATGCATCGCGTCACCGAATGGGTCGATCTGCCGGTGCGCGGCGAGGCGACCTGGAATCGACTCTATCCACTGCAGAAGGCCCTGCGTGCGAGTGGCCGCGATGCGCAGTCGCGCCGCCGCCTGCAGCTGGAACTGACGCCGCTGGGCGAGCGCGACACCGTGGTGATGCTGCAGGACACGCTTGGCCTGCAGGCCGACGAGACCTACGACCTGCTCGATTGGGTGAAGGACGGCGGTCACCTGGTGGTGGCCTTGCCGCAGGGCGATGCCGATCTCAATCGCGACGGCGGCCAGCCGACGCTGACGGAAATCCTGGGCGTGCAACGGCGCAAGCGCGACGACAACGATGATTGCCTGCGCTTCAGCGCGCCAGGTGCGACCAAACCGGAAGAACTGTTCTGCGGCAGCCAGCGGTTCGATTTGTCGCAGGGCGCGCCGTTGTTCGGACTGCGCGATCCCGCCGGCGGCTGGGTGGTGGCGCGGATCGCCCACGGCAAGGGTTCGGTGGACGTGCTGTCGTCGCTGTGGCTGGTCCAGCGCGACAACATCGAATCGCCGGTGAGTGCATGGCTTACCGCGCAGCTGCTCGCGCCGAATGACGGCCACGGCAGCTTCCATCTCGTCTACGAACCCGGATTGCCCTCCTTGTGGCTGGTGATCTGGCGCAAGGGCTGGATGGCGTGGGCGCCGGCATTGCTGGCGCTGGTCGCGTGGCTGTGGTGGCGCGCGCAACGCGTCGGCCCGCTGTTGCCGGGGCACGTTCGCCAGCGCCGCTCATTGATCGAACACGTCAGCGCATCCGGCGAATTGCTGTGGCGCTTCCGCCGTGGCGACCTGTTGTACCAGGCGGTGCGCGCGCGCTTCATGGCGAAACTGCGCCGGCGCGATCCGATCGCCGCTACCCAACCCGATGCCTTGCAGGCCGGGATGATCGCCGCAACCACCGGCGTTTCCGTCGCCATCGTCCAGCGTGCCCTGCAAACTCCGCCCACCGGCGATGCCCACGCCCTGCGTGAACGCATCGCCCTCCTGATCGACCTGGGAAAACAGCTATGACCGACGCAACGCCTCCGCAGACTCCCGCCACTGCGGCCCCCGCCGCGATTTCCCCCATCACCGGCGACGCATTGGTCGCGCAGGTCGCCGCCATTCGCGAACAGGTGTCGAAAGCTTTCATCGACCAGCTGCAAGTGCTCGACCAGATCCTGTTGACGCTGATCGCAGGCGGCCATGCCCTGATCGAAGGCGTTCCCGGTCTCGGCAAGACCTTGCTGGTGCGCGCATTGGCGCAGGCGCTGGGCTGCAATTTCGCGCGCGTGCAGTTCACGCCCGACCTGATGCCGAGCGATGTCAGCGGCCATGCCTTCTACGATCCCAAGACCACCAGTTTCATGATTCGTCGCGGCCCGGTGTTCACCCACCTGCTGCTCGCCGACGAAGTGAACCGCGCGCCGGCGAAGACGCAGTCGGCCTTGCTGGAAGTGATGCAGGAACGCCAGGTCACCATCGAGGGCCGCAGCTATCCGTTGGCGCCGCCGTTCATGACGCTGGCGACGCAGAACCCTGTGGAACAGGAAGGCACTTATCCGCTGCCGGAAGCGCAACTCGATCGTTTCCTGGTCAAGGTGCTGATCGACTATCCATCGCTGGCCGATGAAAAGCGCATGGTCACGGAGATCAGCAGTGGCCGCGTCGCGTCGGATTTCGATCTCGCCGACGTGCGGCGCGTGAGTTCGCCGGAACAGATCATCGGCCTGCAACTGGGCGCCGCGCTGGTGCAACTCGATGACGCGGTGGTCGATTACGCGGTGCGCATCGTCGCGGCGACGCGCAAGTGGCCGGGCATCGCGCTCGGCGCCGGTCCGCGCGGCAGCCTCGCCCTGGTGCGCGCGGCGCGCGCGCAGGCGGTGCTGTCGGGCCGCGATTTCGTCACCCCCGACGACATTCGCGAAGTCGCCAAGCCGGCGCTGCGTCATCGCATCGCGCTGGCGCCGGAACTGCAGATCGAAGGACAGGATGTCGATGCCGTGCTGCACGCGCTGCTGGCGCGAGTGGAGGCGCCGCGGCAATGAGCGCGCGTGGATGGCCGCGGCCGTCACCATGGCTGGTGGCGATCATCGCGGCATGGTCGCTGTTCGGCCTCGCGGCCAGCCTGTGGCTGGTGCCGCAGGCATGGTGGTGGATCGCCGGTGCGGCGGTCGTGGCGGTCGCGCTGCTCGACCTGTTGCTGCTGCGGTTGCTGCCGACGCCGGCGGCGCGTCGGCAATTGCCCGAGGTGTTGCCGCTGGGCGTGGAGCGCGATGTCGCACTGGAATTGCGCGCAGCGCGTCGCGTGCGCGTCGCCGTGCACGATCTCCATCCCGGCGCGTGGTTCGCGCAAGGCCTGCCGCGAAAGATCACCCTGCCGCGCGATCGCATCGTCCGCTTCGATTATCGCCTGCGGCCATCGGAACGCGGCAACGCCGACTTCGGCCGCGTGCAACTGGTGCTGCATTCGCCGCTGCGGTTGTGGCGGCAGGCGCGGCTGGCGGGCGAACCGCAGCAGGTGCGCGTCTTCCCCAATTTCGCGCCGCTCACCCATCTCGCATTGCTGGGCGCCGAGCAGGCATCGCGCATGGTCGGCGTGCACGTCAAGCGCCGTCGTGGCGAAGGCACCGACTTCCACCAGATGCGCGAATACCGCGAGGGCGACAGCCTGCGCCAGATCGACTGGAAGGCGAGTTCGCGCGTGGGCAAGCTGATTTCGCGCGAATACCAGGACGAGAAGAACCAGCAGGTCATCCTCTGCGTCGATACCGGGCGCCGCATGCTGGCGCGCGATGGCGAGTTGTCGCATTTCGACCGCACCCTCGATGCCGCGCTGGTGGTGTCGTACCTCGCGCTGCGACAGGGCGATGCCGTCGGCCTGTTCGCCAGTGGTGGCGACCGTCGCTGGGTGGCACCGCAACGCGGCATGGGCGCGATCGACACGCTGCTTGCGCAGACCTACGACCTGCAACCGCAACCGGTCGCGACCGACTTCCTCGCCGCCGCGACCGAATTGTCGCGCCGCCAGCGTCGTCGCGGCTTGCTGATCTGGGTCACCAATCTGCGTGACGAGGACAGCGACGACATGCTCGCCGCGATCCGCATGCTGCAATCGCGCCACCTGGTGATCGTCGCCAGCCTGCGCGAACAGTCGCTGGACATCGCGGCGAATGGCGAGGTGCACGAACTGGAGGACGCCTTGCGCGCCGGTGCCGCCGCACGCTACCTGCAACAACGCGCCACCGTGCACGATGCCCTGCGTCGCCAGCGCGTCACCGTGCTCGACGTGACCTGCGAGGAATTGCCCGGTGCGCTGGTGGAGCGCTACCTGCGGATCAAGCGCGAAGGGTTGTTGTAGGCGCGCGCCTGTTCAGCCCGCCAGCGCGCCGCCCATCCGCAATTGCGCGTAGACCGCTTCCGTCTGCGGGCGCACGCCATGCCACAGTTCGAAACTGTCGGCGGCCTGTTCCACCAGCATGCCGAGGCCGTCGCCGGTGCGGGTGCAGCCATGGCTTTTCGCCCACGCGATGAAGGGCAGCGCGCGCGGGCCGTAGTTGAGATCGACGGCGGTGCTGTCCGCGCCGAGGACCGCTGGCGGATAGTCCGGGATCGCGTCGTCCTCGTCGGGCGGCACCGCGTTCAGCACCAGGTCGAAGCTGCCGATGCCGGGCAATTCCTCGAGGGTGCACGCCATGGCGCGATCGCTGTCGTGCAGTGCATCGACGAGGTCCCAGGCGTTGGCGCGGGTGCGGTTGGCGACCACCAGCTGCGCGATGTCGGCGTCGAGCAATGCCGGCGCCACGGCGCGCGCGGCACCACCGGCGCCGATCAACAGCACCCGGGTCCGCGAGAGATTGAAATCGCGGCGATCGCGCAGGTCGCGGACCAGTCCGCTGCCGTCGGTGATGTCGCCGTACCAGTGGTTGTCGCGCCATGCCAGGGTGTTGACGGCGCCGGCGCGGCGCGCGCGCGGGCTCAGTGTTTGTGCGGCACTGGCGGCTGCGATCTTGTCGGGCGCGGTGACATTGGCGCCGACGCCACCGGCGAGCCGGAAGCGTTCCAGCGTCGCCTCGAAACCATCGGCGGCGGTGTCGATCGCCACGTAAAGCATGTCGATGCCGCACTGGCGGGCGAATTCGGCGTGGATGCGCGGCGACAGCGAATGCGCGACGGGTGCGCCGAGAACGGCGTAATGCGGCAGGGCCACGGGGGTCAGCGACCTTCGCGCAGCCAGCGCGCGGCGTCGATGGCGAAATAGGTGAGGATGCCATCGGCACCGGCGCGCTTGAACGCGGTCAGCGCTTCCAGCGTGCAGGCGCGTTCGTCGAGCCAGCCGTTCGCGTACGCCGCCTTGAGCATCGCGTATTCGCCGCTGACCTGATAGACGAAGGTCGGTGCGCCGAACGCATCCTTCACCCTGCGCACGACGTCGAGGTAGGGCAGGCCCGGTTTCACCATCACCATGTCGGCGCCTTCGGCGAGATCGAGTTCGACTTCGCGCAGCGCTTCGTCGGAATTCGCCGGGTCCATCTGATAGGTGAACTTGTTGCCCTTGCCGAGCGCACCGGCGCTGCCGACGGCGTCGCGGAACGGGCCATAGAACGCCGAGGCGTATTTCGCGGCGTAGGCAAGGATGCGGGTGTGGATGAAATCGTTGGCTTCCAGCGCGCCGCGGATCTCGCCGATGCGGCCGTCCATCATGTCGCTGGGGGCGACCACGTCGGCGCCTGCGCGCGCATGCGACAGCGCCTGCTTCACCAGCGCCTCGACGGTTTCGTCGTTGAGGACGTAGCCGCTGTCGTCGACCAGTCCGTCCTGGCCGTGCGATGTGTAGGGATCGAGGGCGACGTCGGTGATCACGCCGAGGTCGGGGAAGCGCTGCTTCAATGCACGCACCGCGCGCTGGCACAGGCCATCGTCCCGCCACGCCGCTTCGGCGGTCAGCGACTTCGCATCCGGCGCCGTGACCGGGAACAGCGCGATCGCGGGCACGCGCAATTCGCACAGCGTTTCCGCGGTCTTCAGCAATTCGTCGATCGATACCCGCTCGACGCCCGGCATCGACGGCACGGCGGCGCGGCCGGCCGGTTCGTGCACGAAGGCGGGATAGATCAGGTCGTCGGCGCTCAGCACCGTCTCGCGCATCAGGCGGCGGGAGAAATCATCGCGACGCATCCGCCGCGGACGCAGGTAGGGATAGCTCATTCCCGCATTCTAGCGCCGCAACGTGAATGGGACTTTGAACCTGTTCTCAGACGTGGACGCCGTCGATCTCGATCGCCAGTTCGCGCCGGCAGATGGCCGCATGCAGGACGATGTAACGGACCCCCGTGCCGAGCACGCCGCGCAGGGTGTGGTCGACCAGTTCGAGGTCGCCGGCATCGCGCACATAAACCTTGAGGCGCGCGCCGCTGCCGAATTTTTCAGGCAGGTCCGGGCGCTTTGCGCGTGCGGCGGCGATCAGCGCATCGAAGTTGCGGAAGGTTTCGTGGATCTGCGCGACCAGGTCGCTGGCATGTTGCGAAACATGGCCGACCACCGCCGCGGTGCCCGACAGCAGCAGCGGCATGTCGCTGCCGGCGGGCGGCAGCATGGCGCGGGCGAAGCTCGGCGCCTGCGGACCGTACTGGCGCGGGTAGTGGTAGGCGCTGACCTGGCGCGGATTTTCCACCGGCGTGCCGGCGCTGGCGCCGGACAGCCAGTACACCTGCAGCACATGGGCGGTGTCGCAACGGCCGATCGCGGTCGCCGCGGGCAATGTCGACGCGTCGAAATTGCCGAGGCCGCGGGCGCGGCCGACGCAGAACTGGCGATAGCGTTCGATGTCGCCGTCGCCGACGGTGATCGAGTCGAGGTAGTTCCAGACGCGCAAAAGATGCGGGGTGTCGCTGTCGCGAACGAAATCGATCAATTGCCGGTAGGCGTCTTCCGAGGCCTGCACCAGCCCGTCGTCGCCTTCCTCGACTTCGATCGCGCCGAAGGTGAGTTCGCCATCGCTGGCCCAGGCGATGGCGCCGTCGCGACCGTGGCGTACGCCACGGTCACTGCGCCAGACTTCCAGCGGTGCGTCGCCGCGTGGTTGCAGCGGCACGCGCAGGTAGCGCGGATCGGCGTGCGCGGCCGGATGCCCGGCGAACCCGATCACCGCGAGGGTGTCGTCGCGCGCGAGTTCGGCGTCGAGCGTGTCGGCCGGGACGTAATCGACCTGCAGGCGGCTCATGGCGCGTCTCCGTGCAGGGTTTCCTCGCGCATCTCGACACCGAGCTGGCGGCGGCGATTGCGCCACGCCGCGAGCGCGCGCCCGGACATGCCCAGCGACGTGATGGCATAGATCGCGCGGAAGATGCGCAGGCGGCGCAGGATGGGCCTGGCCTCGAAGACGTCGCCGCTGAGCATGGAAACCACCGCGCGTTCGACCCCGAAGACGTCACGGCGATTGGCGAACAGATGCTTCATGGTCGGCGAGGTGAAGCGGTAGATGAACCACTTGAACTCGTCGAGGCCGCGATCGAAATAGCGCTGGAACTGCCGTTGCAACGCGGCTTCGCGCTTCGGATCGCGGAGGATGCCGTCGACCATCGCGGCGCAGTCCTCGGCCGATTTCATCGCCAGGAACACCCCGGAGGAGAACATCGGATCGACGAAGGAATAGGCATCGCCGAGCAGCGACCAGTGGCGGCCGTGCATGCGCGTGCATTCGTAGGCGTAGTTGCCGGTGACGTGGATCGGCGCGACGCGTTCGGCGCCCTCCATGCGTTCGTCGAGTTCGGCGACGCCCATCAGCGTCTGCATCAGGAATTCCTCCTGATTGCCCTTGCGTTGCTTGAGGTAGTCGGGGAAACACACCGCGCCGACGCTGGTGACGCCGCCGGACAGCGGGATCACCCAGATCCAGCCGTGCGAATGGCGGTAGATGCTGACGTTGCCGGCGTCGCGGCCCTCGCGGCGCTGCACGCCGCGATAGTGGCTGAAGATCGCCGCCGAGGCATGGCGCGGATTCTTGCGCTTGAGCCCGAGCTTGCCGCCGATGAAGGTGTCGCGGCCGCTGGCATCGAGCAGATAGCGCGGCTGGTAGCGCAGTCCGCCGGCGTGCACGGTGATGGCGCCGTCGTCGCCGAAATCGACGCGATCCACTTTCGTGCGGTCGCGGCCGTCGACGCCTGCGGCGACCGCATTGTCCCACAGGATCTTGTCGAAATCCGCGCGCTTGACCTGGAAGGAGTATTCCGGCTGCGGGCGGAAGCTCTTGCTGAAATCGAAGACTTCGTAGCCGCCGTCGTCGTTGGGGAAATCGGCGCCGAGCTTGAGCGTGCTGCAGTCGCGCACGGCATCGTGGACGCCGAGTCGTTGCAGGATCGGCATGTTCTGCGGCAGCAGCGATTCACCGATGTGAAAGCGCGGGTGCGCGTCCTTCTCCAGCATGACGACGTTCCAGCCGTCGCGCGCGAGCAGCGTGGACGCGGTGCTGCCGGCTGGGCCGCCACCGATGACGAGCACGTCACAGACCCGCACATCCGCGGTCCGGGGCCTGGCATCGGTCGAGTTGTCGGAGTCGGGATGGCGCTCGGGCCGGATTTCGGAAGATTCCATACGCGAGGCATAATAGCGTCTGCCGGCGACGGCCCGGAACACCGGCGTCGCAACACTGAATACAACGGGTGGAATGCATGTCCGATCAAACCGCTGCCGAACGCGAACTCGCCGAACTGCTGGTCGAAAGCCTGAACCTGGAAGACATCGATCCGGCGGGCATCGATCCCGAGGCGCCGCTGTTCAACACCGGGCTCGGCCTCGATTCCATCGATGCGCTGGAACTGTCGCTGGCCATTTCCAAGAAATACGGCCTGCAGTTGCGCTCCGACAACGAGGACAACCGCAAGATCTTCGCTTCGTTGCGCGCGCTGTCGGAATACGTCCAGCAGTCATCCGCGCAAAGCCCCGCCGCCTGATCGCATGGCCATGGCGGCGTTGTTGCGACTCGCCGCATTGCTGGCCTATTTCGTGGTCGCCCATCGCGCGTTGCGCATCGACAGCCCGCGGCTGGCGGCGCTGGCGTTGGGCCTGCTCGCCATCGTCGTCTGCATCCGTGGCCTGCTGTCGTTGCGGTCGCGCGCGTGGTTGCTGGCGCTGGCGTGGATCGCCGCCGCCGCGGCACTGACCGGGTCGCGTTACGCGGTACCCCTGCTGTTGCTGATGCCCAGCGTGTTCCTGGCGCTGGCCTGCTCGCTGTTCGCGCGGACACTGGCGCACGGGCGGGTACCTCTGGTGGTGCGGATGGTGGCATTGATCGAAGCGTCGCCCGCTGGGCAATTGCCGGCGGACATCCGCGCCTATGCCACCAACGTGACCCGGTTGTGGGCCGGCCTGCTGGCCGGCCTCGCCCTGCTCAATCTCGGCCTTGCCCTGGTGACGACGCCGGGCGGCGTGCTGGAACGCATCGGCATCGCGCCGCCGTGGCCCATGAGCCCCGAGGTTGCCGCCACGGTCGATACCTGGGGCATCTATGTGCCGGTCGCGGCCACGATGGTCGGCGAGTTCGTCTTTCGGCAACGGCGCTTCCCCGGCCGTTATTCGGGACCCATGGATTACCTGCGCAAACTGGCGAAAATCCCCCGCGAAAAATGGGCCGGCATCTTCCGGTGAGGAAGACGATCGCCGGGGACGGTATCCTAGTGCGCCAAATCTGCTGATCCGACGGGGATGGACGGACAGTTCGTGAAAAAGGAAACGCTCGAAACCGGGCGCGCTGCACCGCGCCGGCCGTGGTGGCGCAAGGCCTGGAACCTGCTGCAGTTTGCGTTCACCCTGGCATGGACGGCGGGCTGCATCCTGCTGGCCATCGCGGTGCTGAAGCTGACCGGCGATCCGCGGCGGCCGCTGCGGATGGCCTCGAAGCTGTGGGCGCCGGGCCTGATGGGGCCGGCGACCACGAGTTTCGATGTGCAAGGCGCCGACACCATCGACTGGACGCGAGCGCATCTGATCGTCAGCAACCACCAATCGGTGATCGACGTTTGCAGCCTGTTCATGGCGGTGCCGGTGCCCTTGCGTTTCCTGCTCAAACAGGAGATGACGCGAATGCCCTTCGTCGGCTGGTACGCGAAATCGACCGGCATGCTGTTCATCGACCGCGACAATCCGCGCGCGGCACCGGCGATGCTCAGGGCGGCGGCGGCGATGTTGTCCGAGGGCTGGCAGTTGTGCGTGTTCCCGGAGGGCACGCGCAGCCGCGATGGCATCGTCGGCGAATTCAAGGCCGGCCCTTTCGAATCGGCGATACGCGCCGGCGTCGAGGTGTTGCCGGTGGCGCTCGATGGCGCGCGCCAGGTGTTGCCGAGCGATGGTTTCGCGGCGAATCCGGGCCCGATCAAGCTGCGCTTCGGCACGCCGATCGCGACCGCGGGCGAGGGTGGCATCCGCGATCGCAATGCATTGGCGCAAGCCGCGCATGCGCAGGTACTGGCATTGCTCGAGAACGGCGGGCGCGTCGAATGAAATTCCGCATCGCCGCCGATCACCCGGCGCTGCCCGGGCATTTCCCCGGGAAGCCCATCGTGCCGGGCGTGGTGATCCTCGACCATGTCCAGCAGGCGATCGTGCGCGAACACGGCGCGCTGGCCGCGCCAATGAGACTGGCGCAGGTGAAGTTCGTGCAGCCGCTGTTGCCGGAGCAGGATGCGGAAATCGCCATCGAAACGGCGACGCGCGGCTGGAAATTCCGCGTCCGGTGCGGCGATGCCGTGATCGCCAGCGGCGACATCGCAGCGGCATGACCCAGCCCCAGACCTGGACCGATCGTCCCGAAGGCGGCGGCATGTTCGCGCTGTGGCTGATCCGCACCATCGCGCGTCGCGCCGGTCGGCGTGTCGCGCGCCTGCTGTTGTTCCCGATCACCGCCTACTTCCTGGTCAAGCGCGGACCCGAACGGCGTTCGTCGCAGGACTACCTGCAGCGCGCGCTGGGACGCAAGACCAACTGGTGGGATGGCGCGCGCCATGTCCACACCTTCGCCTCGACCATCCTCGACCGGGTGTTCCTGCTCGGCGGTCCGATCGACCGCTTCGACGTCCGCGTCGACGGCCTCGACGCGTTGCACGCGGCGCTCGACCAAGGGCGCGGCGTGCTGCTGTTCGGTTCGCACCACGGCAGCTTCGAGGTATTGCGCGTGCTGGCGTTGCGGCGGCCCGACTACACCATCAAGATCGTGCTCGACAAGAAGCAGAGTCCGGCGATGACGCAACTGCTGGCCACGCTCAATCCGCAGCTCGCGGCCAACATCATCGACGCCTCGCAGGATGGCCCCTCGATCGTGATGGACATCCAGCGCGCGCTGTCCGAAGGCGCGCTGGTGTCGCTGCTGGTCGATCGCGTGCGTCCGGGCGAGCCGTGGTTGCCGGCGCGGTTCCTTGGCGGCATCGCGCGTTTCCCGACCTCGCCGTGGCTGATCGCGTCGGCGCTCAAGGTGCCGGTGGCGCTCGGTTTCGGCCTCTATCGCGGCGGCAACCACTACGATCTCTCGTTCGAACTGTTCGCTGAACGGATCGACATCCCGCGTCAGGCGCGCGTGGAAGCGCTGGGCTCGCTCATCCAGCGTTATGCCGCGCGGCTGGAACATTACGTGCATCAGGCACCCTACAACTGGTTCAATTTCTATGATTTCTGGCATGACGATGATGGACAGACCTTCGACGATGCCGCGGTCCAGCGTCGCACTGCTGCTGCTCGCGCT
This sequence comes from Lysobacterales bacterium, assembly GCA_019510195.1. Classification (GTDB taxonomy): domain Bacteria; phylum Pseudomonadota; class Gammaproteobacteria; order Xanthomonadales; family Xanthomonadaceae; genus Solilutibacter. The sequence goes on along the minus strand of JAEKKW010000055.1, from coordinate 39,407 downwards.
GGCGACGGTGGCGACTCCGGCGATCGCGGGTGATGCGCCGGCGATCGACAGCGACTGGATCCTGTCGAAGCTCGCGCACGCCGGTCCCACCCGGACGTCGTTCGTCGAGGTGCGCAGTTCGCCATTGCTGAAGAGCCCGTTGCGGGTGTCCGGCGAATACCGCCATCCCGATGCCGACACCCTGGTGCGCGAAGTGCGTGCGCCCTACCAGGAGACCACGACCATCCACGACGGCAAGGCCAGCATCCAGCGCGGAAGTTCGACGCGCACGTTCTCGTTGTCGCATGCACCGCAGCTGGCGACGTTGCAGACCAGTTTCGGCGCGTTGCTGCGCGGCGACCGCCAGCAATTGCAGTCGGCGTTCGCGCTCGACACCAGCGGCGTGCGCGAGAAGTGGAAGATGGTGCTGACGCCGAAGGACGCCGCGTTGGCGAAGCAAGTGCGCGACATCAGCCTGTTCGGGCGCGGCTCCGAATTGCGCTGCATCGAGACGCGCCTGGCCAAGGGCGGTGAAGTGCAGCGCACCCTGCTGGCATCGGCCGCCGCATCCGCCGGCAGCGGCGCCGGGGATGCCGCGTTGCAGGCGATCTGCCACGGCGAAGCCGCGCGCTGATGGACACGCTGATAGATTGAGCGCATGTCGTCGTCTCGAACACTGCCCATCCGCCTGCGCGTCGCGCTGGCGCTCGCGTGGCTGGCCTTGCTGGCGTTGCTGGGCTGGATGGTGGCGCGCCAGTTGCATCCCAGCGGCGATTTGCGCGAGTTCATGCCCAAGGGCCAGACGCCGATGCAGCGGCTGGTGCTCGACGAACTCGGCGAAGGCCCGGGTTCGCGCTTGCTGCTGGTCGCGATCTCGGGCAAGCCGGATGAAGACCTCGCCGAGCTGAGCAAGGGCCTGACGGCGAAGCTCAAGGGCGATCCGCGCTACAGCCAGGTGGTGAACGGCAGCTTCGATCCCGCCGCGCTCGATCGCAAGTTGCTGCCGTATCGCTATCTGCTGTCGCCGACGTTGGACACGCAGAAGTTCGATGCGCCTTTCCTTGCCGACCAGCTGCAGCAGCGCGTCGCCGATCTCGGCTCGCCCGCGGCCGGGATGCTGGAAGAATTGCTGCCGCACGATCCGACGCTGGAAATGCTCAAGCTCGCCGAGCGCTGGACGCCGCCGAACATGCCGCCGGTGGTTGATGGCGTCTGGGTCGCGCCCGGTGACGGCGCCTTGCTGCTGGTGCAGACGCACGCGCCCGGTTTCGATCCCGCGGCGCAGGAACAGGCGATCGCCGGCATCGAGAATGCGCTGCAGGCATTGCCCGGCGGCAAGGACGCCAGGCTCGTGCTCAGCGGCCCCGGATATTTCAGCGTGATCATGAGCAGGCAGACGAAATCGCAGGCCGATCGCATCGGTTTCGTCTCGTCGATCGGTTTCATCCTGCTGTTGTTGCTGGCCTATCGCAGCGTCGGCTCGCTGTTGCTGGCCGGCTTGCCGGTGGTCAGCGGTGCGCTCGCCGGCATCGTTGCGCTGACGCTGTGGTTCCCGCAGGTGCACGGCATCACCCTCGCGTTCGGGTTCACCCTGCTCGGCGTCGCCCAGGAATATCCGATCCGCGTGCTGAGCCATCGTCGCGCCGGGGAAGACGCGCTTGCCAGCGTGCGTGGCCTGTGGCCGCTGCTGCTGACCGCGATCGCGTCCGCCTGCATCGCCTATCTCGCCTTCTATGCCTCGGGTGTCGGCGGCTTGCAGCAACTCGCGGTCTTCACCATCACCGGATTGCTGGTCGCCGGCTTCAGCACGCGCTACCTGTTGCCGTGGCTGTTGCCAACACATGTGCGCGATGTCGAATCCATGCCGTGGCTGGTGCGCGCGCGCCACATCGCCGATATCCTGCCGCGCCCGCGCTGGTTGCCGTGGCTGGTGGCGATCGCGACGGTGGCGATGATCGCGCTGGCGCCGGGCCGGTTCTGGCAGAACGACCTCTCGGCGCTGACGCCATTGCCGCATGACCTGCTGCAACGCGATGCCCATCTGCGTGCGGCGCTGGGCGCGCCGGACGTGCGCTATCTGCTGGTGCTGCAGGCGGCCGACAGCGATGGCGTGCTGAAACTCTCCGAACGCCTGGAGCCGCAGGTCGCGGCGCTGCGGCAGGCACATGCGCTGGACGGCGCCGAATTGCCCTCGCGCTACCTGCCGAGCATGGAAACGCAACGCGCGCGCCAGCAGGCACTACCCGATCGCGCCACGCTGCAATCGGCATTGTCGCGGGCGCAACGCGACCTGCCATTCAAGAGCGACAGCTTCGCGCCGTTCGTCGATGACGTCGAAACCGCACGCGCATTGCCCGTGCTGGATGCGCAGCGTTTCGCCGGCAATCCGTTGGGCGAACGCCTTGGCGCGATGCTGCGCCACCGCGATGGCAAGGTGCTTGGGCTGGTGACGCTCAATGGCGTCCACGATGCCGCCGCCGTGCAGAAGCTGGCGACGTCGAGCGGCGGCGCGGTGCAACTGCTCGATCTCAAGGAGTCCGCCGAAAGCCTGCTGGTCGGCTATCGCACGCGCATCCTGCAGGCATTGCTGGTGGCGACGTTGCTGCTGGTCGCGACCATCACCTTCGCCTTGCGCAGCCCGCGTCGCGCCTGGCACGTGCTGGCGCCGATGACGCTGGCGACTTTCCTGGTGCTGGCGGTGGAGCGCGCCGCCGGCATCGAGATCTCGCTGTTCCATCTGGTCGCGCTGATCCTCGCCGCCGGACTCGGCCTGCATTACGCCCTGTTCTTCGAGCGCGAAACCGGCGATCCCGCCGAGCAGCGCCGCACCCTGCACGCCACCATCGTCTGCGTGCTGTCGGCGTTGCTGGTGTTCGGCATGCTGGCGCTGAGCAGCATCCCGGTGCTGCGCGCGATCGGGCTGACGGTCGCGCTCGGCGTGTTGTTCCACTTCTGCCTGTCGATCCTCATGGCACCGCACGTCGCCCCGAATGAACGTTGAATCGCTGGTCCCGCACAAGGGCGCGATGTGCCTGTGGCAGCGCGTGCTCGATCACGATGCGACCCATGTGCGCCTTGCGGCCTCCAGTCACCGCGCGATGGACAACCCCTTGCGCTCCGACGGCATGCTCAAGGCGATCCACCTGTGCGAATACGGCGCGCAGGCGATGGCGGTGCATGGCGGCCTGCTCGGTCGCGCGCGCGGTGGCGTGGTGAAAGCGGGCGTGCTGGTGGCGTTGCGCGGCGTGCAATTGCAGGTCGCCCGCATCGATGATCTTGCCGGCGAGCTGGTTGGCGAGGCGGAATTGCTGATGGACAGCGACACCAGCCAGCAGTACGGATTCCGTATCCTCCATGCCGGCGAGGTGATCGCCGAGGGACGCGCCGCCGTGATGCTGGGAGAACCGGAATGAATGACAGGACGATGAAACGCGCGCTGGTGACCGGCGGCAGCGGCGATATCGGTGGCGCCATCTGCACGGCGCTGGCTGCGCAAGGACTGCACGTGATCGTGCATGCCAACAGCGGACTGGCGAAGGCGCGGGCATTGGTCGACGACATCGCCGCCGCCGGCGGCAGCGCCGAAGCGATCGCGTTCGATGTCAGCGACGCCGATGCATCGCGCGCCGCGATCGACGGATTGCTCGCTGGCGGCCCGATCCAGGTCGTCGTCAACAACGCCGGCATCCACGACGACGCGCCGATGGCCGGAATGTCGCCGGCGCAATGGTCGCGCGTGGTCGATGTCTCGCTCAACGGCTTCTTCAACGTGACGCAACCGCTGCTGTTGCCAATGGCGCGCACGCGCTGGGGTCGCGTCGTCTGCATCTCGTCGGTGGCCGGCGTGCTCGGCAATCGCGGGCAGGCCAATTACGCCGCGGCGAAGGCCGGCCTGCATGGCGCGGTGAAATCGCTGGCGCGCGAAATGGCCAGCCGCGGCATCACCGCCAATGCGGTCGCGCCGGGGGTAATCGCCGGACGCATGACCGAACAGTTGTTTCCGCCGGACCAGCTCAAGGCGATGGTGCCCGCCGGACGCGCCGGAACACCGGAAGAAGTCGCGGCACTGGTCGCCTTCCTGTGCAGCGATGGCGCTGGTTACATCAACGGCCAGGTGATCGGCATCAATGGCGGGATGGGCTAGTCGCCCTCAAGCCACCCACGGCGCCTGCAGCAACGGTTCGCCGGGCGCCACATCCACCAGCAATGCGGAAAGTCCGGCATCGTCGATGTCGCGATGGTCCTTGCGCGCCTCGTCCAGCAACTGCAGCGCCAATCGCTCCATCAACGCGACATTGGAAGCGATGCGCTCGCGGAACGTGGCGTCGTCCTGCGGCGGATCGGTGAGCGCGCGATTGAGTTCGTGGAACCACGGGATCAGGAACTGGTCGAGCAGTGGCCCGTCCTGCGGCGGCAACGGCGCGCCATTGCACTCGCCCCATGTGCGCAACAACATCTGCATGGCGATGTTGAGGGCGGTCGCGCGATCGAGTGCCGGCCGCAACTTGCCGAGCATGGCGATGTCGGTGATGCGATCGCCGGTGAACAGTGGCGCCAGCAGCGACCAGTAGTAGGTGTAGTCCCAGATCACCTTGAGCGGCATCACCCGGGCGTCGCCGAACAGCGCGTACTGGCCGCGATAAAGCGTCATGGTGTTGTCGAAGAAGGAATCGATCAGCTGCTGGTAGATGGCGGCGTACGGCGCGAACAGCGTGCCGGCGCGATCGCGACGGATCAGGTCGCAGATGTAGGTGTTGCCGATGGCGATGAAATCGCTGCCCGGCGAGTAGAACGGATCGAGGAACAATCCCGCCTCGCCGGTGATCGCCCAGCGATCGCCCGAGAACACCTGCCTGCAGCCGTGCGAAAAATGACGCAGGAAACGGAAGTCCTGCACGGCGTGGCGCGGATCGTCCAGCAGCTTCGCCAGCGCCGGCTGGTGCTCGCGCAGCCACGCCATCGCCAGCGCATGGGTCTTGATGTGTTCAAGCGGATGTGCCGCGCCGTCGGCGACGATGCCGATCGAATGCATGCCGGAAGCGAGTGGGATCATCCACGCCCAGTAGCCGCGCCCGCACAAGTGGTTGGTGGAACGCCAGCGGTCCGGCGGCGTGCAGCGCTGCAGCCAGTCGTTGTCGCGCGACCACAGGTTGGGATCGACGATGCCATCGACGCGCCACCACGCGGCATTGACGTCGTGCGGATTGTCTTCGGCGAGGTCGAACTTGCGCTTGAGCAGGCTGGCGCGACCGGCGGCATCGACCAGCCAGCGCGCTTCCAGCCGCGTGGTCACGCCTTCGCGTTCGAATTCGACCGCGTGCAGGTCGTCGCCGCTGGCGGGATCAAGGTGTTTGACCGTCGCGCCATCAAGGAAGACCACGCCGAGTTCGCGCGCGCGTTCGCCGAGGAAGTTCTCGAAGCGGCCGCGATCGAGTTGCCACGACGTCATCGGCAGCAGTTTGCTGACGCCGAGTTCGGTGCAGCGGTCGATGCTCGCGACGCCATCGGAGAAGAAGAAACGGAAGCCGAACTTGCGGATCTGGTCGCCGTCGAGATGTTCGCGCAGGCCGAGGACATGGCCGAAATAATGCGCGGCGATTTCCACCGTCGATTCACCGACCTTGAACGCGGCCTCGCGCGCCGGATGCCGCTGGCGCTCGACCACCACCACATGCAGCGCCGGATCCATGCGCTTGAGCTGGATCGACAGGCCCAGGCCAGCGAGGCCACCACCGAGGATGACGACGTCGACCTTGTTGTTCATGCGTCGCCGTCAATCACCGGCGGATGCGCACGCGTCCGCACGTATTCGCGCATCATGTCGCCGCGCCCCACGATGAAGCGCACCGTGTGCGAGGTGATGTTGTAGAGGTCGCGGAACAGGCGGAAATGGCTTTTGCGGAATTCCTCGCCGGCGCTGGCATAACGCGCTTCCACCGGCACCGCGACCACGCTGGCACCGGCCTGGCGCGACGCCGACATCAGCATCTGCGCCTCGAACACGAAACCTTCGCCGGGCACGTCGGGCAGGGTGAACACCGCGCGCGGATACAGGCGCTGGCCACTTTGGGTGTCGACCACGCGATAGCCGCAGCCCCAGCTGATGCCCCAGTCGCCGAAGTCGTTGCCGATGCGGCGATACCACGGCTGCGATGCGCGTTTCTGCAGGCGCGCACCGATCACCAGCGCGCCGGGATGGCGGTTGGCAGCGGTGATCAGGCGCGGCAGGTCGGAGGCCTTGTGCTGGCCGTCGCCGTCCATCGTCGCCACCGCCTGCATGCCCATGCGTGCGGCTTCGGCGAATCCGTCCCGCAGCGATTGCCCCTTGCCCATCCGTTGCGGATGGTGCAACAGGGTGATGGGGAGATCGCGCAAGCAGTCGGAAGTTCCGTCGTCGGAACCATCGTCGATCACGATGACGTGATCGATGTGCTGCAAGGCTTCGCTCGCCACTTCGCGAATGCGCAGGTGTTCGTTCAGCGCCGGGATCACCACGGCGACGTTGGTGCGGTCGAGTTGCGTTGGTTCAGTCATGGCGAATTTCCAGGCGCAATGCGCGTCCGGCACCGGCGTCCAGTTGCACGTTGCCATTCTTTCCGGTGGCGAGCAGGTCGAACAATGGCAGCATTTTCGCCATGCGGTTCCCGGTTGCTTGACGTGCGAGTGGGCCGTCGTTGGCGCCGGCTTCGCCATCGACCAGTGTCGCGGACAACTGCGGCCCCTTGCCGCCCGCGGGCGCCAGCACCAGTGCGCCGCCGAGCAACCCGGTTCCGGTCGAGACCGAAGACAGCGGACCGGTCGCGCCGGTGTCGTAGGCGGCGAGCAGGATGGCCTGTTCTGAATCAGTCTGGACGTCGCAGGCGAGATTCACCAATGCTTCCAGCAATCCTTGCGCGAAGGTGCAGGAAAACGCGCTCAACGCGGTCGATGGCGCCATGCAGCCCTGGCCGATGGTCCAGTAACCGGCGGCGGCGTTGTGCACGGAGTTGTGGAATTTCGTCGGCGACAGGGCATCCGGTGCATCGCGCAGGGTGGCGCAGATGTAATCGGTGATCGGCAGGTCGCCGTCGGTGCTGGCGAAGATCGAGGCGAGCGTTTTCGGATCGCGTCCCGCATCGGCGCACGCGGCCTGCGCGACTTCCAGCGCGACGGCGACCGATTCCGGCGCGCGCCGGCGTTCGTTGGCGGGCAGCAGTTGCGGCGAGGGTTTGGAGGGGGCTTCGGCGGGCAGTTCGCCACTGACGGCGAAATGGCGCGCCGCATTCCAGTCCGGAATCCCGCGCGTCCAGAAACCGATGCCTTCGATCGTGGCGTCCAAGGGACTCATGCGCGACCGAACACCAGCGAGCAATTGTTGCCGCCGAAGCCGAACGAGTTGTTCATGGCGTGGCGGATCGGGCGTGCATCCGCGGTGAAACGGATTTGCGCGCCACAGGCGGGATCGGGCGCATCGCTGTTGAGCGTCGCCGGCAGGATGCCGTCTTCCAGTGCGATCAATGCAAACACCGATTCAACGATGCCAGCCGCGCCCAGCGTGTGACCGGTGAACCCCTTGGTGCTGGCCGCGTGCAGGGATTCCGGGAACAGCGCCGACACCGCGATCGCCTCGACGCGGTCATTCGCCGGCGTGGCGGTGCCGTGCAGGTTGAGATGGTCGATGCCGGATGCATCGAGCCCGGCGCGCGCCAGCGCATCGCGCATCGCGAGTTGCGCGCCCAGGCCTTCGGGATGCGGCGTCGACATGTGGTGGGCGTCGCTGGATTCGCCGTAGCCGAGCAAGCGCAGTCCGGCGGATTCATCATCACCCAGGCGTTCCAGCACCGCGAAGCCGCCGGCCTCGCCGAGCGAGATGCCGTCGCGCTGTGCATCGAACGGGCGACACGGTTGTGCCGAGACCAGTCCCAGCGAGTTGAAGCCGAACAGCACGCTACCGCACAGGGTATCGACACCACCGACCAGGGCGGCATCGACCACACCGGCCTGGATCAGCCGCGCCGCCTGCGCGAACACCTTGGCGCTCGATGAACATGCAGTGGCGACGGTGATGCACGGACCGCGCAAGCCAGTGGCGTGCTGGAGGAAATCGCCCAGCGAATGCGGGGTGTGGATGATCGGGCGGGCGAGGTCGGGCGGAAAGGCGTCATCGACCAGGCGTTCGTAGGCTTCCTCGCTGGCACCGATGCTCGACGTCGACGTGCCGACCACCAGCGCGACACGCTCCGGGCCATGCTTTTCGGCCATCGCACGCAGCGCGTCCATCACCCCGTCCTGTTGCAGGGCAATCCAGGCGAGGCGGTTGTTGCGGCATTCCCAGTCGCTCAACGCTTCGGGCAGGGCATCGTCCTCGACGCCGCCGACCCGGCCGATCCAGCAGGGCAGGGGCGCGTGGCTGAAATCGTTGGGGCGGAGGCCGCTACGTCCCACGCGAAGGGCATCGGCCTGGGCCTGCCGTCCGCGGCCGAGCGCTGTGGTGGCGGTATGGGCACGGATTGCCACCGGAGAAATGCGCTGGGCGGTTCGGGAATCGGTCACGAAGGATCGGGCTGGGGATGACCGGAGATTATAGACCGGGCCCGTCATGAAACCGTCTTGGGGCATCCATGTTGCAGCGCGGCCAGACTGGCATCGCGGTTCCGTTCATTTGCCGGCGCGAGGGCGACGATGCGGCGGTAAGATCGCATGGCCTCCGGGGGAGGCGATCAATCATCTATTTTTGGGGAAAACATGAAATTCATGCGCCACCAATCGACTGCGGGCATCGTGCTTTTCTGCGCATCGCAATTCTGCAATGCCCAGGTCCCGGCTTCTGAACAACCGTCGTCCAAGAGCGGAATCTGTCTCTTCACGGGCACGCCCCCGGCTGAATTCAAGTACATCGAAGTGAAGGAGCTGGATTACGGAAAAGGCAGCTATGGAAGCGTCAATGACATTCTTCCAAAGCTCGTGGCGGATGCCAGGGCGGCCGGCGCCGATGCCGTCATCCATTACAACGGTGCCCAGCATTTCGGGTTCTGGCCGTGGCGGCTTGTCCGACCCGTCGCAACAGGAACCGCGATCAAGTGGTCGCCAGCGCGTGACGTCGACTGTGCGAGCGCGGGCGGCCATTACACGACTGGCACGCTGGAAGAAGCGCCCCCGCCTCCGTCGGAGAAGTAAAACAAAAAAGCGGGTTCCGGCCCGCTTTTTCATTGGCGATTCCGGGCGGGATAGGCCGGAAGTCATGTATTCCCGGCGCGTCGCTGCGGGTAGCATCGAACGGATATCGTCGCTCCAGGGATTCCCATGCATACCCGTTCCCGCCTGGCCGTGCTGGCCGCCTGCTGCCTGATCGCCCCGATGACCTTTGCGCAGACCCCCAAGCAGCTCACCACTGCCGATTACGATCGCGCCGTCAAGGCCTTGGCCGACCGCACCGGCCCGCTGGTGGACGGCATGGTGAATGTCGTCGGCTGGCTGGACGACGATAGCGTGGTGTACCGCGAAAGCACCGGGGGCAAGACACGTTTCCTGCGGCTGGATCCGGCCACCGGCAAATCCGCGCCCGCCTTCGACGCGCAAGCACTGGCCGCCGCGATGAACCAGGCCCGCGCCGGCAAGGGTGCGCCGGTCAAGGTGGACATGCTGCCGGTCTCGGGCATCAGGCGCGATGGCACGGTCATGGTGGTGGATGTGCGCGGCGGCAGCTATCGCTGCGACGACAAGGGTTGCGCGCCGGTGGCCGTGGCGAAATCCGGCAACGAACCCGGCGTCGCCTCGCCCGACGGCAAGCGCGAAGCCTTCATCCGCGACTGGAACCTGTGGTCGCGCGATGTCGCCAGTGGCAAGGAAACCCAGCTGACCTTCGACGGCAAGACGGACTACGGCTACGCCACTGACAACGCCGGCTGGAAGCACACCGACGAGGCAGTCGTGGTGTGGTCGCCGGACTCCAGGAAGATCGCCACCTTCCAGCAGGACCAGCGCAAGACCAGCACGATGACACTGGTCGATACCAACGTCGGCGCGCCCAAGGCGCAGCAGTGGAAATATCCGTTCCCCGGCGACAAGAACGTGACGATGATCGAGCGCGTCGTCATCGACGCCAGCGGCGCCGCGCCGAAGACGATCCGCTTGCAGATGCCGGCGGACCAGCACCGTTCGACCTGTGCCGATGACGTGGTTTGCGATGGCGGCTGGGAAGACGTGCAGTGGGCGAAGGATGGCAAGTCGCTCGCCTTCGTCAGCACCGACCGCGGCCACAAGTCGGCGACCCTGCGCGTGGCCGATGCCGCCACCGGCAAGGTGCGCGACGTCTACACCGAAACCGTCGCCACCCAGTACCAGAGCGCGCCGGCGCTGGCCTCGGTCAACTGGCGCTACCTGCCCGAGAGCAACGAATTCATCTGGTTCAGCCAGAAATCCGATTGGGGCCACCTCTATCTGCATGACCTCGCCACCGGCAAGCTCAAGCACCAGATCACCAGCGGCGACTGGAACGTCACCCAGATCGGCCGCCTCGATGCCGCCTCGCGCACCTTGTGGATTCGCGGCGTCGGTCGCGAAGCCGGCAACGATCCCTACTTCGTGCACTACTACAAGGTCGGCATGGATGGCGGCGACGTCACCCTGCTGACGCCGGAAAACGCCAACCACACGATCACGGCGTCCGACGACGACAAGTATTTCGTCGACGTGTATTCGACCATTTCCTCCGCGCCGGTCGCCGTGCTGCGCGATGGCAACGGCAAGCAGGTGAGCGAACTCGCGCGCGCCGATCTCAGCCGCCTGAAGGCTGCGGGTTGGGTTGCACCGGAATCGTTCACGGTGAAGGCGCGTGACGGCAAGACCGATCTCTACGGCCAGATGTTCAAGCCGTCGAATTTCGATGCGGGCAAGAAGTACCCGATCGTCACCTACATCTATCCGGGCCCGCAGGTCGGTTCGATCCGCACACGCAGCTTCATGCCCGCGCAGGGCGACAACCAGGCGCTGGCCGAACTCGGCTTCATCGTCATCGCGGTCGATGGCATGGGCACCCCGCTGCGCAGCAAGTCCTTCCAGGATGCGTGGTACGGCAACATGGCCGACAACACGCTGCCCGACCAGGTCACCGCGCTGAAGCAACTCGCCGCGAAGTATCCGTGGATCGATGCGGCCCGCGCCGGCATCTGGGGCCATTCCGGCGGCGGCAATGCCACGGCTGCGGCGATGTTCCGCTATCCGGACGTGTACAAGGCCGGCTGGTCGGAAAGCGGCAACCACGACAACCTGACCTATGAAGACGACTGGGCCGAGCGCTACCACGGTTTGCTGGAAAAGAAGACCGACGGCACCACCAATTACACCGGACAGGACAACGCGGCCTACGCGAAGAACCTCAAGGGCAAGTTGATGCTGGTCCACGGCCTGATGGACGACAACGTGCCGCCGCAGTCGACGTTGCAGGTGGTCGATGCGCTGATGAAGGCGAACAAGGACTTCGACCTGCTGTTGCTGCCGCATGCGCGCCACGGTTACGGGATGGACAGCTACTACGTGATGCGCCGCCGCTGGGACTTCTTCGTGAAGAACCTGCTGGGTGCGGAACCGCCGAAGGAATACGACCTCAAGCCGGTGAAGTAACAGCCCGCACGCGCTGCCGCGCGCGTGTTGTTGCTTTCAAGGGAGCGAAAGGCCCGCCACCGGCGGTGCCTATGCGGTTCGTCTGCAGAGCCGACCGTACGCAGCATGGATGCTGCGTACGAGCCTACATGGACGTATTCACGGCGTGTCGGCGGTTGCAGACAACCGCGATAGGCGCACAGCCGGGCGATGCTTTCTCGGAGATGCCAAGGCAGCGTGCGCCTTGAGCTTTATCGCCGCCCGAACAGGATTTTCTTCTCTTCCTCGCTCATCGGTTTGCCCGCATCCGGATTGACCTGCGTCGTCAGCGCATAGGCACGCTGCGTCGCCGGACGCGCGGCGATCGATGCGTGCCAGCGCTGCAGGTCCGGGAACGCCGACAGATCGAGTGGTGCCTTCGTGTACGGATTGATCCACGGATGGCAGGCCATGTCGGCGATCGTATAGTCGTCGCCGGTGATGAAGGCGCGGTCGCGCAACTGCCTGTCGAGCACGCCGAGCAGGCGCAGCACTTCGTTGCGGTAGCGATCGCGCGCGTAATCGATGGTTTCCGGCGCGTACACATGGAAATGACCGTATTGCCCGGTCATCGGCCCGAGTCCGGCCATCTGCCACATCAGCCATTCGTTGACGTGGACCTTGCCGCGCGTGTCATCGGCGAAGAAACGACCGGTCTTGTTGGCGAGATAGATCAGGATCGCGCCCGATTCGAACACGCTGATCGGTGCGCCGCCATCGGCCGGTGCGTGATCGACGATCGCCGGCATCTTGTTGTTGGGCGAAATACGCAGGTATTCGGGTTCGAATTGCGCGCCCTTGCCGATATCGAGCGGGAGGATGCGGTATTCGAGGCCGGCCTCCTCGAGGAACAGGGTGATCTTGTGGCCGTTGGGCGTGGGCCAGTAATGCAGGTCGATCATGGAGGCTCCGGGGGATTCTTCGGGCGATTCGGTCATGATGCAGGGCCAGCGCTTAAAATGCCGTCATGGATGTTTCCCATTTGCTCGACGGGCTGAATCCGGCCCAGCGCGAGGCCGTGACTGCGCCGCCCGGACACTATCTGGTGCTGGCCGGCGCCGGTTCCGGCAAGACCCGCGTGCTCACTCATCGCATCGCCTGGCTGAACGAGGTGCACGACGTGCCGGCGCACGGCATTTTCGCGGTCACCTTCACCAACAAGGCTGCGGGCGAGATGCGCGCGCGCACCGAGGCGCAGTTGCGCAATGGCGCGCGCGGGATGTGGATCGGCACCTTCCACGGACTCGCGCATCGACTGCTGCGCCTGCATTGGCAGGACGCGAAATTGCCGGAAGGGTTCCAGATCCTCGACAGCGATGACCAGCTGCGACTGGTGAAGCGCGTGGTGCAGCAACTGGAATTCGACGAGGCGCGCTTCCCACCCAAGCAGATCGCGTGGTGGATCAATGCGCAGAAGGATGAGGGTCGTCGCCCGCAGCACATTCAACCGGATCGTGATGAATGGTCGCAGGTGATGCAGAAGTGCTACGCGCTTTACCAGGAACGCTGCGACAACGCCGGCCTGGTCGATTTCGCCGAGATCCTGCTGCGGGCGCATGAACTGCTGCGGGACAACCCGGCGCTGCTCGCGCATTACCGCCAGCGCTTCCGCGAATTGCTGATCGACGAATTCCAGGACACCAACGCCATCCAGTACGGCTTCGTGCGCCTGCTCGCCGGCGACACCGGCCATGTCTTCGTGGTCGGCGACGACGACCAGGCGATCTACGGCTGGCGCGGCGCCAAGGTCGAGAACGTGCAGCGCTTCCTCCAGGATTACGCCGGCGCGCAGACCATCCGCCTCGAACAGAACTATCGTTCGACCGCCAACATCCTCAGTGCCGCCAACGCGGTGATCGCGCACAACCCGGAACGCCTCGGCAAGCAGTTGTGGACCGACAGCGGCGAGGGCGAGTTGATCGATCTTTACGCCGCCTACAACGAGATCGATGAGGCGCGCTACGTGATCGAACGCATCCGTGCCTGGGTGCGCGACGGCGGCAGCTACGGCGATTGCGCGATCCTCTATCTCAGCAACGCGCAATCACGCGCCTTCGAAGAAGCCTTGCTGGCGGAACAATTGCCGTATCGCGTCTATGGCGGCATGCGCTTCTTCGAGCGTGCCGAAATCAAGGACAGCCTCGCTTATCTGCGCCTGATCACATCGCGTGCGGATGACGCCGCGTTCGAGCGCGCGGTCAACACGCCGACGCGCGGCATCGGCGAGCGTACGCTGGACGAAGTGCGGCGGTTTGCGCGTGGCGCCGGCATGACGCTGTGGGATGCCTCGCGCGAACTGGCCCACGCCGGCGATCTCGCGGCGCGGGCACGCAACGCGCTGGCGGCGTTCCTGCAACTGATCGACCTGTTGCAGGACGAAACCGCGGAATTGCCGTTGCAGGACAAGATCGACCACATGCTGGCACGTAGTGGCCTGCGTGCGTATTACGAGAAGGAATCGCGCGGCAGCCTCGATTCGCGTACCGACAACCTCGACGAACTGGTGAGCGTGGCCTCACGTTTTGTGCGTGGCGACGATGAGGAAACGGCGCAGCTGAGCGAACTGGTGGCGTTCCTCGCCTATGCCGCGCTGGAAGCGGGCGAGGGCCAGGCGCAGGCCGGCGACGATGGCGTGCAGCTGATGACCCTGCACAGCGCCAAGGGCCTGGAATTCCCGCTGGTGTTCCTCGCAGGCATGGAAGAGGGCTTGTTCCCGAATGCGCGTTCGTCGGAGGAAAGCGGGCGATTGGAGGAGGAGCGCCGTCTCGCCTATGTCGGCATCACCCGAGCGCGCCAGAAACTGGTGTTGAGTTACGCCGAAGCGCGCCGCCTGCATGGCCAGGACATGTACGGAATTCCCTCGCGCTTCCTGCGCGAAATTCCATCGGCGCTGATCAACGAAGTACGGCCGAAGGTGAAGGTGTCGCGCGCATTCACGCCGCCGCCGCGTCGCGATTTCGGTCATGCTCCGATCCCGACCGCGGGAATCGCGCTGGGCGCGCAGGTGCGCCATCCCACGTTCGGCAGCGGCACCGTCACCGACATCGAGGGTGGTGGCGCGCATGCACGGGTGCAGGTGAATTTCGACGATGTCGGCAGCAAGTGGCTGGTGCTTGCCTTTGCCCATCTGTCGCCAGCGTAGAATTTCCGCATGAACAAGCGCCTGGTCCTGATCGACGGTTCCTCCTATCTGTTCCGCGCCTTCCACGCGCTGCCGCCGCTGAGCAACGCCCAGGGCGAGCCGACCGGCGCGCTGTTCGGCGTGGTCAACATGCTGCGCGCGCATCTGAAGGACAAGCCCGACTACATCGCCTTCGTGATGGATGCGTCCGGCCCGACCTTCCGCGACGACCTCGATCCCCAGTACAAGGCCAACCGTCCGCCGATGCCCGACGACCTGCGCGCGCAGATCGAACCGCTGATGGCGATCGTCCAGGCGCTGGGCCTGCCGATCATTCGCGAATCCGGCGTCGAGGCCGATGACGTGATCGGCACGCTGGCGTTGCAGGCCGCTGCGGGCGGCGTCGACGTCACCGTCTCCACCGGCGACAAGGACATGGCGCAACTGGTGCGGCCGGGTGTCGCGCTGGTCAACACCATGAGCGGCAGCAAGCTCGACTCCGATGAAGCGGTCGTCGCCAAGTTCGGGGTGAAGCCGGCGCAGATCATCGATTACCTCGCGCTGGTCGGCGATGCCGTCGACAACATCCCGGGTGTGCCCAAATGCGGGCCGAAGACTGCGGCGAAATGGTTGGGCGAATACGCGACGCTGGATGGCGTCATCGCCAATGCCGACAACATTGGCGGGAAGATCGGCGAATCCTTGCGCGCGACTTTGCCGCGCCTGCCGTTGAACTACCAGCTCGCGACCATCCGCACCGACGTGCCGCTGCACGAAGGCCATGCCGACCTGGCGATGCGCGATCGCGACGTCGAGGCGTTGCGCGTCCTGTATGCGCGTTACGGCTTCAACCAGGCATTGAAGGAACTGGACGGCGCGACCGTTGCGGAATCGACGGGCGCTGCCATGCCGAAAGCGCCGGTCGGCTTGCGCGGTTTCGTCGCTCCGCCAGTGGTCGCCGGTGACATCGATCCGCATCTCGCGCGTCCGGGCGAATACGAATGCGTGGTCGACGAAAAACAGCTGCGGGCGTGGGTCGATGCACTGGCGCAGGCATCGATGTTCGCCTTTGACACCGAAACCGATGGCCTCGATCCGATGCAGGCGAATCTGGTCGGCATTTCGCTGAGCACGGTTGCCGGAAAAGCCTGCTACATCCCGCTTGGCCACGTCGCCACCGACGAACGGCAACTCGCGCTCGACACGGTGATCGTCGCGCTGAAGCCCGCGTTCGCCGATCCCGGCAAGCTCAAGATCGCGCAGAACGGCAAGTTCGACTTGCACATCCTCCATCGCCACGGCCTCGACGTGCTGCCGCCGCTGGGCGATACGCTGCTTGAGAGCTTTGTGCTCGACTCCAGCCAGCGTCACGACATGGACACGCAGGCCAAGCGGCTGCTCGGCATGGACACCATTCACTACGAGGACGTCACCGGCAAGGGCGCGAAACAGATTTCGTTCGCGCAGGTCGCACTGGATGTCGCGACCGACTATGCCGCGGAAGACGCCGACGTCACCCTGCGCTTGCACGAAGTGCTGTCGCCGAAGCTGGCGGCGGAACCGAAGCTGGAAAGCGTCTATCGCGACATCGAACTGCCGCTGGTGCCGGTGCTGGCGCGGATCGAGCGCAACGGCGTGCTGATCGATGCCGCCGAACTGCGCACACAGTCGGCGGAGTTGTCGCGACGGATGCTGGAAGCACAGCAACGTGCCACCGAACTCGCCGGACGAGCAATCAACCTCGATTCGCCCAAGCAACTGGGCGCCTTGCTGTTCGACGAGCTCAAGTTGCCGGCACTGGTGAAGACGCCGAGCGGCGCGCCCTCGACCAATGAAGAGGCGCTGGAAGCGATCGCCGACCAGCACGAATTGCCGCGCGTCATCCTCGACTATCGCGGCCTTGCCAAGCTCCGCAGCACCTATACCGAAAAATTGCCGGAGATGATCAATCCGCATACCGGGCGCGTGCATACCAATTACAACCAGGCCGGCGCAGCCACCGGACGCCTGTCGTCGAACGATCCCAACCTGCAGAACATCCCGATCCGCACCGTGGAGGGTCGGCGCATTCGCCAGGCCTTCGTTGCGCCGCAGGGGCGTGTCATCGTCGCCTGCGACTACTCGCAGATCGAGCTGCGGATCATGGCCCACCTGTCGGAAGATCCGGCGCTGCTGCGCGCGTTCGCCGCCGGCGACGACATCCATCGCGCCACCGCAGCGGAAGTGTTCGGCAAGGCGCTGGATGAAGTCAGCAGCAACGAGCGTCGCGCCGCCAAGGCGATCAACTTCGGTTTGATGTATGGCATGGGCGCGTTCGGGCTGGCCCGCCAGCTCGGCGTGCCGCGCGGCGAGGCGCAGGATTACATCGCGCTGTACTTCAACCGTTATCCGGGCGTGCGCGACTACATGGAGCGCACCCGTGTCCAGGCGCGCGAGCAGGGCTACGTCGAAACCGTGTTCGGACGGCGGCTCTATCTCCCCTACATCGCCAGCCGCAACCAGGCGCAGCGGGCCGGCGCGGAGCGCGCGGCGATCAACGCGCCGATGCAGGGCACCGCCGCCGACATCATCAAGCGCGCGATGGTGGCCGTGGATGCGTGGCTGCAGCCGCAAAACGACAAGGCGCTGATGATCATGCAGGTGCACGACGAACTGGTGTTCGAATGCGATGACGCCTTCGCCGATACCTTGCGCGAGGAAGCGGGCCGGCACATGGCCGCGGCCGCCGATTTGCGCGTGCCGCTGGTGGTCGACAGTGGCGTGGGCGCGAATTGGGAACAGGCGCATTGAGAACCGTTCACGCACTTGCCGCGTTCGTGACGACGCGTGCGGGTCGCGAAGATGAATGCAGGTGAAATTCCCGTTCTAAACATGCGCTGAACCCAACCGCGATTAACGCGATTTTTCCGTTTGATTTACGCATCGCAGACAACTCCGATGTTTAACTACACGTGACAGATGCAACGTCTGTCTTGGATAACTCCCTCCCCTGGAGTGATTCCTGCTCAGGCACGTTCTCCCCAAACGTCGCCTGGAACCCGCCCCGCCGGTCCCCCTCCGGCGGGGTTTTTTATTGTCCGCCCGCAGCGATGGCACACTCGGCGCAATCGATCCGACGCCGCGAGCCATCCGCATGAGCGACCTGTTCCATCTCTCCGCGCCCTGGTGGCATTTCCCGCTGCGCGCGCTGGCGATCTACCTGATGGTGATCGTGCTGCTGCGGATATCCGGCAAACGCGCTGTCGGCCAGTTCACGCCGTTCGACCTGGTGCTGCTGATCCTGATCGGCAACGCCGTGCAGAACGGACTGAATGGGGGAGACAACTCGATCACCGGGGCCTTGCTGCTGGCCAGCTGCCTGATCCTGCTCAACTTCGCCGTTGCCTTCTTGACGTCGCGCAGCAGGGGGTTCGATCACCTGGTCGAAGGCGTGCCGGTGGTGCTGGCGCGCAACGGCCAGGTCTTCGAGGACGTTCTGCGCCGTGAGCTGGTCAGCCACGACGACTACATCGAGGCGCTGCGCCTGAACAACGTCTCGAATCCGAGCGACGTGGCGTTGGCCCTCCTCGAGACCAACGGCAGCATCAGCGTGATTCAGCACCAGAATGGCGGCGATGTGCGTGCCGATTTCTATGCAGGGCAATTGCCGCCGCGTTCCCATCGCCGCCGGCGGCGCCGGCCGGGCAGTCCGCAGAGCAATTGATCGGTCAGCCCAGCTCGCCCAGCCAGTCGCGCGGGCGCAGGTAGTTGGCGAGGCGCGCTTCGGCGCTGCCTGCTTCCGGCGTATAACCGTATTCCCAGCGCACCAGCGGCGGCAGGCTCATCAGGATCGATTCGGTGCGCCCGCCCGATTGCAGGCCGAAGTGGGTGCCGCGATCGAACACCAGGTTGAACTCGACGTAGCGACCGCGCCGGTACAGCTGGAACTGGCGCTCGCGTTCGCCATGCGGGGTATCGCGACGGCGCTCGACGATCGGCAGGTAGGCATCGAGGAAGCCGTCGCCGACCGCGCGCATGTAGGCGTAGTCGCGTTCGAAATCGTCCTGCAGGTCATCGAAGAACAGGCCTCCGACGCCGCGGGTCTCGTCGCGGTGCCTGAGCAGGAAGTAGTCGTCGCACCAGCGCTTGTGGGCGGCGTAGCGTTCCCCGCCGCCGAAGGGCTCGCACAGTTCGCGCGCGACCCGATGCCAGTGCAGCACGTCCTCGTCGACGGGATAGAACGGGGTGAGGTCGAAGCCGCCGCCGAACCACCAGGCGACCGTTTCGCCATCCTTCTCGGCGCGGAAATGGCGGACGTTGGCGTGGGTGGCCGGGATGTGGGGATTGCGGGGATGGAAGACCAGCGACACGCCGCAGGCGCGCCACTGCGCGCCGACCAGTTCCGGACGTGCAGCGGTCGCCGAAGGCGGAAGTTTCGTTCCCGAGACATCGGAGAAGCCGATGCCGGCCTGTTCGAACACCGCGCCGTCGCGCAGGATGCGGGTGCGTCCGCCGCCACCGAGCAGCGCGCCGCTGCCCTCGCGCGTCCACGCGTCCTCGACGAAGCGGGCGCCGCCATCGGCGTGTTCGATCGCCGCACAGATGCGGTCCTGCAGCCCGGCCAGCCAGTCGCGGACGATATCGAAATCGATGGGAGGCGTCGTCGTCATGTCCGGCATTGTCGCAGCGGATCGAGTTGCGGACGATAGGCGCTGCTGCGCACCTGCATCATCCCCAGCAGGAAATCGAAGATGTTGTCGTGGCTCCACGGTTGCGCAGCCTGGCGCGCGAGGCAGGCGGCATCGACGCCGTCGCGCTGGCGGAAACCGTCGGACATCCACAACACCATCGGGATCCGCGTCTGCACGTCGGGCGCGAAGGCGTAGGGCGCGCCGTGAAGGTACAGGCCGTTTTCGCCCAGCGATTCGCCGTGGTCGGAAACGAACAGCAGCGCGCCGTCGATGGCGTGGTCGTCCCGCAGCAGTGCGATCACCGACGCGATGATGCTGTCGGTGTAGAGCACGCTGTTGTCGTAGGCGTTGCGGATCTGCTCCGGCGTGCAGGTCTGCAATTCGTTGCTGCGGCAGACCGGGGTGAAACGTTCGAATTCCGCCGGATAGCGCTGGTAATAGGCGGGACCATGGCTGCCCTTCACATGCAGCACGATGACCCGATCGCCGCGCATGCTTCCATCATGGGTGCCGGCCAGGGTCCTCTTCAGCGCATCGACGAGAATGCCGTCGAAGCAGTTGCGCGCACTGCACCACTTGGGGTCGGTCGAATTCTGCAGCTCGGTTTCGTGGACTCGCCTGGCGATGCCCTTGTCACCGGTGTTGTTGTCGAACCAGGCGACATCGACGCCGGCGTGCGCGAGCACGTCGAGTGCGTTTTCGCGGGACAGTGCCGCGCGCTCGCTGAAGTCCCGACGGCCGAGGTTGGAGAACATGCACGGCAGCGAGACCGCGGTATCGGTGCCGCAGGAATGCATGTCGGTGAAGTTGGCCACCGGAAGTGTCGCCAGTTGCGGCGTGGTCTGGCGCGCGTACCCCGACAGTCCCCAGCTGGCGGCGCGCGCCGATTCGCCGGCGATGAACACCAGCACCTGCGGTTTCGCGCCGGCGGGCGCGGCTGGACGGGTGGCGTCGCGACCCAGCGGCTGCACCACGATCGCCGCCTGCGGCCGCGCATTGTCGACGTAGGCATAAATTCCGCTGGCGATCGCCATCGGATTGATGACGTGGCCGAGTTCGCGCTGGTTGCGCAGACTCGAAGCAATGCCGCGACCGCCGATGCCGATCGCGATCGCACTCATGACGATCACGACCAGCACCAGCTTGATGCGCGACCACAGTTCGCGCGGCAACGGCCGCCAGTCGATCCGCGTCCACAGCACCAGCAATGCCGGCACCACCCCGGCGACGGCAATCTTCCACGCCATCCGCCATGACAACCATTCGCCGGCTTCGCGCGCGTTGGTTTCGAACACGCTGCGCAGGGTGTGGCGATCGACCACCGCGCCGAAATCGTCCATGAAGAATGCCGCGGCGGCCGCGCACAGCAGGACGATCACCAGCCACGGCTTGATCGCCCATTTGAACGACAGCGGCAGCAGCAGGACGAGGGTCGTCATTGCCAGCAGCGCGCCCAGGCACAGCAGGAACAGCCAGTGCGGCAGTCCGCCGGAATCGAGCGCCGCCAGCAGTTTCCACGCGCGGAAATTGGCGAACGCCAGCAGCCATGCCGTGCACAGCAGCAACACGGTATTCGCGCGCATCAAGGGTCCGCGCATCATGGCGAGGTCGATTCCGGATCGTGGAGACCGCCTAGGCTAACGCAAGGAATTCTGAATCGGCGGTTCCCTTGCGGCGGGCCTTCCCCCACAATTCCCGGGATTCCGGAAGAGTTGCATGCGCGCCTACGTCTACAAGAGCACCCGCAAGGCCGATACCTATGTCTTCCTCGCCGCGCGCGACGAGGGTGCCAAGTTGCCGGAAGCGCTGCGCACGCGGCTGGGTCCGCTGCAATTCGTCCTGGAAACCGAACTGACGCCCGATCGCAAGCTGGCGCGCGAAACCCCCGGCGAGGTGATGGCGAATCTCGCCAGTCGCGGCTTCCATCTGCAAATGCCGCAGGATCTGCCGCTCGATCCCATGACCTCGGATTGGGGGACGGATGCCTGACCAGCGTGGATCGGTGGCACCTTGGCTGGCGGCTGTCGCCGGGGTGCTGGCCCTGCTCGCGACCGGCTTCGGGGGCTGGGTCGCGGCGATCGCCGGCGCCGTCGGCAGCGGCATGCTCGCCAGCGCCTGGCCGTTGCGCGGAAGCCCGCCGGATCGCGCGCCGCGGGTCGTGGCCAGTCATGTCCTGGTCTGGGCCGTCGCCGTGGCGATCGGTGCGGCACTCGCGGCGTGGCCGTTGCGCGCGTTGATGGCGTCGGGGTCGTTGCCGGCCGCGCTCGGGCTCGGGCTGGCGGCGGCGATCGGGGTGATCCTGGCGTGGCGGGTCTGGCCGCTGTGGACCAGCGACGCCGCGGATGCGCGCTTCGCTTTCAATCATGCCTTGGGCGAACGCGATCCGTCGCGGCGCTGGGCCTGGAACGGCCTGCGTCCGGCGGTCGCGGCGGCCTGCGTGGTTGCACTGGTGCTGGTGCTGGCGTGGCCGGGCGTGATCAACGGCGCATTGCGCTGGGCACTCGCTGTCCTGCTGGCGTTGCTGCTGCCGGTGCTGCGTTTCTCGGCGCGCATCCAGCGGGTGGTGAAAGAGGTCAAGACGAAATCGGCGCCCGAGCGTGTCCAGCCGCAGCCGGCGCGCAATGCCGAGCCGGTCAGTCTCGATGCCTTGCCCGAACTGCAATTGGAGGATGAAGCCGCGGCCGATGCCGTGGTCGATCTTCCCGCCACCACCGGCAGCGACGAACTCGATCGCGAACTCCATGCCGCCGCCCGCAGTGGCCGCGTCGAACGTGCGCTGGCGCTGCTCGATGCCGGTGCCCGCGCCGATGCACTGCCCGCGGAGGACGATCGCGACCAGCGCCGCCTGCCGATTCTTGCCGCCGTGCTACCCGACCTGCGCCTGCTGCGCACGCTGATCGCGCGCGGTGTTTCCCTCGATGCCGACGCCAGCGGCATCACCCCGTTGCTCGCCGCGACCCGCGACAGTTGGCATGGCCGCCCCGATGCGGTGGCGATGCTGCTCGCCAATGGCGCCGACGTCCGCGCCACCGATGGCCAGGGCAACACGCCGCTGCATCACGCCGCGCGCAGCACCGATCCCGGCGTCGCCGCCTTGCTGCTCGATGCCCAGGCGCAGGTCGACGTCGCCAACGACAACGGCCAGACGCCGTTGGCGATGGCTTGCGCCGCAGGCAATTGGCGCCTGGCGAAATTCCTGCTCGAACGCGGCGCCAGCGTCGCCCCGGCGAAAGCGCTGGCGCCGTTGCTCGCTGCCGCGACTGCCGATGATGACGATCCCGCCGGCGTGCAACTGCTGCTGCGTCATCGCGCGCAAGTGGCGGATGCGGTCGATGGCGACGGGCGCAGCGCGCTGCACCTGGCGGCGCAAGCCGGCCATTCCGCCATCGTCCAGACCCTGCTCGACAGCGGCGCTGGCGTCGATGTCCGCGACGCGACGCAAACGACACCATTGATGCTGGCGGCGCAGGGCGGCCATCGCGACGTGATCGATGCGCTGCTGGAATCGAAGGCTGATGTCGTCGCGCGCAATGCCGATGGCCACGATGCCTTGCGTCATGCGGTGGAAGGCGAGGTCGCCGGCGTCGATGTGATCGCCGCGTTGCAGGCGGCCGGTGCGCACGCCGACACGGTCGACGATGCCGGCATCGATGCGCTGACGCGCGCCAAGGCGCTCGGTCGCTGGTCGGTGGTACAGGTGCTGGATCCCGCCTTCATCCCGCCACCGGGTGCCGGGGTGGATGGCGATGTCGTCGCGGACGATGCCACGCCGAACCGGCCGCCGTATGCGGTCGTCAGCGATGCATTGCGCGATGGCGACACCGCCACGCTCGAACGTTTTTCGCCGCTGCTGGAACGTAGCGAATTCACCCGCATGCTTGCCGAGCTCGCGCCCTCGTCGCCGCAGCTGGTGCCGTGGCTGCTCGCGCGCGGCGCCGATGTCGATGCCAGTCGCGAAGGCCACAGCCTGCTCGGGCAATTGCTGCGTCTCGCGCCCGGCGATGCCCGTGCCGCATTGGCGCTTGACTCGCTGTGGCGGCGCGGCGCCAGTCCCGCCGGCGCCGGCGTGTTCGCCAACCATCTGCAAGCCTGTCGCGCCCATCCGTCGGAGCATGGCGAAGCCTTCGCCCTGCAATTGCTGGAACGCGGCGGCGATCCCTTCGGCAGCGACAGTGCCGGTGATCCGCCGTTGCATCACGCCATCCGCTTGCATTGGCCGCGCTTGACGCAACGCCTGCTCGACGGCGGTGTCGACGCGTGCGCGATCGACGGCTCGGGCCTCAGTGCGCTGCATGTCGCAACGGCTTGCGGTGATGCCAACGCCGTGCGCGCGTTGGTCGCCGTCGGCGCGAAACCCGATGCGCGCGCCCCCGATGGCCAGACCGCGCTCGGCGTCGCGCTCGCCAATGGCCGCAAGGATCTCGCCGACTGGCTCGACTGGCGCGGCTGGCCATTGCCGGGGCGGGCGTTGCGCGCGGGCGATCTGCCGGCCGCGGCGATCACTGGCGATGGCGACGCGGTGCGCCGCCTGCTCGAACTCGGCTTTCCCGTCGATGCCCTTGACGCACAAGGTTGCAGCGCGTTGCTGCGTGCCGCCGGCGGTGGCCATGTCGATGCGGTCGAACAACTGGTCGTGCATGGCGCCGATGTCGGGCTCAGCGCCAGCACTGGCGCCACGCCGTTGTCGGCAGCAGTGAGCATGCGTCATGCCGCGGTGGTCGATCGCCTGCTCGCCGCCGGCGCCGATCTCGACCAGCGCCTGCCCGGTGATGTCACCGTGCTGATGCTGGCGTCCGCGCTGGGCCTGCCCGAAATGGTCACGCGACTATTGCGTGCCGGCGCCGATGTCGCTGCCGCCGATCCGCAGGGACTGGCGCCGATCCACTGCGGCGCGTTGTATGGCTTCACCGCGCGCGATCGCACGCGCCTGGTCACGCTGTTCGATACCCTGTTGCTGGCCGGCGCCGATGCCAACGCCCGCGCCGAAGCCGGCGTCACCCCGTTGTTGCTGCTGCTCGGTGCGCGTGCCGAACCGGGAACCGCTTGCGATGAAGCGGTGATCCTGGCCGGACTCGATCGCATGCTCGACGAGGAAGTGCAGCTTGATGCCCAGGATCCGCGTGGTTTCGGCCCGCTCCACATCGCCGCCCTGCACGGGTTGATGTCGGTGGCGCGCCGCCTGCGCGACAGTGGCGCACCGCTCGGCCAGCGCGATCGCCTCAACCGCACCCCGCGCGACATCGCCCTGATGCGTGGTTTCGTCGATGTCGCCGCCGAACTTGCCGAACAGGCGGGAACGCCGGCAGGAGCGGAAGCATCGATGGCGCGGATGCTGCGGCCGCAGGATCGTTCGTACTGATCCACTCGAGTTGCGCTACGATCGCCCCGGCACGAGGGGGAGAACGGGATGATCAAGCGATCGATGATGACGGGGCTGGCGCTGGCCCTGCTGGCCAGTCCGCTGGCGATGACCCGGGCGGAAGAGTTGAAGCTGGTCACCAACAGCCATGGGTTGACTGAAACGGTGATGACCATGCGGATACGCGGGGATCTCACCTTCGGCCCGGACGGGATGGTGAAGGAACACCATATTGCGACACGGCTTGATCCCGATGTCGCGAAGAACGTAGGCAAGATCATCGCCAACTGGAAATTCCAGCCCTATCTTCAGGATGGCGTTGCGGTCAATGCCAAAACCTATTTCCAGTTGACCCTGGCGGCGCGTCCCAATACGACGGGCTATGACATCTCCGTGGACAACAGGCGTTTCAGTGACCAGCGGTACCTGTCGGAGGATGAACTGGGCAAACAGGAGAGCGACCACTCGAAATGCGTCATGAACTGCATCGTTTCGCAGCCGCGGCTGCCTGGGTACCCGATGGGATTGTCCATGGCCAACGTGAGTGGCGCCGTCATGGTCCATCTCTATCTCAATCCCGACGGATCAGTGGCGGATGCGGTGATCGCGCAGTCCGCGCTGTACAACATTCGGGGAAGGGACAAATTGCTGGATGATGCCCGCAAGTTGCTCGAACGCGATGTCCTGCGTTTTGCCCGCGGCCTCAAGATGGCGCCGGCATCGGGCAGTCCGCTGGTCGGCGACAATCACCTTGTCGGTGCGCTGCCGATCATATTCAACGCACGCGAAGGCGTGCGAATCGACAACGACGGGAAGTGGCGCCTCGAACAGCGCGGGGCACGCAATATCGCCCCGTGGTTCGTCAATGACCCGGATCGCTGGATCGGCGTGTCCGATGCCGCCGGCAGGGGATTTGTCGCGATGAAGAGCGATCAGGTGAAGCTTGTCGCCAGCGATGCGAAGGCGCCGTAACAGAATCGCGCGAACCAAAAACAAAAAGCCCCGCGATGCGGGGCTTTTGCATTTCCGGTGATGTCGAGACTCAGCGCTTCATCGAACTGAAGAACTCGTCGTTCGACTTGGTGTTCTTCATCTTGTCGAGCAGGAATTCCATCGCCGCGATCTCGTCCATCGGGTGCAGCAGCTTGCGCAGGATCCAGATCTTCTGCAGCAGGTCGGGCTCGATCAGCAGGTCCTCGCGGCGGGTGCCGGAGAGGTTGACGCCGATCGCCGGGTAGACGCGCTTCTCGGTGATGCGGCGATCCAGGTGCACTTCGGAGTTGCCGGTGCCCTTGAATTCCTCGTAGATCACCTTGTCCATTGCGCTGCCGGTATCGACCAGCGCGGTGGCGATGATCGTCAGCGAGCCGCCTTCCTCGACGTTGCGCGCGGCGCCGAAGAAACGCTTCGGGCGATGCAGCGCGTTGGAATCGACACCGCCGGTCAACACCTTGCCGCTCGACGGCAACACGTTGTTGTAGGCGCGGGCGAGGCGGGTGATCGAGTCGAGCAGGATCACCACGTCCTTCTTGTGCTCGACCAGGCGCTTGGCGCGCTCGATCACCATTTCCGCGACCTGGACGTGGCGCGCGGCCGGTTCGTCGAAGGTGGAGGAGATGACTTCGCCGCGCACGGTGCGCTGCATTTCCGTCACTTCTTCCGGGCGCTCGTCGATCAGCAGCACGATCAGGTGCACGTCGGGATGATTGGTGGTGATCGCGGTGGCGATCTGCTGCATCATCATCGTCTTGCCGGCTTTCGGCGGCGACACGATCAGCGCGCGCTGGCCCTTGCCCTGCGGGGCCATCAGGTCGAGGATGCGGCCGGTGATGTCTTCCGACGATCCGTCGCCACGCTCGAGCTTGAAGCGCTTGCGCGGGAACAGCGGCGTCAGGTTCTCGAACAGCGTCTTGTTCTTGCTGGCCTCGATCGGCTCGCCGTTGATGGTGTCGACGATGTTGAGCGCGAAGTAGCGTTCGCCATCCTTGGGCCAGCGGATGCGGCCGGCAATATGGTCGCCGGTGCGCAGGTTGAAGCGACGGATCTGGCTCGGCGAGATGTAGGTGTCGTCGGGGCCGGCCAGGTAGCTGGCCTCGGCCGCGCGCAGGAAGCCGTAGCCGTCGGGCAGGATTTCCAGCACGCCATCGGCGGCGACGCCCTCGCCATGGCGGGTCAGCACCTTCAGCAGGGCGAAGATGATGTCCTGCTTGCGCGCGCGCGCCACGCCTTCATGGATCTGCAACTGTTCGGCGATGTCGAGCAGCTTCTGTGCCGGCATCCGCTTGAGGTCGCCCAGCGAATACTGGGGGAAGCCGTCGGGGATGGTCGGCATCGGCCGTGCCGAGGGCGGCGGGCCCTGCTGGCCGTCGTCGTCGTTGGGGAGGCCTTGTTCGCGATAGCGATCGCGCTGGCGATCGCGGCGGTTCTTGAACCGTTCGCGGCGATTGTTGTTGAAACGCTGGTCGCCGCCGCCGTTCTGGCCGTTGCCGGCCTGTTGCGACTCGCCGTTGCCGCCGTCGTCGGACTGTGCGGGAGCTTGCTGCGGGCGTTGTTCCCGGGGCGCTTCCGCGGCCTGTGGTGCCGGCGCAGGTGCGGCCAGTGGCGGCGTTGCGGGTGCTCTGGCTTCAGTGGCGACAGGTGCGGGTGCGGCTTCCGTGGCTTCGGGACGGACCTTGGGCGGACGGCCACGACGCTTCGGGGCGGGCTTGATTTCTTCTTCGGACAAAGGGGAATCCTCGCAATGGCGAGCGCCAGGCCAGTGGCCGGCGGAGTGGTTCAGGAATGGATTCGGTGCAACCAGATGGGTGCGGCGGAGATGTCGATTTGCACTGACAGGCGCGCCGGACGCCTGAAAAGCTAGCACTACCGGCGCTCCGCGGCAAGCGGGCGCCGGAAATTATTCAGATTCTCAGGCGACGGCCCGGTCGATCATCTGCGACAACACCGACTTCACGTTCGGCGGCGCGCCCATCTGGGTCGCGGCGATCTGGCCGCCCTTGAACATCACCAGCATCGGGATGCTGCGGACGTTGAAACGCATGCCCAGGTGCGGATTGGCCTCGATATCGACCTTCACCACCTTGGCCTTGCCTTCGTAGGTGTCGGCGAGCTGGTCGAGGCTGGGGGCGATCATCTTGCAGGGGCCGCACCACGGCGCCCAGAAATCCACCAGCACGGGCTGGTCGGACTTGAGGACGAGGTCGTCGAAGTCCTTGTCGGTGGCGTGGAAAACGTTGGCACTGCTCATGGACACTCCGGATGGGGTCGGATCGGAAGGGACGCGGATAGCTTCGCACGTCCCGGTCGCAACGGCTGTGACGCGTCCGCGGGTGCGACTTGCTAAGATGTGCGGGCTTGCAGGCGGACTTCAAGGCCCAGCCTGCCTTCTCCGCAAGCCACTTCCGGCGCCCGCCCAGCGCGTGGCCGCCCATCCCCAAGCGCCTTTTGCGCCCAGAATTCCGCATAGAAACTTCATGTCCGATAAACCGCTGACCGATGTCGCCTTTTCCTCTTTCGACCTGCATCCCGCGTTGCTCGCGGGCCTGGAAGCCGCAGGGTTCAACCGCTGCACCCCGATCCAGGCGCTGACCCTGCCGGTCGCGCTGGCCGGGCGCGATGTCGCCGGGCAGGCCCAGACCGGCACCGGCAAGACGCTGGCTTTCCTGATTGCCGCGATCAACCGCCTGCTGACCCGACCGGCGATGGCCGAGCGCCAACCGGAGGATCCGCGCGCGCTGATCCTGGCACCGACCCGCGAGCTGGCGATCCAGATCCACAAGGATGCGGTGAAGTTCGCCTCCGACCTCGGCCTCAAGTTCGCGCTGGTCTACGGCGGCGTCGACTACGACAAGCAGCGCGAGCAGCTGCAGCGCGGCGCCGACATCATCATCGCCACGCCCGGCCGCCTGATCGATTACGTCAAGCAGCACAAGGTGGTGAGCCTGCACGCTTGCGAGGTCTGCATCCTCGACGAAGCCGACCGCATGTTCGACCTCGGCTTCATCAAGGACATCCGCTTCCTGCTGCGACGGATGCCGGCGCGGACCGAACGCCAGACGCTGCTGTTCTCGGCGACGCTGAGCCATCGCGTGCTCGAGCTCGCCTACGAGCACATGAACGACCCGGAAAAGCTGGTCGTCGAAACCGAATCCATCACTGCCGCCCGCGTGCGCCAGCGCCTGTATTACCCGGCCGACGAGGAGAAGATCCCGTTGCTGATCGGCCTGCTCTCGCGCAGCGAAGGCGCGCGCACGATGGTCTTCGTCAACACCAAGGCCTTCGTCGAGCGCGTCGCCCGCGCCCTGGAAAAGGCCGGCTACCGGGTCGGCGTGCTCTCGGGCGACGTCCCGCAGAAGAAGCGCGAATCGTTGCTGAAGAAATTCCAGGCCGGCCAGCTGGAAATCCTGGTGGCCACCGACGTCGCCGCGCGCGGCCTGCACATCGATGGCGTCTCGCACGTCTACAACTACGATCTGCCGTTCGACGCCGAAGACTACGTGCATCGCATCGGCCGCACCGCGCGCCTGGGCGCCGAAGGCGATGCCATCAGTTTCGCCTGCGAGCGCTACGGGATGTCGCTGCCCGACATCGAGGCCTACATCGACCAGAAAATCCCCGGAGAGCATGTGACGCCCGACATGCTCGTCGCGCTGCCGCGTCCGGAACGTCCCAGGCCGGAGGTGGTCGCCGGTGAAGAGGACGACAGCATCGGCACGATCTTCAAGGAAGCCCGCGAAGCGCGTGCTGCGGACGAAGCCAAGCGGGGCGGTGGTCGTTCCCGGAGTGGCGGCAGCGACGGTGGTCGTCGCGGCGAAGGTGGCCGCGTATCCAATAGTCCGCGCCCGCCGCGTGCCCCGCGTCCGGAACAGCAGGCCAGCAAGCCGGCGGTCTCGGTTGCCGCGGCTGAAGTCGATCCCGACAAGGCGCCGCGCAAGCGTCGCCGCCGCCGCAATGGCCGTCCGCTGGATGGCAGCGCAGCGCCGCAGCAGGATGCAGCAACACAGCGTGCGCCGCGTCGCGACAATGCCAGGCATGAACACGCGGCGCCGAAGCCGGCCGCCGAACAGGCGAAGCCGGGACTGCTGGGCCGCATCGGCCAGAGCCTGCGCCGACTGGTGACGCGCGGAGCATCGCAGCAGCATTGAGCTGAAACACTGCGGCAGTGATTCCGGCTGCAGGCGGAGTCACGCATAATGCCGGCATGAGCCTTCTCCGCTTCGACGGCGTCAGCAAGCAGTATCCCGGCGGCCGCCACGCGCTGGCGGACGTCAATTTCGCGGTGGAACCGGGCGAAATGCTGTTCGTCACCGGCCATTCCGGCGCCGGCAAGAGCACCCTGCTCAAGCTGATCCAGCTCGCCGAGCGCCCCAATCGCGGCGCGGTGCTGTTCGACGAACGCAATCTCCACAACGTGCGCGGTCGCAAGGTCGCGCTGCATCGGCGCGATGTCGGCGTGGTCTACCAGAGTCACCAGTTGCTGGCCGATCGCAGCATTTTCGAGAACGTGGCGTTGCCGCTGATCCTGCGCGGGATGCCGCGTGCCGAGATCGGCAAGCGCGTGCGCAGCCAGCTCGAACGCCTCGGTCTTGGCGGGCGCGAGAAATCGCTGCCGTCGCAATTGTCGGCGGGCGAACAGCAGCGTGTCGGCATCGCCCGCGCATTGATCGGTGAACCGCGGATGCTGGTCGCCGACGAGCCGACCGGCAATCTCGATCCGACGCTGTCCGCCGAGATCATGGAGTTGTTCGCGTCGCTGCCGGAGCGCGGCACCAGCGTGCTGGTGGCGAGCCACGACCTCAACCTCGTCAAGCGCATGAAGAAGCGCGTGCTGGTGCTCAATCAGGGCCATCTGGTCGACGACATCTCGCCCGAGGATCTCGCCGATGAATAACCAGCGCGTCGAGAAGCCGCGCTCGGGCGTCGGCACCTGGATCGATCATCATCTCTACAGCCTGATGGCCAGCCTCGGCCGCGTGCTGCGCAAGCCATTCGCTTCGTTGCTGACCATCGCGGTGATCGCGTTGGCGTTCACCCTGCCGCTGGGACTGTGGCTGGTGCTGCAGAACGTCGAACGCTTCACCGGCGACGTCCAGCGTTCGCGCGAGATCAGCGTCTTCCTCAAGCAGGACACCCCGGTCGATCGCGCCCGTGCGTTGGCCGAGGAGGTGCGCGCACGTCCCGATGTCGGCAATGTGGTGTGGAAGACGCCGGACGAAGGCCTTGCCGAATTGCGCAAGAGCAGCACGCTGGGTGATGTGCTCGACGGACTCGATGGCAATCCGCTGCCGAACGTGCTGGTGGTGACGCCGAAGCGCGACGAGCTGGCGTTGGCCGATGCCCTCAAGCAGTTCCCGGAAGCCGATCTTGTGCAGCACGATGCGGTGTGGCGCAAGCGCCTCGACGACTGGTTGCAACTCGGCGCGCGACTGGCGCTGGTACTGGCGGTGATGCTCGGCGCCGGCGCGGTGCTGGTGATCGGCAACACCGTGCGCCTCGACATCCAGGCGCGCCGCGAGGAAATCGGCGTGCTGCAATTGCTTGGCGCGACCGACGGTTTCATCCGCCGGCCCTTCCTCTATCTCGGCGCGCTGTACGGGCTGGGCGCGGGACTGCTCGCGCTCGCCGTCCTCACCGCCGCCAACATTGCATTGCGGCCGCCGTTGTCGGCGCTGGCAGCGAGTTACGGATCGCATTTCGAACTGCAACCGCTGACGCCGGCCCAGGCGCTGGCCGCGGTGGTCGCCGCGACCTTGCTGGGATGGCTGGGTGCCGGTATCGTCACCGGCCATTTCCTGCGCCAGACCCGCCCGACGGATCGCTGATGTCCATTCCAATCCGCGATCTGCGTCATCTGGTCAGCGAAGCGCCGCGCGTGATGGTGGTCGATGGCTCGCGCATGGTGCGCAAGCTGATCGGCGACGTCCTCCTCAAGGAATTGCCGAACGCCAGCGTGGTGCCTTGCGACGGTGTCGCCAGCGCGCAGAAGGCGCTGGCCGCGGGCCAGGTCGATCTCGTCACCACCTCGCTGGTGCTGCCCGATGGCGATGGCCAGGACGTCGCGCGCGCCGTGCATGAAGCCGCGGGCCAGGCCTACGTGCCGGTGATCGCGGTGTCGTCCGACGTCCAGCATCGGCTGGAAACGCGCACGCTCGGCGACGAGATCACCGACTATTTCGACAAGGAACTCGGTTACGGCGCGCTGGTGGCGTTCCTGCGCGGTTACGTGCAGCCGCAACCGATCGCCGGTGCGCGCGTGCTCTACATCGAGGACAGCCGCGTCGTCGCGCTGGCGATCAAGCGCATGCTTGCGGCGCAGGGCCTCGACGTGATCCATGTCGAGAGCGCGGAATCCGCGCTCGACTATCTCGCCCAGCACCGCGAAGGTGACGATGCGCCGGGCGCCAACCTCATCCTCACCGACGTCTACCTCAATGGCCCGCTCGGCGGCGGCGATGTGCTGCGGCGCGTGCGCGGTGAATTCCACCTCGGCAAGCGCGCGCTGCCGATCATCGTGATGACCGGCGACGAGAATCCCGACAAGCAGCGCGACCTGCTGGTGGCCGGCGCCAACGATCTGGTGCTGAAGCCGGTGGAGGAACGCCTGCTGGTGACCAAGATCCTGTTCCAGCTGCACGCGGCGCGGCTGGTGCGCCACTGAGATGACGGACGGCGACGCCATCCGCCTCGCACCATCGTGGAAGGCGCGCGTCGGCGACTGGTTCCAGCGCGACGACATGCGCGCGCTATCGGCCTTCCTGCGCGAACGCGTCCGTGCCGGCGCCCGCATCCATCCCGATCCCAAACACATCTTCGCCGCCTTCGATGCCACTCCGTTCGATGCGGTCAAGGTGGTGATCCTCGGCCAGGATCCCTATCACGGTCCCGGCCAGGCCCACGGCCTGTGTTTCTCGGTATTGCCGGGCGTGCCGATCCCGCCGTCGCTCGACAACATCTTCAAGGAACTGCATCGCGACATCGGCATGGCGCGACCGGCCAACGGTTATCTGATGCCATGGGCGGAGCGCGGGGCGTTGCTGCTCAATTCGGTGCTGACGGTCGAGGATGGGCGCGCCGGCAGCCACCAGGGGCGCGGCTGGGAAGGCTTCACCGATCACGTGGTCGATGTCCTCAACCGCGAACGCGAAGGGCTGGTCTTCATGCTCTGGGGGAGTTATGCGCAGGCCAAGGGCAAGGTCATCGACCCGCGCCGTCATCGCGTGCTCAAGGCGCCGCATCCGTCGCCGCTGTCGGCCCATCGCGGCTTCATCGGCTGCGGCCATTTCTCCGCCGCCAACGAGTATCTGGCGCGCCACGGCCAGGCGCCGATCGACTGGTCGCTGCCGACGGCGACATGACAACCATTTAATCCGGGGCGCGGCCGCCACGGCCTAGAATGATCGCCGGTTCCCGTCGAGCTGCGCATGCCTGCCTTCCGTCTCCTGCTGTCCATCGTCCTGGCTGGGCTGTGCGCGCTCGCGCCGGTTGCGCGCGCCGCGATCGTGCCGCCGGAAGTCACCGTGCTGTGCTACCACGAGATCGCCGAACGCAAGGACGCGTTGACGCCGTCCTATGCGGTGCCACCGGCATTGCTGGAAAAGCAGCTGCAATGGCTGAAGGCCAATGGCTACCACTTCGTCTCGGTGCAGGACATCCTCGACGCGCGCGCCCAAAAGAAGCCGCTGCCGGCCAAGCCGGTGCTGATGACCTTCGACGATGGCTATGAATCGGTCTACAGGAACGCGTGGCCGATCCTCAAGCGCGAGAAGATTCCGGCAGTGGTGGCGCTGGTTGGCCACTGGCTGGAAGTGCCGGAAGGCAAGGACTTCGATTTCGATGGTCGCGCGCTCCCGCGCAACGAACTGATGGCCTGGGGTGAGCTGAAAAAGATGCAGGACAGCGGCCTGGTGGAGATCGCCAGCCACAGTTTCGATCTGCATCGCGGCATCCTCGCCAATCCGCAGGGCAACCGCCAGCCGGCGGCGACCGCGCTGCAATGGGTGCCCGACCAGCAGCGCTACGAGACAGTGGACGAGTACCGCGCGCGCATCCGCCGCGATTTCGCCCGCAACCGCGCGTTGATCAGCAAGCACCTCGGCAAGGCACCGCGGGTGATGGTGTGGCCGTACGGGCGCTACAACGCCGACGTCAGCAGGATCGCCGAACAAGCCGGCATGCCGCTCGGGCTCAATCTCGACGACGGCCCCAACAGCGCGGCCACGCCGTTGTCGGCGCTGCGGCGCGAACTGGTCATGGGCGACACCACGCCGGACGTGCTGGCCCACCTGCTGCGCGTGCGCGAACGCAACGTGCTCGACCAGGGTCGCGCGGCCAAGGTCGCGCAGATCGATCTCGACTACGTCTATGACAAGGATCCCGAGCAGACCGAGGCCAATCTCGGCAAGCTGCTGGATCGCGTGCAGCGCCTCGGCATCAACATCGTCTACCTGCAGGCCTTCGCGGATCCCGATGCCAATGGCGCCGCCGACGCGGTGTACTTCCCCAATCGCCACATGCCGATGCGCGCCGACCTGTTCAACCGCGTCGCCTGGCAGTTGCTGACGCGCACCCAGGTCAAGCGCGTGTTCGCGTGGATGCCGCTGCTGGCGTGGCAACCACCGGCCAACGATCCGGTGGCGAAGGACGTGGTGGTGACGCTGCCGAACAAGGCCAATCACCTGGCGATGGGCTATCCGCGACTGACGCCGTTCTCGCCGCGCGTGCGCAAGTGGGTGAAGGAGATCTACGAAGACCTCGGCCGCCAGGCCACGTTCGACGGCATCCTCTTCCACGACGACGTCACCCTGTCCGATTACGAGGACGGCAGCAACTGGGCGAAGAAGCAGTATCGCGCCTGGGGCCTGCCGCAACCGTTGCCGAAGCTGCGCGGCGATCATGCCCTGCTGCTGAAGTGGAGCGAACGCAAGACCGACTTCCTCGACGGCTTCGCGCTGGACGTCGCTACCGCCGTGCGCGCCGAACAGCCGGGCCTGCTCACCGCGCGCAACCTCTATGCGCAGGTCGCGCTCAATCCCGAAGCCGAGACCTGGTACGCGCAGAACCTGCGCAAGTCGATCCAGCGCTACGACTACACCGCGATCATGGCCATGCCCTACATGGAGCAGGCCGCGGACCCGCAGAAGTTCTACCAGGAGATGGTGGCGAAGGTGAAGGCGGTGCCGCACGGCATCAACCACGCCGTGTTCGAACTGCAGTCGGTGGACTGGCGCAAGGATGATGCGCCGCTGCCGCCGAACGAACTCCCCGACACCATCCGCATGCTCTACGGCATGGGCGTGAAGCACGTCGGCTACTATCCCGACAATGTCTTCAACAACGTGCCTGATGCGGCGTTGCTGAAACCGGTACTCGACAGCAAGCTCAACCCGCAGGACGAGGAGGACGATCAGTGATCCCGGGTTCGTTCCAGGCCTTCCTGCCAACGGTCTGGCTGACGCTGCAGGGATTCGTCTATTACTACCCGTTGTTCATGTCCTACCTGTGGATGCTCGGGGCGATCCTGTTCTACTGGCGCATCGAGCGCCGCGAACCCGCGTTCGACCATCCGGCGATTCCCGCCGATGCGCCCGGCGTCAGCGTGCTGATTCCCTGCTACAACGAGGGTCCGCATGCGGCGGAGACCATCGGCCAGGCGCTGAAGCTCGACTACCCCGACTTCGAAGTCATCGCCATCAACGATGGCAGCAAGGACGATACCGGCGCGATCCTCGATGCCATGGTCGCCGGCAATCCGCGCCTGCGCGTGGTCCATCTCGCCCGCAACCAGGGCAAGGCGATGGGCCTGCAGGCAGGCGCGCTGCTGGCGAAGCACCGCATCCTCATCTGCATCGACGGCGACGCCTTGCTCGATCCGCACGCGGCGTACTGGATGGTGCGCCACTTCGACAATCCGCGCGTCGCCGCGGTCACCGGCAACCCGCGCATCCGCAATCGTTCGACCCTGCTCGGGCGCGTGCAGGTCGGCGAGTTCTCGTCGATCGTCGGCATGATCAAGCGCGCGCAACGGGTGTTCGGCGCACTGTTCACCGTTTCCGGCGTGATCACCGCGTTCCGCCGTTCGGCGGTGCGCCAGGTCGGCTACTGGAACCCCGATGCGCTGACCGAGGACATCGACATCACCTGGCGCCTGCAACGCGGTGGCTGGGACGTGCGCTACGAGCCGCATGCGCTGGTGTGGATCCTGATGCCGGAAACGCTGAAGGGACTGTGGAAACAGCGCCTGCGCTGGGCCACCGGCGGCGCACAGGTATTGCGTCGCAATCTTGGCGTGATCTTCCATCCCGGCCAGAACCGCCTGTGGCCATTGCTGCTGGAACTGGTGCTGAGCCTGACCTGGGCTTACGTGATGCTGGCGATGGTGGTGGTGTGGCTGCTCGGCTACGTGTTGCCGGACGACTGGTTCCCCGGCATCGGCTCGCCGCTGATCCCGCAATACAGCAGCGTCTTCCTCGCTTTCAGCTGCTTGCTGCAATTCGCCGTGAGCAAGTGGCTGGACAGTCATTACGAACGCGGGCTCGGGCGCAATTATTTCTGGATGGTGTGGTATCCGCTGATGTTCTGGCTGATCAATACCGCCGCCACCGTGGTTGCCTTCCCCAAGGCGTGGATGATGGGCGAGGGCAAGCGTGCGCGCTGGGTCAGCCCCGATCGCGGCGTCCACATGAAGACCGGCGGTGGCGACCATGGTTGAGCCACGCGCCAAGCCGCCGATCATCAACGCCCGGCGCGAGCTTGGACGCGGGCGCCGGCTGGTGTCGGATGGCGCGACGCTGCTGGTGTGGATCGGCTGGGTCCTGCTGTGGATCCCCGCCTTCCGCGTCGCCTTCCGCTCCCTGCGCGAAGCACATCGCCTGCACGTGGATTGGGACCTGGCCGCGCAGGAAGCGATCGACACCATCACTCCGGTGTCGTTGACGCATTCCGCGTTGCTGGTGTTCGGGACCTGCGCGCTGTTGCTGCTGTGGAGCCTGATTCCCAACCGCAAGCCGGTGCCGGTGCCGGTGACGGAAACGCTGGAAGACGAAGCGCGCCGCCTGCAGGTGCCACGCCAGGAGTTGCAGGATGGCCGCGACAGTCGCATCTGCGTGGTCCATCACAACGATGACGGCGCGATCAGTTCGATCGAACGCCGGAGCTGATTTCCGGATGCAGCAAAAACGCGGCCGCGCTCTTGATCAGGAGCGGGCCGCGTTTTGTTTTTCGCGACAGGATTGCCTACTTCGTGCCGCAGGCCTTGTTGCGTGACGGGCGCACGCCCGCGGCAACCGCGGCGCTCTCGCTCATGTACTGGCCATCCTTGCTGGTGCCATACCAGCGGTCGCCCTGGCAGTGATAGACCTTGGTCTTCATGTTGACCCAGACCTGGCCATTGCCGCCGCCGGCAGCAACCGGGCCGGGAGCCGGCATGGCACGCGGCGCGCGCGCGGCCGGGGCAGGCGCGGAGGCTGGTGCAGTGGTCGCGACCGGTGCCGGACGCGCCGGCGCTGCGGCGGGAACGGGTGCCGGAGCCATCGCAGGCGCGGACCTGGCCGGAGCGCCGCCGCCGTGCCACTCCTGCACGCCCTTGTGGCCACGGCAGGCACCGGACTTGGAAGCGGCATTGGTGGTGGTGCCGTCCTTGCAGGTGCCGGTGGCGCCGGTGGCAGGTGCGCTGGTTGCCATGGGAGCTGCAGCCGGTTTCGGTGCGGCGGGCGCCGATTTGGCCGGCTTGGCGGGTTTGGCTTCGGTCGCGCCGAACCAGGACTGGACGCCCTTGTGGCCGCGGCAGGCGCCCATCTTGAAGCTGGCAGAGGTGTAGCTGCCGTCCTTGCACTGGCCGGTGGAACCGGCTGGGGCAGCTGCGGTCTGGGCCATGGCCGGCAGGGCGGCGGACAGCGCCAGCGACATCAGGGAAATCAGGATCGGGTGCTTCATGCGGAGCTCCGGAAAATGAGGATTGAGGCCACGCCACGCTACGCCGGCGATGTGCAGGGGACCTTTCGCCACCATTGCATCTTGTCCATGTCGTCCCCATAGGGGAAAGAAGACGGTTGGTGTCCGGGTTTTCCTGTCCCCTGAACGTCCGAAAACGGGACCGTATGGTCGTTTGGCACTCATCGCACCGGACTGCTAAGATTCGCTCATGACTGAAATGACCCTCGCTCGGGTGCCGGTCACCCGCGCTGCAACCACTGCGCTCACGCTGCCCAGCCCTCTGGGCTCCCTCGACGCGTACATCTCCGCCGTGCATCAGGTTCCGATGCTGACGGTGGAAGACGAGCGTGCGCTCGCCGCGCGCCTGCGCGACCACAACGATCTCGGTGCCGCCCAGGAACTGATCCTCGCCCATCTGCGCTTCGTGGTGCATGTGGCGCGTGGCTACAACGGCTACGGACTGCAACTTGGCGACCTCATCCAGGAAGGCAACATCGGCCTGATGAAGGCGATCAAGCGCTTCGATCCCAATGTCGGCGTGCGCCTGGTCAGCTTCGCGGTGCACTGGATTCGCGCCGAAATGCACGAATTCATCCTCAAGAACTGGCGCATCGTCAAGGTCGCGACCACCAAGGCGCAGCGCAAGCTGTTCTTCAACCTGCGCAAGTCGCGGACGCGGCTGGGCTGGATGAACGCCGAAGAGGTCAAGGCCGTTGCGCGCGACCTCAACGTGCCGGAAAGCGAAGTGCTGGAGATGGAAGCGCGCCTGTCCGGACGCGATATCGGGTTCGATGCGCCGTCCGACGATGATGACGAACACGCACCGCCGTCGCCGGCCGCCTACCTGCGCGCCGAAGCCGAGGATCCGTCGCAGGCTTACGAGCGTGCCGACAGCGAGGACCACCAGCTGGAACTGCTGCGCGAAGGCCTGGCCGATCTTGATGCGCGTTCGCGCGACATCGTCAAGCGCCGCTGGCTCGATGCCGACAACAAGGTGACCTTGCAGGAACTGGCGGACGAATACGGCGTCAGTGCCGAGCGCATCCGCCAGATCGAAGCGAACGCGATGAAGAAGATGAAGGCGCTGTTCGCGGCGTAAGCGTTTACTCGCGCGGCCGCGCCACCGGCAGTTGCCAGCCGTGGCGCAGGGCCATGTAGCGCAGGCCGAAGCAGGCCAGCGCGCCGGCCACCATCGCCGGGACTTGCGGCAGGTGCAGGACCGAAGCCAGCGCCACCACGCCGCCGCCGGCCAGTGCGGCGATCGCATAGAGTTCGGCCTGCAGCACGACCGGCGTGCGCGCCACCAGCACGTCGCGGGCGATGCCGCCGCCGATGCCGGTGACCATGCCGAGCAGCATCGCCGCGAACGGTGTCAGCCCGAATGCGAGTGCCTTGGCGGTGCCGAGTCCCGCGAACAGTGCGAGACCAGCGGCGTCGAACAGCTGCACCGGGTTGTTCAGGCGCTCGATGGCCGAAGACCAGCGGAACGTGACCAGCCCGGCCACCATCGCCGTCACCAGATAACGCCAATCGGCCAGCGACGCCGGCGGATGCGCGCCGATCAACACGTCGCGGACGATGCCACCGGACACCGCCGCCACGCAGGACAGCACCAGCACGCCGAACAGGTCGAGCCGCTTGCGCACCGCCAGCGTGCCGCCACTGAGTGCGAACACGAAGGTGCCGATCAGGTCGAAGGCGAGCAACAGTGTCGACATGGCGGCGCGCT
>JAEKKW010000137.1 GCA_019510195.1 Lysobacterales bacterium | reverse complement strand
CTCACTTGCCTCCAGACGCCGGAAGGCCCGCCCATCCCCAGCGCTCGCGCAAACAACGCGGCGGCTGGAGCAATCGAAGGCCTGAAGCCCAGAGCGGATCACAAGATCCGGCGAATCAAACTGCACCCTCACGGGGATGGACCGCAGCTTGCGCTCGGCCCTCGACTCGCCGACCTGGCCGGCTTGCGCGCCAGCTTGCTGCGCAAGCAGTCGCTCTTGCAGTTCGTGTTCCACCCACCGGCCGTCTTGTCCACGGATCAGCTGGGTTACCGAAAAATGATCCGTCATGACGGGCACCTCACCGTCCGGCCCAAACTCGACATGGCCGATCCGGATCGTGCCCAGCTCGATGGGAGAGAAGACCATGCCCCGCATGGAGAAGGAAACAGGCGTCGTCATTGCTGCACAGAAGAGTTCGTATGCGACCAAGTTACTGCCAGCCGCTACATGCGCAAGCCCCTCCCGCGCACCTTCGCTACGGCCTTGCGCATGTGCGTCTCCCCCATACGATCAAAGCGCTTCCAACGAAAGAGACCACGCCAACACATGCCCATTTCAGATGAAGAGCTGCTTGACCTCGACACCTTTCACCCCGTCACGTCGGTGGCGGCCGAGCTGCTCATGCGCAACGACGCCGCATTGAGAAAGCGGATACAGGACAGCGCGGAACCGAAGGCAACGACCAGAGCGGCTATCCAGCGAGCATCGGAGCGGCGCATCGCGGAAGTTCCAGGAGTCGGCAAAGCGCTGGTGCAGTTGTTCGGCATGCCGCTGGTGGCCGCCTACGACGGACAGTGCGAGTCGACGACGAAGCAGGAAGTCGAGGTGTTCCGGCCCAACACAGTCATGC
This sequence comes from Lysobacterales bacterium, assembly GCA_019510195.1. Lineage (GTDB taxonomy): Bacteria > Pseudomonadota > Gammaproteobacteria > Xanthomonadales > Xanthomonadaceae > Solilutibacter. Next base: position 697 of record JAEKKW010000137.1, on the reverse strand, counting down.
AGGAGGTGGTTCTCCGGATCTGGCGATCCGCCATCGCTGACCCGGCAGCCACGCTGGTGCCGCTTCCTCGGATGCTGCATATCAACGCGGCCGTGGGAATCTCCCCGTCCCTCGTGCACAGCCAAGTCTTCCGCGGAGCCACGCTCATGGAAGGGCAGGCGTCGCGCGACGTTCCCATGTCTCGCGAAGGCGCTGTGATCGAAAGCGCCAGAGGCCCGACGGCGCTGGTCTACCTGATGCTGGCCTACGTGGTGACGCCGGTGGGCGTAGCTGCGCCCAGCAAGGGCCACATACCGACCGAACTCAACGCATGCTCATACATGCAGGGCTGGCTGGCCCACCCTTCGGCCACGCCCGAGGTAAGCCTTCTCCCGCCAATGCGCTTCTTCGATGCAGTGGATGCAGCGCAGCTGGCGCAGCTCAAACACTTCCTGCTCTGGTGTGCAAGGCACCGCATGGTGCATGCACTCGATCAGATCGGGCCCGACCCGGAGACCGCAGCCGTTCGGATCGAAGGCTGGTACCAGGCGCCCGACCAGGCGAAGCAGCACGAAGTGGCATGGGCGTACGACAGCACCTGGCGTGAGCCGCTGCACCTGGCCACCGTCATGAGTGCGGCCGAGGCGGCCGCACGCGTGGACCCGCGGGTGCCTGGGCCAGAGGATCGAATGCCCGACTTCCTTCCGCGCGATTCCGT